>CAZKZZ010000044.1:0-23146 GCA_964557375.1 uncultured Spirochaetales bacterium | reverse complement strand
GGCCTCGAAGCATTCGGCAGGCCTGAAATGCTCGAGGACAACATCCGAACTGCAGCCGGCCATTTTTTTTCGGCCCTCCTTCGTAGTCTCGGTGATGAACTGAGTGGGTTTGAGCTTTCTAACTCTTACGGGTATCCTTCCTGGCTCGAGGTGCTTGCATCACAATAACCTGATCGGGTTATTATAAAGAATAAGGGGGGTATAGATATGGTCGAGTGGGAAGACATGACACCGGAAGAGCGTGACCGTTTTATTTATTTATCTTTGAGTGAAGATGCTCTGAAGGCAATCGTCCTTATTATGAAACGCCGCCACGGACCGAATGTGAGCACGGAGACCATTATGCGCTACGCCTTCAAAATTGCCCGAGACAGGATGACTCCCAAACATCTCAAAAAACCGAGGAATGAATCAGAGAGTTGAGGTTTCGTACATCTGTTTTACTGCCTCATAACTTTCCAATGTTCCGATGTCGTATCGATTTCCCCCAAACCGAAACGCGTAAACCGGCTCCTTGTAAAGCAGCCAGGGGATAAAAAGTCCTGGAGCATCTGCATTGTTTCCCTCCGCGAGATACTGCGGAAGCAGCTTAGTGAGAGTTTCCGCTCGATAGAGGTAAAGGGGAGGGACAGCCCAGAAGGTAGCCGGATTCTTCGGTTTTTCTTCGAAATCTATTACCCGACCGATACCGACCATCTGAATGACACCGGTTTGTCTGAGTTTTTTACGGTCTTCGAGACGATGGGTGGTGATGCAGTCCGCCCGACGCTGATAGAAAAAATTGACAAAATCGGAAAGAGAGAAATCGAATAGATTATCTCCGGCCAGTACCAGACACTCATCATCGACATCTTCACTTTTTACTGCCAGATCTAAATCGCCCAAAGCGCCGAGTCTCTCTTCGTTGGTCTTTGACCCGTCGTTGATAATTGTAACAGGAGTCTGGCCGAACAATTCCGTTTGGCTGTAGCGGCTCAGCCAATCCTCAAAATGTGAACAAAATTTGTCATTGGTAACGATGATTATCCCGTTTAGCTGACCGACATTCAATGCATTCTCTACAATGTGATTGAGAATCGGTTTGCCGCCCACCTCGAGGAGCGGTTTTGGAAAGCCTTTTGTCAATGGATAGAGTCGAGTAGCATAGCCTGCTGATAGAATTATACATTTCATAGTTCAATTGTCCTTGCTCCGTCATCTGTGGTGCTGAAAAAAACTTCATACTTGTCGCGAAATTGTGGATGTTTCTGAGGATATACCGAATCGATTCTGCTCTTAATCGATTTTTCGAAAGCAGGATCGATAATACCGATACACGCACCTCTGTACCCCGCACCTGAAAATCGGGCACCGTAGACACCTTCACATGCTTTGAGCGTTTCGTAAATAGTGATAAGCTCATCACAGCCGCATTCATAGTTACGGATGGAACTTTCCCCGGATTCAAACATCAGTTTACCAAATGTTTGTATATTTCCATTCGCCCACGCCTTTACACCGAGATTCACCCGTTCGACTTCCGAGAAGAAATGGTCCGCCCGCCGTCTAAATCGACCGGGAAGCTCATCCCGTTGTGCCCGGTAAACGTCATCCGGAATATCTCCTAGTTTGACCTGTTTGAACGGTGTTATCTCCAGATTACCCAATTCCTGGAGGGTCCAGGCAGCTACCTTGCATTCATCCACCCGATTGTTATAATCGGTCTTGATCAAGGTTGTGCTGATACCGGAATAGACAATCACTATCTCGAACTCGGGCATGGTATCAGAACGCGGTACGAGCTCGAACCCTTCCGTTGAACAATCCATATACATGAGAAACCCGTTTTGGCTCAATATATTCGAAGATTGGTCGAGGATCCCGTTATTGAGCCCGATAAACTCGTTTTCTACCCAGTGGCTGTACCGAATAAGTTCCATAGGGGAAACTGTTATTTCATTTACCCGGCAAAGGGCCATGAGGTAGGCTGTTGTGACCGCGGCTGAAGAGCTCAAGCCCCCGATAGGGATTTTCCCTTGAATTACCCCGTTTAATCCTTTTCGCAGTTTATAATCCCGCGCGAGAGAAAGTACCGCGCCCCGCAGGTAATTTCCCCAAAATCCGAGGATCATTCCCGGAACCTCATCCACATGGAAATACTCTTCATCGGGAAAATCGAGACTCTGCACCCTAATATAGCCGTCATCGTTTGCACTGAATGCGAGGTCTACACTCTCCTGTAAAGCCATCCCCGTCACAACCCCTCCCTGATGGTCGATGTGTGCGCCGAGGGGGCAGATCCGAAGCGGAGACTTCACCGTATGCGTCGGTTTTCCGTCATATTTTGCCTTAAATGCTTGCTGTAACTGTTCCATGGTGTATTTCAATTGTAAAGGGAAACCGGGCGTCTGTAAACGTCTGTAACCGGGTTACACTGCTGTAACCACGAAATAGAGGGCCGGAATACACCCAAGAGTTACCAGATTAGAAACTATCCAGTTGGAGTTTGCTAAATGGGTATCGAGGTTGTAGAGAGCAGGAGGGACGAGAGAAATAAACCCTACCGGCATGGCTGCAAGGATTATTACAACTTTTAAGGGAAGACCATCCGCAATTTCTCCTAACCCGATAAAATACGCTACGGTTGCTATAGCAGCAGGAACGATTATGGATTTTATTACTGCAATGAGCACGCTCGGTTTGAGATAGGTCTTTACACTGCTGAACTGTATTACCAAACCGATCGAAAAAATAAGAACGACCGATAAAACAGGTATCAGCACCTCATTCAATGGTGCGTAGAATTGGGGGCGGGGAACGCCGGTACCGTTTAGAATGAACCCGACCGCAATAGAAGTGACGGCCACAATGACGAACTTATCGGTAACAATAAGCTTGAGTCTCTCTAGAAGAGGGCCTCCTTGTTTGAAATCCCTGCTGAATGATTTTGCCAGGGGGAAGCCGACTGTGTAGTAGGAAAACTCTTCGAAAATCTTGTAGATAGGAACAAGAGCAAAACCGATTTCGCCTAAGAAAAGGAATGTTATCAGTCCTCCCATTGCTCCGATATTGGTGAACCCCCCGCTTATGATATATACACCGGTTTGGGTCTTCTCGAGGTGCAGTATTTTGGAAAACAGAAAGGCGAGGAAGCCGCCTAAAAAAAGAGCGGAAACTCCGAGAAAGGGCAACGCAATATAGCGGATGTTGTCGATATCGACAATCCAGACAGCGCCTAAAAAAACAACCGGATTGATAACGAGGAGTGCTGTTTTTTGCAGCAGTTTACTGAGGGCGGAAAGATCGAGACCGATCTTCACTTTTCCGCTATTCACCAATTTTTGAAATATATATCCTGAAAACAGACTCGTGAGTATGAGAAGAAGTGTGACGATAAACTTATGCATGGGCAAAAAATAATCTATTTATTCATTAAACACAACAGGTCACAGCAGCGGCATGCCTCGATTGTAGTGAGCTTGAATTTGTAGCCGTTTATCTCTATTCTCGTACTATGCTCAAAAGGATTATCAGGAACCGTGTTGTTATTCTTATTATTCTGGCTGTACTTACCGTCGGTGTAACCCTGTTTGCATTCAGACTCCGTATTGACGCAAGCCTTACCTCCGTCCTCCCGGCTGACGATCCGAATTTTCAATATAATCAAAAAATTGAGGAACAATTCGGCAGTACCGAAGAGATTGTGGTATTAGTGACTTCGGACCAGTCAATTTTCACCGCCAAAACGCTTGCCGGCATAGAAGAAATCACCCACACCCTCCGGAGCATAGAGGGAGTGCTCTCAGAGCAGGCGGTCAGTATCACTACTATTGCAGCACAGCTTCCGGGCAGGGAGGATATCGAATTCTCACCGGATATGTCGCAGGAAGCGGTTGAAAAGGTCCGCTCCGCCATACAGGAAAATCCCCTTTTTGCAGGTAAGATTGTAAGCGAAGACGGCAGGGTTACACTCATCACTGCTCCTGTATCTGTAGACATCAGTTATTCCGATACGAGGTTGAAAGCCCTTGTCGATACACTGCGAGAGAGAATCGAAACCGTACGCGGTAATTACCCGTCGCTGTCTATAGAATTATCAGGGCATCCCATAATACAGGCCGATATCATGCGCTACATGGCCAATGATCTGTTAAAACTATTCCCCATTGCCATTATTGTCGTCATGGTAATTCTGCTCGCCGCTTTGAGGAGTGTACGGGGGATGTTTATCCCGATTATTGTGACCCTCGTCAGTATTGCCTGGACATTCGGTTTAAAGGGAATTATAGGCTCTCCGATAACCATTACCGAGACGGTGATCCCGGTTATTCTCATTTCTTTGGGATGCGCTAACGGTATCCATATCCTCACTGAGTTTCTGCACTTTTCAAACCGGGGCAACCCCCCTTTCCTGGCAGTAAAGAGAACGATGAAGCAGTTGACCGTACCGGTCATTCTAACCTCCATTACGACCAGTTTAGGGTTCTCTTCTCTTGTGTTCTCTTCCGGTCAATCTCTCAAAAATATGGGGCTATTTCTCGCCTTCGGGGTGTTGATTGCGATGGGCTTTTCCCTTCTGTTTATTCCGATAATCCTCTCTCGGCTGCGAATATCGACTCGGCATAAACCTGAGAAACAGGAAAAAGCGTTTCACAGGCTTCGGTTCTTCGAGCATGTCACCGAGTTTCTTTTAAAATACAAACTGATAATCCTGCTTATCGTTGCTGTTATGCTCACACTTTCCGTGTTGGGAATTGTAAAGATGGACGCGGACACCGATGAAGTACGCTATTTTAAAGAGTCCACACCGATACGGCAGGTTACTGAAAAAATAGAGGAAACGATGGGCGGGATCAGTACGCTCTATATTGTATTGGAATCCGACCAGGATGAGCGGTTCAAGCAGCCGGACGCTCTTTTTGCTCTCGAGGCGATTCAGAAAGCAGCGGAAAAAAACGACAACGTCGGCTATACGATGTCACTCACCGACTATATTAAAACCTTTTACTACACGCTGAGAGGCGGTGACGAGCAGTACTTTGTTCTCCCCGAGAACGAGATGTTTCTCCGGAGGCTCGTTTCGATGATTGCCACAAACGAAGAGGTCAGCGCGGGAATGATCGACAATTATGTCGATCCTTCTTTTTCTACCGTGTGTCTGCATGTACGTCTCAAAGATTCGAATACCGCGGAGTTGAAAAAGCTGGTCGAAGAACTCGAACCGGTTATCGCCGAGGAGCTGCCGGAGAATATCGAAGCCCGCTTCGCGGGAGATTATATCAGACTCATAAACGGAGAGAATATCGTCCGCAGTCAGATAATCAGTCTGATCGTAACCCTGGCCACGATTTTGGTAGTGCTCTCGGTCATGTTCCGGTCCCCAATCATCGGCGGACTCGTAGCGACCCCGGTGACGATTGCAGTGCTGTTCAATTTTGCAGTTATGTGGCTTACCGACATCAGTCTCAACCCGGCCACGGCAATCATCGCCTCCGTGGGATTGGGGGTAGGGGTTGATTATGCCATACACTATTTCCATCGGTTCCGGTCTCACTATCTCCGTTCGGGGAAATATCGACAATCGATTGTGAGTGCGGTAGTGGAAAGTGCGAAAGGGATCCTTTCCAATGCAGTGGCTGTGGGTATCGGGTTTTTAGTACTTCTTTTTTCCGCTTATCGCATTATCATGGACATGGGGTGGATTATCGCACTCTCCATGATCACCACTGCCGTTCTCTCCCTCACTGTACTGCCCGTACTGATCGGGTTCGGCGGGGTAAAAGTGCCTCGGAACATACTATTTTTCAAATCAAAAGGAGAAAAAGAGTAATTTCGGTATGCTCCGCGGCGAGCCGGCCCCTCTATCCCTGGTACCAGAACCCTTTCCGCCAGAGATGGCCGTGAAGCTTCTCGACAAGAGTGTCATCGAGGGGCGGAAGGTCTGAGACGGCGGTATTGGCAGTAGCCTGTTCGACATTCCTCATCCCCGCAATAACGGTAGAGACCGCCGGATGGGACAGGGCGAACTTCAATGCAATCTGATACATCTCCAAGCCGCTCCCCTCTACATCTTCTTTTAATTTCTCCACCCGTTTTACGGTCCGAGAAAGCCTGTCTCCTGAAAAATAGCGGGTCCTGAAATCCGAATCGGGGAAAGACGAATCTTGGGAGAATTTACCGGTAAGAGATCCTTCATCGAGAGCAACCCGGACGATGATCCCGACATTGTGTTCCCGGGCTGCAGGCAGCAGTTCCGCGGCCGGTTCCTGTTCGAAGATGTTATAGATTACCTGAACGGTATCAACGTAGCCGCCGCGGATCAGACCGATAACTCCGTTCTGGTCATGTTCAGGAGTGGAAACGCCCACGTATTGTATTTTTCCTTCATCCTGCAGTTTTTTGAGAATATCGAATACCCTGGGATTGGTGTTCCATGTACGCGTCCAGGTGTGTAATTGGAGCAAATCGATGCACTCTACATCGAGATTGCGAAGGCTCGTTTCTACCTGTTCCCGGACCCACTTTTCATTGTACCGTTCGTCGATATTGCAGTACGGGGTCGGCGGCCAGGGAAGGGGAGTGGGCGGTGTTTTTGTTGCCACATAGATGCGTTTGTCAGTTTCTTTTAAAAACTTACCGATAACCTGCTCGCTTCTTCCGTTACCGTAACGGACCGCTGTGTCTATAAAGTTGACACCCCGTTCGACCGCTGTATGAAGTGCTTCGAGAGAATCGCTGTCACGCTGATCGCCCCATTGACCGCCGAGGGCCCAGGCGCCGAAACTGATCTCCCCGACATCCCATCCTGTTTTACCAAGTTTTCTGTATTGCATAGTATGCTCCTTCCGTTCTTACTCAGGCTGCTCCTTCGGCTGTGTCCCGAATATATAATCCCAGAAAGGTGAGCTCACACCAAACCGCATGTTCGGGGTTTTTGCATGGTGCTGCATGTGATGCTTCCGCACTAAAAGAAGGTACCCGTTTTTTAACTGAAAATGATGCATTGAGTAGTGTAGCATATCGTATATGATATAGCCAGCTGTAAAACCGGCAAAAGTCGGGGCCACCCATGTATATCCTCCTAGTACCACCCCGATAAAAAAGAGAAAAAGCAGATAGAAGATTATTGCCAGCGGAATACTTACTGCCGGGGGCATGACCAGCCTCGTTTTCGACATTGGCTGCGTATGATGTACACCGTGGAAGAGAAACGATATTCTCTCTTGTGTCGGATTTCGGGGAGTAAAATGAAAAACAAACCGATGAAGCAGGTACTCTGCCACTGACCAGATAACGAGACCGAGGATGAATCCTACAGGTATCTGATACAGGGTGCCTCCGTTGAATATGAAAGAACGCGCCAGAAAAAAGGCGAGCACCGGAACATAGATGACCAGGACAACAATCGGATTGATGTGCGAAAAAAACTCGAGAAAATCGGATTTGAATAGCCGGATCGGCTCTTTGCTGCTGTTGATTTCCATAAACCTTATCTCCTTACTAAGGTAGAATGACATAAACGCTCATGATGTGCAAGAGTGATGTGCAAAAGTGATTTCGACCCTTCCGCTCTTGTTTCTTGACTTCGATCGGTGAGAACAGGCAGTATAGGAGAATGCCTGAAAACACGGTCCTCTTGGCCCTCGATGATGTCACGATTCGAGTGCGGGATAAACATATCCTCGAACATACGAGCTGGACGATTAAACGGGGAGAGCATTGGGCCGTACTCGGTCCAAACGGTTCGGGAAAGAGTTCATTAGTACGTGCTTTTATCGATGAATATACGGTGGTTGCAGGCCGTGTAAAACGGGACCCGCGGGTCCTACAACCGGAGGGGATCGGCTATGTCTCTTTTGAACAGCAGCAGGACCTCTACACGCACGCGGAGCGGAACAGGAGATCGTTCAGTTTCAGCGGTAAACCGGAGAACAGCCTGACGGTAACAGAGGTCGTAAATGGGACGACAGAGATTGCACGCACTCTCGAATTGGAACACCTCTTATCACGGCCGATAATCACGTTGTCTACCGGGGAGATCCGGAGGGCGTTGATCGCACGGGCCCTGGCAAAAAGACCGGAGGTGCTGATACTGGACGAACCTTTTGAGGGACTGGACCGGGAAGGCAGGGAACAACTGGACCGTATCATTTCAGCTGCTGTCCGCAGGCGGCCGGTAACGGTGCTTCTCGCAACCCACAGGCTGGACCACTTGGTCGAGGAGCTTACCCATGTAATCTGTTTAAAACAGTGCACTGTTATAGCCCAGGGAGGGCGCTCCGAGGTATTCAGCTCGCCGCAGTTCGCCTCTCTCTACAGTGATGCAACGGAGAGTACGGAGTACCGGGATGGGCTCAAAAGCCCCTATAATCACTCTCCCGCAGAGGCACAAAAAGGGGAAATGAAAAGTGAAGCCGGTCCTAACAGCCCTGTTGTCTCTATGGACCAGGTGACCGTATCGTTTCATAATCACACGATAATCAAAGATTTTTCTTGGGATGTATACCTCGGTGAAAACTGGATCATTACCGGGCCAAACGGAAGCGGGAAATCAACCCTGTTTCGGCTCATCACCGGGGACAACAGCCAGGTCTACGCGAATAATATCTCCCTATTCGGCCGGAGGCGGGGCACAGGGGACAACCTCTGGGAGATCAGAAAACGGTTCGGATTTCTTTCAACAGAATTGCACATGGGATACCGAGGTGACGTCCCGGCGATAGAGACTGTGCTTTCGGGGTTCTTTGATTCCATCGGACTGTTTTCAGCACCGGATGCCGACCGGAACCTCGAGGCAGAGAAATGGATCGAACGGATCGGTCTCGAGGGGAGAGAACAGGACCATTTCTCCTGGTTCTCCTATGGCGAACAGCGGCTTATCCTTTTGGCCCGCGCACTCATCAAAGGGCCTGAACTGCTCCTTTTAGACGAGCCGCTGCAGGGTCTCGACCCGCACAACAGAAAACGGTTTCTCTCGGTGCTCACAGGTGAGGCGGCCTCAGTGGGGCGGAGCATCCTCCTTATCACCCACTACGAGGAGGAAGTGCTCGAACTGTGTCCCGGCATTTTCACCAAGAGGCTCCGCCTGTAACACGTCTTTTATTCAGCTTCTCTCCCGGCTACGTTCCAGAATGCTGAAACTAACGGTGAAGCGAGTCTCCTTCTCTGCGTAACCAAACCGACCGAGTATGGGGTCAGTGACGGCTCCACCGAGAGTACTCTGATGTCGGTTTTGATCGGACTCTTCTCGAGCACCAGCCCGGGAACAATGCCGACGCCGCATCCGACTCTGACCATGGCCAGTATTGCTTCGTTCCCAGAGACCTGAGCATAAATAAGAGGTTTGATCCCCTGGTCTCTGAACCAGGTCTCTGCCCGTCTTCGGGCCAGACCCCGTTCAGCAAGGATCATGGGGACCCGTTCCCACGGTATGGGGGACGCTTCGGTAAGGTTCCCGACCTCACACGGAATGGCAGGTGCGATGAAGAGCAGCGGAGTATCGGTGAGCGGAAGAAAATCAAGGTGTCTGGGGAGACGGTCAGGTTTGGCGGCTATAACGATATCGATCTCATTGTTGATTACCCTGGTTACCGCACTCGCGGCATCACCGGTTTGCAGATTGATGTGTATTCCGGGGTGCTCTCTCCTGAATTCCTGGAGGAGCGCGGGGAGAATACTGTAACAGGCGGTTACGGAACAGTACAGGCTCAGCTCTCCGGTAAGCGTCTCCCCTTCGAGCCGCAGCTTTTCTTTGAGCTCGTCCCACCCGTCGAGCACATCAATCGCATAGTCGCGAAACAGCGTACCCGCTGTGGTGAGTCTGACCGAACGGTTATCACGGAAGAAAAGCGGCTCTCCCAATTCATCCTCGAGCCGCTGAATGGCCCTGCTCAAGGCGGAGGGGCTGATGTTGCACTTCCGGCTGGTACGCCCGAAATGGAGTGAGTCGGCAAGTTCTAAAAATAGGTGCAGGTGATGCTGGTCCATTGCGAAATCTGCAATATTGTATCTCAAATAAAACACTTTATAAAGCGGCGGCTTTTTGATATATATAGGTAAAGGAGATTGTTATGGCAAAGATAAATTTTGGCGGTGTAGAAGAAGAAGTTGTCACCCGAGACGAGTTTACCTTGGAGAAGGCGAGGGACATACTCAAGGATGAAGTTATCGTTGTAATCGGCTACGGTGTCCAGGGGCCTGCCCAGGCGCTCAACATGAAAGATAACGGGTTCAATGTAATCATCGGACAATCGAAAGATTTTAAGCGTGATTATGAGCGGGCCTTGAATGACGGCTGGGTCCCGGGAGAAACTCTTTTTCCCATCGAAGAGGCTGTGGAACGGGGGACTATCATCCAGTACCTCATCTCCGATGCGGGACAGCGAACGGTATGGCCCAAACTGAAGCCGCACCTCAAAGAAGGCGACGCGCTCTATTTCTCCCACGGATTTTCCATTGTGTATAAGGAGAGGACCGGGGTTATTCCTCCGGAGAACATCGATGTAATTCTGGTCGCACCGAAAGGCTCCGGGGCAAGTGTAAGAAAGAACTTCTTGAGCGGAAGCGGCATCAATTCCAGTTACGCCGTACACCAGGATTTTACGGGCAGAGCAAAGGAACGGACCCTGGCCGTGGGTATTTCCATCGGTTCCGGATATCTTTTTCCCACTACCTTCGAAAATGAAGTATACAGCGATCTGACCGGCGAACGGGGTGTATTGATGGGGGCCTTGGCCGGAGTCATGGAATCGCAGTACAATGTATTGAGAAAAAACGGCCATTCTCCGAGTGAGGCTTTCAACGAAACTGTTGAAGAGCTTACCCAGAGCCTTATCCGGCTCGTAGGAGAAAACGGCATGGACTGGATGTACTCCAACTGCAGTGCCACCGCTCAGCGGGGTGCACTCGATTGGCGGCATAAGTTCCGTGAAGCTGTCGACCCTGTCTTCGAAAAGCTGTATCAGAGTGTAAAAGAGGGAACTGAGACCCAGCGGGTTATCGACAGCCTGAGTTCAGCGGATTACCAGGACATACTGGGGGCCGAACTCAAGGAGATGCGTGAATCCGAAATGTGGCAGGCAGGTGCGGCAGTCCGGTCACTGCGGCCCGAAAACTGGAAGAAGTAGACTCCTGAAAGTCATTAGTCTTCGAAAAAGAGGGTGAACTCGGTATATACCGAGTTCTCCTTTATTTCTTTCGTATTGCACACCAAATGGTATCTGATATCATCAAAAACGAGATCGAACCGGATTCTGTTGTCCGTGTACCGGTGGAGCCGGTCGATCGTAATCTTCTTTGATGCGAGCGGTTCCATGAGAACGGAAGCAAGTACATCAATGTAATCATCTTTGTCCGGAGCTTCGATAGGCAGAGTAAACAGTTCATTCATCAAAACCTCTTCGATCTTGTTCACCGTCTCCTTCGGGACATCACCAAAGAGCAGTCTGCGGTGTATATCGTCTCCATAGAGGAAACAGATACGGTTGTTTTTCCCCCCTGTATCGACCTGCAGTTTGAACCGCCAGGAAAACGGCCCCCAGTTACTGATCTGATAGTTGAAATAGGCAATGTTGCCTTCTAAACCGCTGTTTATTCCGTCAATCAGCTTTTGACGGTACGGTTCTTTCTGGCTATTGAGAGGTATTTGGGTGGGAATGACAAGATATGACCAGGGATTGGTCCGCACTTCACTTAGGAGTTTGAGATATTCTCCTATTGTTGTTCCTACTTCGAACCACAGTTCGTTTTGATGGATGTTATACTCCACAATGCTCCTCCTTGCGCTGTATCCATTTCGGTTTCGCGGTCAGCTACAGTCTACTCCCAAATAACGAGTGAATCAAGGAACAGAGCTTCTAAGTCTTCAGCTGTAAACGGCCTGGGAGAAAGCTTTGTAACCCGGTGCTGGGGAAGGGTCCCCTCCACCAAACGGGGAATATCCTCTTCTGTGTAGCCAACTGCAGCAAGACCGTTCGGCATTCCCGTCTGCTTCATCAATTCTGCAACCATATCGGCAAGCACTTTGCCTGTATCATCATCAGGTATTCCCTCGGTTTCACCACCCATCAATTGGACGGCTTCCCGATGCCGTTTAGGATTAGCGGGACCGGTGAACTTCAATGCAGCCGGCGCGTTTAGTACAACCGCCATACCGTGAGGAATGATCGGAGTACCCTCCGGGTACCCTTCCGGCGTATATTCACGTACCATCCCGGAGACAGGATATGACATACCGTGGGGGAGGTGCAGTCCCGCGTTGCCAAACCCGATGCCGGCAAACATAGCTGCAAGCATCATCTGGTCCCGTGCCGTATCGTTCTCCGGGTGATGAACAGCTTCGACAATATTGCGGCTGACCATCCGGATTGCCTGTCTCGTCCACACATCACTTATCGGGTTCGAACCCTGGTACGCGGGTCTATTGCGGGGGTGATCTGGTGCTTCCCGCTTGTTAAAAGGGAGATTTGTAAACGATTCGAGGGCATGGACGAGAACGTCGAACCCGGTCGAGGCGGCAGCCATACGGGGCATCGATCTCGTATTTTCAGGATCTATAATCCCTAAGGACGGCCGGATATAACGGTGCGCTATCCCTGTTTTTGCATGCTTTTCGAGAAAGTCGAACACGATTACTCCGGTGGTTTCACTCCCCGTTCCGGCAGTGGTTGGGACCCCGATAAGCGGTTTCAGAGGTGCCGGGACAGGTTCTCCCTTCCCGAGAGGAGCATTGACATAATCTAAGAAATCCGCCGGATAGGTGGAGTAGAGATTGGCCGCCTTTGCCGTATCGATACTCGAGCCTCCCCCGACACCGACAAACCCGTCGAACCTGCCGTCTACTGCAAATGTTACAGCCTCTTTTAGGGACAGGTCGGTCGGTTCGATCCGCACCTGATCGTAGAGGACGGCATCGATATTATATTCTTTGAGACTATGCAAGACCGTACGCACCTGGGGTGCGGAGCTCAAATTCTTATCAGTTACAACCATCACCCTGCGCGCCCCTAATTCCGACATATCGAACCCTATTTCCGCGGTAGCGCCGAAACCGTATTTGATGTTGGAAGAGGTCATGGTCATAACCGTTTCGTAATTCATAATCTTTTCTCCTTGGAACGTTGTTATAGAGTAAATTGTAACCTATTGTGCTGATAATGCAACCGAATTACGCTTGTGATATACTGACGGTCCATGGACCGATCAACTCCTTCGTTTCTCGGCTCGATGCCGGTCAACCGGCTACTCTTCCGTCTCGCCTTTCCGTCCGTACTCACTACCCTGACCACGGTCATCTACAGTCTCACCGACACTTTTTTTATCGGGAAACTGGGTACGGAAGCTCTGGGTGCTCTTACCGTTTCTTTTCCCATATTTGCTCTTATCGGCAGCATCGGTCTGGTGTTCGGAATCGGCGGGGCATCGGTCATTTCGAGATTTTTAGGTGCGGGAGAAAACGATAAGGCTGATACAGCGGGGTTTCTCGTTGTATCAGGAGTAGTTGTTTTGGGCATCGCGGTAACCGGTTTCTCTTTTGCATTTCTTCGAAAGCTCCTTATCGTGTTCGGATCAACCGAGACAATTCTTCCCTATGCGTACAAGTACGCGCGAATATTGGTATTCGGTTCTTTTCTCACCATTATCAACATGTCCTCGAGTTATACCATAAGGGCTGAAGGAAATGTCACCTTCACCATGGTTGCTATGGTAGCGGGGACGGTGGTCAATATCGTTTTAGACCCTCTCTTTATCTTTGTGTTCGGTTTGGGTATAGAAGGGGCAGGGGTTGCCACAGTTGCCGCCCAATTCATTACCGGCTGTTTCTACCTGCTCTACTATAGAAGCCGGCGGGCCGCAGTACGGATAAGATTTCACCGCCGTACAGGGGCGGGAAGAATCGCCGCTGAGATAGTAAAAATCGGAATCCCGAGCCTCATTAATCAGGGACTGTTGAGCATCGTCATTGCGGTTCTCAATACAATAGCCGGTCGATACGGTGATGCGGCCCTCGGGGCAATCGGGATTGTTATGCGTGTGTTCTTTTTTGCGGTGTACCTTGTCTTCGGTTTCTGCAGGGGGCTCCAGCCGATTGCCGGATTCAACTTCGCCGCCGGTAAGCCTAACCGAGTACGAAGTGCTGCAAAGACCGCAACATTCTGGCTGACTATTTTTGGATCGGTGTTCGCGGCGGTCCTCCTGGTTTTTCCCGGCAGGATAATGATGTTGTTCAGCGACAGCGAGGAGATGATTACTCTCGGAGTACAGTTGCTTCGCTCAATTGCACTTCTGTTTCCTTTCTTCGGGTTCGAGGCAGTGATGATCACCCTCCATCAAGCTCTGGGGGCGGCCGTTCCCGCCGCTCTTCTCGCCTTGTTCAGACAGGGTGTTCTGCTCGTTCCGGTTTTATTTGTTCTCTATCCATTTTTTGGACTGAAGGGACTTATCTACAGCTTTCCCTTAAACGATGTGCTGGTGCTGCTTGTTACCGGTTTCTTTGCTCTGCGGTTAAAAGGAGTTCTGGCCGGAAGTACGGGATGAGTGTTTTTAGAACAGGTGTCCCATTCTGTTTTTTTTCGTAATTAGATAGAATTTGTTGTGATCGTTCGGTTCTGTATGTAAAGCGATCCGTTGTGAAATCTTGATACCGTTTTCTTTCAGTCCGGACACTTTGAGCGGATTATTGGTAAGCAGGGCAACGGAGCGGATGCCGAAACGTTTAATAATTTCGGCAGCAGCGCTGTAGTCGCGGGTATCATCAGGAAGACCGAGGGTCCGGTTTGCATCTACAGTATCATAGCCTAGATCTTGAAGATGATACGCCCGAATTTTGTTGAGAAGTCCGATACCACGTCCTTCCTGGCTTAAGTAGATGAGCAGTCCACAGGGATGTTTCTGGATGTATTTTAGGGATGCTATCAACTGAGCTCTGCAGTCACACCGGAGAGAACCGAGAACATCTCCGGTAAAGCACTGGGAATGGACACGGACTGGGCAGTGTTCTGTGTCCTCGAGTTCACCGTGAAGAAGGGTAATATATTCCTCTTCGGTTTGTTCATTTACGAATGCCTTCAGTTTGAAGAAACCGAATGAAGTAGGGAGGTCGACCGTCGAAACTTCTCTTATAAATACGTTCCGGCTACTTTCTTTTTGCTTCTGTTCAGGAATATAATACTTTTCCATAGTGATTATAAAATTTACTATATTAGTCGACATAAATTATACTAATTAGTTAGAAGTAAGTCAATTTTATTAGAGTTCTGTGCTTCATGCAAAAATCGGTTATTTTTACATGAAGCCTTGAAGTTTTTGGTTATGGATGAATAATATCTTGTATTACAATAAATTACCAAAAACTTCACTTTATATTTAGGTAGCTCTTTCAAAATTAGTCTTAATTTTGAAAGAGCCTCTTCTATGAGAGTTGTATGAAGTTTTTTACAAGGAAAATGGGCAAAAACCCCGGAAAAAGAGACAAAGAAGAGACGGTTGTCCGATATTACGACCGGAATACAAAACGGTTTCTCTCCTTGGGACAGGGGGGCTCAGTTCTGGCAATTCACCGTGCGGTGTGGGCCTCCGGGGTCTCGACGAGGGAGGAGGGGATGCACTATGTGCATGATCTTATCAGAAGCGCTGCCGAACAGAGCCAACCTGATCTGGTCGTGGATTTGGGCTGCGGTATCGGGGGGAGTATGCTCTATCTTGCCCAGGATTGTAGTGCACGGTTCTACGGAGTGACAATCAGCAGGGTGCAGGCGGCAGAAGGCGGACGTCTTATCAGAGAGAAGGAAATGGAGGCCCGGATCACTATTGATGCGAAAAGTTATCTCGATGCCACCCTCTACAAAACACTTGAAAAAAAGCGGGGCAATGGTGCGGCTCTGCTCTACGGAATAGAGTCTTTTCTCCATGCACCATCAGTTGAGCAGCTGATCGGTCATCTCAGCGGGTTCTGCAGAGCAGGTGATGTGTTGATCGTCTGCGATGATTTCTTATCAGAAGACGGGAAAGAGCGCCCCCTTTCTAAAAAAGCGGCCCGGATGGTCTCCCGGTTTAGGGAAAATTGGAAAGCCCACGGTCTGATTTCGGCGAAACTGTTTATTACGCTTGCTCGCAGATACGGTTTTCGACTCGAGGAGGACCGTGATCTTACCGGATTTCTGGAATTGTCCAGGGCCCGTGATAAGCTTATCCGTTTTGCGGTTTTTTTCATGGTACTTCTCCCGTTTCGCCCGTCCTGGCTGGAAAACATGATCGGAGGTGATGCGCTCCAGTATCTGCTCGAGCGGAGGATTCTCGAATACCGCTACCTCGTGTTTAAAAAAGCTCCCTCTCGAAGCTGTAAACACTCCTGCTGATATCCAGCAGCATAGGAGCAAACCGGTCCAGTTTGGGATGGGGAGGGAGCTGGTCCGGTTTGAGACCCGGTTTGAAACCGTAATCAAAGAAAGGTGCTACCAGCTCTTGGTCTCTCGAGAGAATATGGGCAATTACCGATCTCGTTGCTTCCTTCTCCCGTACCGGGAACCGGGGCTGGTGGTCCCCGACTACAATGATAAGTGATTCATCCTCTATATAGTCGGAGAAAAAGGCAGTAAGGGTTTTCAATACATAGGCGATCGATGCGGTATACCCTTGGGGATACTCTTCCCCACTGATCCAGTTGTTGCGGAATCGAGGATTTTCCAACTCGTAGTATTCACTGCCGTCGGTGATGCTGTCCCAATCCGGTATATATGAGGGGACAATATTGAACGGAGTATGGCTGCTTACGAGCATCGCCATGAGAAAAAGCGGCACGGATTCCTGATTTTCTTCGATTTTGCGGCTGAGAGGGCCTGTACGCAGTTTGTTGAGCTGGTATTGGTCCGGCATCTCTCCGAAACAAAACGGAGGTCCCTGATAGTCGAAATCTCCCGCAAAGTAGTACTCGTCAAACGGGTAGAACCGTTTCCAATCATCCGCGGCCGTCGTCGTCCCCGGCGCGGACATGATTGTCCGATACCCCCCGTCGTTGAATACGTGGATGATGTTGGTAATATCTGTTGTGATGATACTGTCATACTTGGGCTGGGAGTCGACCCACACCCCTGTTAACAGCGTGGCATCTGCAAGCCATGACCTCCCTCCGGTAATGGGAGAGGAAAAAAAGTGGGAAGCCATGGCATACCCGGCCCGCTGCAAAGACCGCTCTGCTTCATCGAGAGCAGGCTCGATAAGCTCGAAGTGTTCGTTTCTCGAAAAGAGCGTGTGACCGTATGATTCGACGATAAAAAGATAGACATCTCTGTCTTCGAGACGGGGAAAGTTGTAGCTGATCTCCTCCTCCTCTACAAGCTCACTCTCTTCGGGAATCACCACGGGTGTAGGCGGTTCCAGTTGGGCTATCATGAGTTCCGTTACGTTTCCGGATGCACCAAAGAGAACCAGCGCGGGAAAGAGATAGACGGCGGGCAGGAGTGAAAAAGGAAAAGCTTTCTGCAGTTGCCGTGCTAATACTTTCAGGAAAAAATAAAAAAGAGCGGTAAGCAGTGAAAACAACAAAAGCGCGGCAGCAATGAGAATAAAGCTTTTTCCGCCGGTATTTACTCTGAATACCATGTCGACTAACGGAGAGATAAAGGCGATGTCCGTCCATGGGACAAAGTGGCGCTGGAAAGCGTATTGATTGAGAGCTTCTCCGAATCCGAACACAACATATACGGCAGTAATTCCGGATAAGAGAATGAGGATACCGGTGCGTAATCGATGACCGGCGAACAGAGAAAGGCCCACGACAACCGTTATACCGAGCGATTCGACCGAAGGGGCGAATAGAAGGTGAAAATCATAACCGGGGAACCAGCGGAAGAGAGTCAAAACCCCATTAAGCACAAAATAGAGGGCTATAAAGAGTGTGAGGGGGGCGATGACAGACGGTTTGAACTTCGATTTAGTCATGATAGTACCCGGGCATAAATATCCCCCGACGGGCCGTTCGGCTCGAGGGTTTTTAAGTGGTCAGAGAGAATCTCCTTGGTTACCCAGCTTTCCCAGTACAGCTCCATCGTTTCGACCATAGAGATATTAAACTCGTAACTGCCGATTCGATCAAGTTCTTCCAGTGCTCTGAAGGCCACATCGATAGAGGCAGGGAGACATTCAAACGAAATTGCCCGGACGGGACGGGTAAGCCCCTGTAGCACCTGGGCTTCGAACCCCTCCACATCGATTTTGATAAAATCAGGAGTACCGTACTGCTTGATAAGACCGTCCAGAGTGGTTACCGGTACTGTTATCGATCTGGTCCAGTAGATATGTTTGAAGGCCGGGGTCTTTTTTACCGTATCGATCCATGGCCGGGAGACGGTAGAGAGGGTCGGGCTCGAATCGCAGAGATACAGCTCAGTGTACCCTTCGTTTTTCCCCACAGCGGTATTGAGAATGTGAACATTGGTTTTTCTGCCGTAAAAACGGTGGAGAATCCTGTAACAGCGGGGAGAAGGCTCTGCAGCTACAACGGCGGCGCCGAGGACGAGCCAGGGCCGTATTCTGTTTCCAAGGTGCGATCCGATATCGAAACAGAGGCTGTTCGGTGATATAAACCTGCTGTAAAATTGTTTCATCTTTCTGAACCGGCCCGGTACTCCGTAATAGATAAGAAAAGACTTTATAAGACCGGCCGTTCCTCTGCCTCGAATTACAGCTTCCCACAAAAATGATCCAATCAGGGCCGCGAGTACAGCGAAGGCTGCTATGGAGGCGAATCGGTCAAGGGAGAACGGGGCAAAAAAGGCGATAAGTGCGCCCGCAGTAAAAACGCAGACTGTCTTTGCGTAGATCGAAAAAGCTCTGCTGAAATGGAGATCCGCATCGCTGCTTTGAAAGAGGGGGAGGAGGAAAAGAAGGCCGAAAACGTATCGGGCCATACCTAAGGCAAGAATCCATATCTTCTCATAGAGATAGAAATATACCGTGAAAGAAAGCAGTAAAATAAAAAAGGCATCCGACTCGGCATCTATAACAGAACCCCTCTCTGTAGTGCCCTGCCTGCGGGCTATTATACCGTCGATGAGGTCGGTAAACTCCAGTGCTATGAGACCGAAAAAAAGGAAATAACTCGAGGGTACAAATCCTATTAGAGTTACTGAAAGAAGCAGCGCTGACCCTCCGGCCGGCCTGAGCAGGGTTATAACATCAGCTGTTCTCGAGGGCGGGCCTATGAACAAAAACAGAGATAAGAAACTGAACCCGGAAATAGTGAGAACGACAGTGCCGGCAATGTTTTCTGCTCCGGGCGGGGCGAGCAAAGCAGCACCGGCGGCTGCGCATGTAAGGGGCGCATGGAGAAGGAGCCAGAGTTTGTGTTTTTTTTGCATCGAAACCGAATCCATATTATTATCTACCTTTTACCGTAAGAACTGTACGAGGTGCTGTTTGAATCGATCTGCAGCATCATCCCATGTAGGAAACGGTGTTTGCGGGCCGGCAGCCGTGCGAATGTGTTGACTATAAGACCCGTCGTGAAGATACATTTTCAATGTGTCTCGCCACCCCTGCCGGTCAAACGGTGATAAAATGTGTCCATTTTCTCCCTCCCGGATGAACTCTTCGACCGCACCGATGCGGTTGGCCACAACCGGAACTCCTGCTGCAGCTGCCTCGAGTGGCGCCATTCCATAACTTTCTGCAGCGGACGGGAAAAGAAACAGGTCCGTTTCAGTGAGCTGTTCCAACACTCCGCTCCGGTCTACGGAACCCAAAAGGGTTATCCGCTCTTTCAAGGGACTTTCTTCCACCGCGTCACGGAATTGGGAGGCGTAGCGGGAACCGCCCGGACAGGTGCCGGCGATCCTCCATTCCCACGGAGCAGCCCCCTCTGAGACTTCCTTGCCGGGGATATCGGCAAGAGATTCGAGGACTCGCAGCAGCCAGAGAAGATTCTTACTCCTCGTAATCGCAGAGGCGGTAAGTAATCTCCGGCAGTCTGCAGTCCGAACCCCATTTGTCTGTAAAGCCCTTCTTTCCCCCAGCTCGATAAACCGGGGGTCTACTCCGGGAGGACATACGGTTATCTTGATCTCCGGGATTCCGAGCCCGGATAATACCTGTTTCATATAGTTGCTTGTAGTGATATATGCATCCAGCCCTGCGAGAAACCGGAGCTCACGATACTGCATAGATTTTCTCACTCCTGCGGTGAGGAAAGGGTCGAGACTGGGGAGAAAATGTATGAGGCCGAAAAACCGCGGCCCTGATATTTTGTTGATTATGGGAAATAGAAGATCAGGATGCTGTATAAAAAGTGAGTCGAGGATAATCGGATTGGCTTCCTGCAGAAAGGAGAGATCGCTCCGCGCGTCGACCGTGTAATAGCCGAATATATCGTCCGGAGAAAACCTGTCGCTCATCTCTTTGTTGTAGATATAGCCGCCGGTGAGATAATTATCGGATGCTGGAGCAATAAGTGTGATCAATGTGATCACTATTATATATAATAATAACTATATGATGCAATGATATTTGTCATCTTCCGTTCTTTTCACTATACTAAATGATCTATTATGGGTGCAGGTCCGTATGTAACAGTCAGCTATGCTCAGAGTATTGACGGGAGAATAGCAACTATAACGGGCAATTCCCAATACATATCCGGAAAAAAAACACTTCACTTAGCCCATAAGCTCAGAAAGATAAACGATGCAATTTTAGTAGGAGTTGACACAGTATTAATCGATGATCCTCTTCTCACCTGCAGGTTTCGGGGCCGAGAGAGAGAAAAAAGAAATCCGGCCCGGATCATCCTCGATTCCAATCTTCGAACACCGCTCGAGTCACGTATTGTCCGGACCGCAGGAACGGTCCCAACGATCATCTTTGCCGGTGAGCAGGCAGCGGAGGAAAAAAGGGAGGCTTTACAGGCCCGCGGGATTCGAATCGAAACAGGAGCTTGGAACGCGCGGTCGGAATGCATCGATCTCGCCCGCTGTCTAAACCGCCTCTATGAGCTGGAGATAGAGACTCTTTTTGTAGAGGGGGGCGGGAAAGTGATAACCGCATTTGTAAGAGAAAACTTAGTCGATAAGATGATCGTCATTACCGCGCCCATGTTGATCGGAGCAGGGGTGCCTGCTATCGGGGATTTGGGAATAACCGCCCTTGAACAAGCACTTCGCCCCTATAAGGTGCGCCGCCGCCGATATGGTCATGATTCGGCCTGGGAATTGTATTTTCACAGTCGAAATGCAGCAAATAAGTATGGAAAAAATGATGATGACTAAAAAAGGAAAAGCAGTATATTTTACCGCGCCCGGAAAGGTGGAAACGAGAACGGAGAGTATTTCTCCTGATACGGAGAAGGAAGCCCCCCGGGAACTGGTCCATGCGGAGGTGATGGGGATAAGCCACGGCACGGAGCTTCTTTTTTATCGAGGGGAAATCGAAGAGGGGACTGTTCTCGATGAAAACCTGCCCTCCCTGGAAGGCTCTTTTCACTATCCGGTAAAATACGGTTATATCAATGTCGGTATTACCGAAAACGGTACGCGGGTGTTTTGTTTTTTTCCCCATCAAACCGCCTTCTATATATCTGCTGAAAATCGCATAGAGATACCGAAAGATATAGCAGGCAGAGATGCTTTGTTTCTTGCAAGTATGGAGACTGCTGCCGGGATTGTACAGGATTGCGCCCCGGTATTGGGAGACAGTGTGCTTATTATCGGGCAGGGTGTAATCGGTCTGCTCGTTACATCGATTCTTACCCGGTACCACTACGGAACTGTAATTACGGTAGAGCCGTATAAAAAAAGGCGGGAAATATCTCAGCGGTTTGGCGCAGCAGCGGTCGATCCCGGCGATGTTGACGTGCGAGAGAAGGTATTATCCTTGACATCAGGAAGAGGGGCAGACAAAGTGATTAATGTCTCCGGAAACAGCGCCGGATTTCAAACAGGGATTGACTGTCTGGTAAGAGAAGGGACGTTGATTGAAGCTTCCTGGTACGGTACAAAACCAATCGAAGCACGCTTAGGAGGGGCTTTTCACCGGAAGAGGCTCCGTGTCATAAGCAGTCAGGTCTCTACGATCTCACCGCTGCTTTTTCCGCGGTGGGACAAAGCCCGGAGAATGGAACTGGTCTGGGATTTGATCCGGAGTATTAAACCCTCGGCCCTCATAACACAAGAGTTCCCAATTGATAGGGCGGAGGAGGCATTCGAGTTGATCGACCAAAGACCGGAAGATACGATCCAAGTTGTCCTCACCCCATGATGAAAATTTTAATAGACAAGGAGTTTGCAGTATGTTCCAGGCAGGAGTGAAGAAACCGTTTATCGCGCGCCACTTTTTACGGGGAGATTTCGACGAAGAGACCGTCCCCCATAGTCACGAATATCTCGTGTATTGGCGGGTTGCAACTGAACACCTCGATGAAAACGGGTTCTCAGTAGACATAGCTCTCATGGAAGAGCTTCTCGAGGGCCTTCTCACAGAGCATGCGGAGAAACTGCTAAACGATATACCGTTTTTTCATAACCGCCAGGCTTCCGTCGAGAATACCGCCCTGTATCTGCACCAAAAACTCTTTGAGGGGCTCAAAGAGCACGGAGTAGACCCAAAATCGTTTATCGAAATGGAGGTGACCATCTGGGAGTCGGAAGAGGCGTGGGCTTCTTATAAAGAGTAACAGCTCACCTGTCCGATCGATTAGCGGCTCACCGTAAAATCATCACCCGATTCCTGACTCAAATCCACCACGACCTGTTTCCCTTCAAAACCGTGCTGATTACAGCGTGCCCTCACCGTCACCTGCTCGACCGCTTCCGGAATTGCGACCCCGTTTAAACTGCGGATAAAAGGCTGCTCGTTTACATGGGGATGAAGCAGCTCCCGTGAGCCGAGCACTTCTCCGGTTTCAGTGTCGACCACTTCCCACAGGTTGGCATAATGGTCCCACCCCGTATCAGCATGGCGCACCTTTACACTGAACGACCAGTCGCCGCTGGTTTCTTTTTCCGCGGCTACGTGCAGCACCTGTGCGTAGTCGAGGTCGCTGTTATAGGGAGTGCTCTCTTCAGCAAACATGAATCCTCCGGTAAATAGAACTACTGTTAAAACAAAGAATAGATATCGCATCATATTAATTAATATACGGCCCATGGAGTTCAAAGTCTATTTTAACTGGTTTTTGATT
>CAZKZZ010000043.1:11209-23586 GCA_964557375.1 uncultured Spirochaetales bacterium | reverse complement strand
AGGTTCGATACCGCAGGGCCCGACGACGATTGAGCACCCCGCTGTTACCGGCAGGCCGGACCAGCCGGGCCGCCAGACACAGCCTCACCAGCAGGCCGGACCACGTCCTCGGGTTGGTCCGACTGCAGGGCCATCCGGTCCGGCGAGTTGACACCAACTCCCGCCGCGGGTAGAATGTCCGATGTCTAAAGCCCCCGTAGCTCAGCAGGATAGAGCGACTGCCTCCTAAGCAGTAGGTCATGCGTTCGAATCGCGTCGGGGGTAAGAGGAAGCCAGCCACTTATTGTTTTTGGGCAAGAGACAGAGGGAAGAGGCCAGGGCATGCGGGTGAAGAATGCGGAAGCATTCTTCGAGGCAAAAACCGGGAGGTTTTTGTAATGAATCAGCGTGGGGGGTATTTTTATTTTGTTTCGCTAAAAATCACTACTTATACTGGACAGGTTTAGAAGCTTAAAACTGAGACAATATCCCGGATTAATTTCTTAGTCATCACTTTCAGCTGCTGGGGGCCTGGAAATTATTTAATTGTAGTTTTTTTTTCCTGTCCGTGATACTACCTTTGCTTTGCTTTCTTTTTCTCTTTTTCGCATGTTCTCAATTAGTTGGTGTACATCATAGTTGACTTCTTCCGCCATCTTTTCTCTTATTTTATGAATTTCTTCAACAATCGGGTCTTTCCACATAATTTTACTCCAATAATTCCTCCGGCGTACATATCACCGGAGTATGCACCCCATAATCCGTATTTATTTCTGCCAGCTTTTTTATTATCGCTCCATTGGCAATATGAGAACAGTTCCATGTTACTAGATAATCAACTTCATGAATGGAAGCAATAGCAATATGGACTGCATCTCCAACCGCCTTCGGTGGAATCTCCAGTTTAGCAATGTAAATATCGGTCATTTCTCCGACTTTGCTGTTTATTTCTAAATGCTGAAAATATGTAATTGCTTTGAGCCGTTCTTCCGAAGCTCCAGGATCTCCTGCACTCGCTTCGTCAATCACCGCCTGGGAGATGAAAATCTCATACTCATTTAGCGCCTTATTCCACCATTGGCGGGTAATCTCCTGATGAGCAAGAACAACTACATCACGAGAAGGTCGGCCCGTATAATAGCTTACTACCGATGTTTCAAGATAGACTGTTTCTTTCATCCTTTCACAACTTTAAATAACTGTATCAAAACCTGAAAAAAACGTCCATATTCACAGCGGTGAAGTCAAATCATTCCTATTATAACAGCATTGTTTATCCTAAAAAGAGCCACTTGTGCTAACTCCCTGCATACTTTAACAGTTATAATACAACAATAATTTTCAAATCTATAAAAATACGGTATTAATGATATCATAGATGCAGTTAAAGCTAAGTGTATCCGAATCAGTGATCACGCTGATGAAGAGACCCAAAATGATGAGCTTACATATAACGACATATTTACCTTAGGTTTGATAACTGTATATCGTCCTGATCCTACCCGATGGATTAATTGGAAAGAGAAAGAAATAATGTTACCGTTCAAAAAATGTCCAGTTTGCGGCGGCGAACGATTGTACTCAGAAGAAACAGTGCGACGTTTTGAAGAAATTCGAAAAAAGTTAGAAAGGAAAGACACCAAAGAATTCGAAGCTGTAGGGCAAGAATGCGGAAGCATTCTTTGAAACAAAGCGAAAGCGCAGCGGCTTCTAACGCACACCGAAATCACATCAATTTACAACATTCAGTAAAGCATTATTATATCGGCCTGCTTTTACGAATCATTTTAGTAATCCCTCTTTTAATAGCATGCGCTCCATGCTATAATTATATGTGATCAAATCGTTTCGGAACGAGGCTACAGAGGATATATATAACGGCAGGCACTCAAAGCGCACGCGAAGAACTCTGCCTACCGAACTGCGGCGCATTGCGGAAAGGAAACTTGATCAGTTGGATTCGGTAGTTTACCTCGAGGAACTCCAAATTCCTCCGGGAAATCGATTCGAAGCATTAACAGGTACGCGAAAAGGAGAGTTCAGTATCCGGATCAATGACCAATATCGTGTGTGCTTCAAGTGGAGCGCCGAGGGCCCTGTGGATGTGGAAATTACCGATTATCACAGATAATAATGGAGGAAATGATGCGTATACCTACACATAGAGATCCTACACTTCCGGGTGAAATGCTACTCGAGGAGTTTTTGAAACCCATGGGCATCTCGCAGAAAGAACTCGCCGATTCCATAAAGGTGCCGTTTCAGAGGGTGAATGAAATCGTGCACGGTCACAGAGGCATATCTCCTTCTACAGCTCTACGCCTTGCAAAATTCTTCGGTACTAGTCCTGATTTCTGGCTCAATCTTCAGCAAAAGTACGAGCTCTATTGTACTCAGAAGGAAGAGAGTGAAATCCTAAAAGAAATCAAGCCTAGTCGTAAAGTAAGTTAGATTGCCACTGAACAGGGAAGAGAAAATCCCCCTTCTCTCAAAAAAGTGAACTTTTAAAAGCCAATCCAAAACGGGGCATCGGATTTGAAGAAGCACAGGAGATCTGGATTTACCCATATTATGAAGACTATCGGAAGGATGATCCTGATCAATTCAGAGCTATAGGATGGGTAAAGGGAAAGTTATATTCAATTATTTACGAAGTCAGAGAAGATGATGAAGGAGAATACTATCACCTAGTAACGTTGTGGAAATCTACTCCACAGGAGGTGAAGCTATATGAAAAAAACATACGATAATCCAACCGCTGAAGAAATCGCAGAATTAGCTGAAAAGGGTGAGGATATTTCCAAATACTTTACAAATAAAGGTAAAATGAAATTTCCAGTTTTCGGATGATCTAGGTGAGAAAGCCGTCTTAGATGAAATCCAGAGAGTCCCAGACATCTTTTCGTATCCGCAGGAGGATGTCGATGAGCCGGGTAGTGACAGGCAGTTGTTCTTGCCGGCCGTATCGCAACGTTTACACTGCATCCCTTGGAAAATCGTTCGGATATGATTTGTTATCGAGGAGTCATTAGTCCAACGGACCAAAATCGACGGTTACCCTATCTTTCTTTTTTCCACTAGTTGGCCGGTAATGTATTTATGCAGAATACTCTTTACAAAGGTCTGATACTTTAATCCCTCGTTTGCTGCCATTTCTTTTAATTTATTTAGTTCGAATGGATCAATTCGAATATTCATTTTCGTTTCTTTTTTTAAAAAATCTTTTGCCATTGATTTTATTTCTTTTTGTTCTTTTTCTGTTGGGTGGGTAATATTTTTATAATCTACTGAATTATAGGCTTCCATTAATTCTTTTTCTTCATTATCTAAATACTCATTTTTCATCTCTTTCCTCCTTACAGTCTAATAAGTAAAGAAAATTTCTGTTGGGATAAATTGTTTTTAAAAAGCATGTTTCTTCTTCCAGCACATAAGGGACACAATAGGTATAATTGTTATATTCCACAACGAACATCTTCTGATTCGGATATTTTGATTCATTTGGATGGGGTACATTGAGGAGTATTCCCTTTTCTGCAATCGATTCTATTATTTGATAAAATGTAATACCCCGCCTATTAAAGAGTATTTCATTCTTCTCGATGCTGAAATCAAAGAACATAGTGAAATATAACAAATTGTGCGCACAACGTCAATAATTCATAAATCAGGAAATACACCCCCTGTCCCTATCAGTTTGTAAAAATTTCTGAACCACAATTTGTCAACCTAATGAATATATATATATATTGCAAACCGGCAGAAGCTAGAAGGTCGTTTCTGTCCACCGCATAAGACCTTCGATGTTGGCAAAGTGGGAATCGAAGCTTACCAGCATAGCCCCGTGCTCCATGCAGCTCGCGGCGATCCATACATCGTTGATCGGTATGGGTTTTCCTTTGGAGCGAAGTTGTTTTTTGATGAGGGCAAACCACTCCGATGTTGTATCTGTAATTGGGACGCAAATCGTTCGTGGTTTTGATCTAAACCGTTTCAGTATGTCGCGATTCTCCCGCTCCTGTTTACCTCCGATGAAACCATCGATGAGCTCACCGATTACAACCGGAGAAAAAAGAACGGCACCGCTCTGAGCCAAAAGGGCTCGGATGTTTTCATTTCCTCTAAGCAATGCGGTATACGCGTTTGTATCGATAAGGACCCGTTCCATTACCGCCAGTCGTCCTCATCGATTTGGTCGTTTTCAAATTGAACAGCCTCGAATTCGGCCGCTTCTTCACAGGTCCACAATCCGCAAAATTCCTGATAGTCGTCGGCAAATCCCTCCTCCGTAGCCAGACCCACTGCCTGAGCGAGAAGCTCTTTTACAAGCTTGTTTTTACTTTTTCCCGATATCCGGGCCTGTTCTGAAAGGCGGTTATCCAGCTTTTCATCGATATCATGGATTGTAAAAGACACAAGTCACTCCTTGGTTCATAATAACTAAATAGCGGTTCAATGTCAATTGATGTTTTTGAATGGGCCTTCAAAATCCTCTACGACCCCCGTGCTGTTATCATCCGATTTCTCTGTCAAATAATGTCATTGACACTATTTTCCACAAGATTCATGCCCAAGCAGCAAAATCCGCATACGGTAATTCAATTTCCCCGAATCTGAAAAGCGACCATCGATCTTCTCACAGCATCACTGAGGTCGATGTTACTTATGCGAGAAAAAAACTCCGGAACAATCCTGGTCACCTCGGTCATGACTGTGGGAAGTGGTGCCGGCTGGGGTATCCCCATAGCAAGTCATACTTTGAATGTAACGATCGGCGGAATTATCAAGCGGCCGAAACTGGTAGATGGACGTCTCGAAAACCGGGAACACCTCTGTCTTACGGTGAGTTTTGATCACGTTATCCCTGATGGAGCGCCTGCGGCTCGGTTTATGCGAGAGATGACAAAACTCATAGAATCCGGCAGCGAGCTGGCCTGAACACCTGAATCTATTTATTACTAAAAAAGAACCGAATCGAGAACATCTAAGAGGTGTTCCCGCTGTATCGGTTTGATAAGGCAATCATCACATCCGGCTTCCAACATCATCTCTTTGTCCTGTTTGGTTGATGCGGCGGTGAGGCCGATGATCGGTAACGGGTGGATCCGGTTTTCTTTTTCTAATTTTCTGATAACTCTGGTAGTCTCGATGCCGTCGAGATTGGGCATGTACATGTCCATAAAGACAAGCGCTATGTCGGAGTTGCTCTTGATAAAAGATATCGCTTCTCTTCCGTCTTTTGCACCCAGTACCGTATAGCCCGCCTTTTCCAGCATAGTCGTTATTACTTTTAAGTTTATTCTATTGTCCTCTGCAACCAATATGGTTGCACCGGTTGAGCGTCTCACGCCGAGAGGGGAAGGCGCGCTCTTTGGTTTTGGCTTTTCTCCTTTTTTAAATGGGATGGTAAAATAAAATGTCGAGCCGCTACCGACTTTGGATTGGAGGTGGATCGATCCCCCCATAAGTTCGACCAATTTTTTCGAGATAGAAAGCCCTAATCCGGTACCTCCATGTTTTCTTGTGGATTTTTCAAGTGCCTGTCGAAACGGTTCGAAAATCACAGCCTGTTGTTCTCCCGGTATACCCATGCCGGTGTCGCGCACATAAAACTCGATTTTCGTACCGTTTTTCAACGATGTTCCGTATTCGATAAACCCGATTTCGGTAAACTTGACTGCGTTGCTGATCAGATTGATGAGTACCTGTTTCAATCGGTACTCATCGCCGTAGAGGAAAAGTTCTTCACCTGAGGTTTGCGCTCCGCTGCTTCGAAGAACGATCTGTTTCCCGCTATTTTTAATGAGCATGCTGCCGATGGTTTCAATAGTGTTCATAAACCGGTTTAGAGAAAAGGAGTGTTCTTCGAGTGCAAATTGGTCTGCCTCTATCTTGGAGAAATCTAAAATATCATTTATCAGCGCAAGCAGAATATTACTGCTATCCTTTGCATCCTCGAGGTAGCTTCTATACTCTTTGTTTATTGTTTTTTCATTAAGAAGGATATCGAGAAACCCGATGATTGCGTTAAGCGGTGTTCGTATTTCATGGGACATGCCGGCCAAAAAGGATGATTTCAATCTGTCGGCCTCTTCGGCCCGCTCTTTAGCCGCTGTTAATTCCTGTTCCACTTTCTTCAGGGCGGTTATGTCCATTACTGCGGCTAATGCGCCGATGTAGTGGTGCTGCTCATCGTAGAGAGGGGCCGTTTCGAGAAGCGTAGAGAGGTGATCACCCGATTTTGTTTTGAATACGAACTCATGTTGTTCCTTTATTCCCGACTCGCGGCGTTCCATTTTTTCCCTGGCCTGTGCTACAGCTTCTTCATCCATAAACGAGAACAGATGTTTTCCAATCATCTCTTCTTCCGTATAGCCGAGCATCTCGATCATTTTCGGATTGACGAAAGTGGTGTACCCATCGGTGTCTATTACCCAAATCCCTTCCTGAACTGTTTCTACAAGCTGCCGATATTTTTTTTCATTGACCTGTAATTCTTCCTCGGCCCGAATACGTTCGATTACATGTCCCAGTCTCTCGCAAAGAGCTTTGAGAAGATCGTGTTCCTCTTTTAAAAAAAAATCGTTGTCGGTACTCGGGTTATCGGTGAAGTATCCGACCTGCAATTCACCTGCCTTTTTACCGTGGACTGTAATCGAATGTACCAGCTGCCTGCCCGTTACTCTGTAGTTTGCGGTTTTATACACTTCTTCTCCAATTGTCAGTTTCGCACAGGTGTATTCAGGATGCTGCCAAGAAGGCGGGATAAGGTCGACCAGACCCTGATAGATAGATTCCTGCGAGATGTTTTTCTGTTCTATCAATTGCGAGAAGCGGTAGAGGCAGTGCAGTTCCTTTACCCGTGCGTTTAGAGAATGTGTCACTGATTTTTGAGCTTCTTCTGCTTGTTTTCGTTCGGAGATGTCCACAAGGGTAAGGCGCCATTGGGTCGTCTTATCGGTTCCATCCCGGTCGGCTTGGATTTCCGCCCGGACCCATACCGGTTCCTCTTTGTTTTTCAGTATTTTGAACTCGAGGTTCTGCTTCCTCCCGGTCTCTTCTGCCCTTTTGAGTATGTACAAAAAAGTCTTTTTAGATTCAGGATCTATAAACGAAGTAAACTGTATCGTTGTAAGTGTTCTTCGCTCTTTGCCCAGAAGTTCCGCCCCGATCCGGTTTGTCCGGGTAATAATGCCGTCTGAAGAGAGTGTCAGGTAACCGCATGGGGCGTTCTCATAGAGGTCGGCGTACTCCCTGTGCAGTGTAGAGAGCTCCTCCTGTGCTTCCTTGAGTTCCTCGTTTTGGACCTCGATTTCAGCCTGTTGGTTGTGTAATTCCTGGATGATCTGTTCTAATTCTGTCTGGGGTGAAGCTTTGTTTTTGGTATTACTTTGTGAACGTAAGAGCGACTTGATGTTTTCTCGTATTTTATCGAACCCTACGTTTTTCTCCAATGATTCAGTGATACCCCTTGTAAGAATTATATAGATACGGGACTCCTCGTCAATGAAGTGCCGGTTAAAATTGGGTTATTTTCGCAGCTGAAACTCGATGATAAACCTGGTATGCGGATTTGTCTCGAGCCCGCACGTCCCGTGCATCTGCTGGGCAAGAATCTGTACCAGCTTCAGTCCCAAAGTATCGGTTTTGGTAAAATCGAGGGAATGGGGAAGCGGGTTCCCGTCATTTTCGACCGAAAGCTGAAATCTGCCGGTAGAACCGTCATCTCCTCCATCGATCGGTTCGATTCCGATCGTAATCGTCCCTTCCGTGCGTCCGAGAAAACCGTGCTTGAAGGCGTTGCTTACCAGTTCATTGACAATAAGACCGCAGGGTATGGCATATTTTAACGGGAAGACTACCCCGTCGATGCGAAGATCAAAACGGACATCCGCTTCAGGTGTGTAGATATCGTTTAGATTGAAAATGACCGATTCGAGATAATCGTACATGTCGATTTCCCCGAATACTTTGGATTGATAGAGTGTTTCGTGAATCAGAGACATGGAATCGATCCGGCTGCTCGCTTCGGCGAGGAGCTTCGTAATTTCCTCGTTGTTGGCATAGTCAGACTGTAAATAGAGGATGCTCGACATGACCTGCATATTGTTCTTCACTCGGTGGTGGATTTCCTGAAGCAGCAGCTCCTTTTCCTTGAGCGAATCGTTGAGTTCTTCATATAGTAAGGCATTATCAAGTGCCTGGGCAATCTGGAAGGAAAGAGTGGTGAGGTTTCGAAGATCTCCTTTGAGAAATACATCATGATCGAGCCGTTTGCCGAGATGGAGAAACGATTCCGGCCGCTTCTGAGTGTGGATCGGAACGAGAACGCCGCCGTTTTCGACAGTAACCGGCTCCACGAGATCTGAGCACCGGGTGAGTAACTGCTTTACCATTACTGTTTGATTCTGGTTATGCTGTTTTTTCTCGATATGGTGAGAGAAGTCGATTACTGGTTCCCCGTTATGGAGATGAAAGAATTGTGTCTCTTCACAGACGTAGATGTTGGAAAGTGTTGTACCGGCCAGTGTAAAAATATCGTCGGTCGAGCGGGGTTTAATCAGTTCTCTTCCCAAGAAATTGTACAACTCGTGTATCATTAGCCGCTTCTTATAGATCAGTTTATCTGCCAACCGGTTGATTCGCGGATAGAGAAACGGTATCAGGATGCCTACTGTTACGATTGCGGAGAGGAAAAACAAGAGAGGGGACCGCTCCTGAAAAATAACGAAGAAAAGCATGAGGAGACCGGGAAAGAGAAGTCCGAAGAAGAGAAATATAAACAAGTGTTTTAAAAGCCAATCCACGTCGATGAGATGGGTGCGGGTCATGCCGATTCCCACGGAGAGGGGGAAGAGGAGGAGGAAGAAGCTTGCCGTTTGGTTCAGCCGGGCAATGGTGGAGTACCCGATATAGTTTCGCAGCACCATAACATAGATCAGGTAGAATAGATAGGGGACAACACTGCAGGAGGCACCAAGAAATATCCACCGCAGTTTTCTCTGTTCTCCCGCGTTGCTCGTCCTGTAGGAGGTGATAAAAAGCACAACAGCAGTTATGATCGAGACGGAGATAAAGCCGTGAATCAGGTAGCTGAGTGGACCGAATAGATGCAGGGGGGTGAGCAGAATTAATAGATATTTAACGGCGAGTATTCCGGCTGCCGCGGCTGCTATTATTAGTAATCTGGTCCGTCTTCGACTTGGAAAAGCAACAGCAAAGAGAATGATGCAAATACCCGAGATAAAGCCTGCTAAATCGAGTGCTATAAACCGTAGTTTCAAAAGGGGGAGAGACCAGTAAGAATAGAAAAATGATACGGTCACGGCGGCCCCGGCAAATGCAGTAAAAAGAATAAAGAGAAAAAGCGGCATGTCCTTTTTCCCTTTTAGAAAAAAGAAGGCCCCCATAGAAACCATCACAAGGCCGATGAGAGCATTGATAAAAAACGTCCGGTTGATAAGGGGTATTTTTTTTAAAAGGCTAAGGTTTCCTGCGGCGAATTGATAGAGGGTGCCGCTGCTGTCAACGACCGTTACCTTTCCCCCTTTTACAAACAGAATGCCGGCTGTAAGCAGAAAAGCGCGGTTCGAAGATAAGGAGACGTCATGCAGCTCTCTGGTATCTGTCCCGTTTATAGCTGTAATAACCGTTGTTTCGGTAATGCCTGCTCTACCGGCCGGGGACTCTGCTAATACCTTCCGAACAATGAATCCGTTTTCCTTTAGCGTGAGTACGAGACCGCTGTTATAGATCGGCTGCGAGGTGACGAGTAATATCATACAAATGATAAAACAGGATGAGAGAATGGTAATTACAAGAGCAATAATCTGCTTAAACGACACCCTCAAAAAGTATAGGACCCGTATCGGGAGCTGTCAATGTTTTATTACTCATCAACAATAAAAGACTGGCTTTCGATAAGACCTTCAAAATCCTCGACGGATCCATTATCGAGAACACACTGGATAATGCTCTGTCCTTCTGAGATGAGTTCGGGGACCCGGTACTGCTCGAGCTCCCGGAGGAAAAAATCGCGAAGAATGGCAGCGCCTTTTTCGTAAGGCTCGCCGCTTACTTCCGGCTGTTTGTAGGGCTGGAGAAGCTCTTCATGGATTTCCACTCCTTCCACGATTACCCGTTTGAGCGAATAGCCGAGTAGCGGCACCGGTGCCGGTTCGATCTGGTCTTTCGTAAACCACGCGCCTCCCCGGCGGGATAGATACTCCCGCATAATCCATTGCGGCATAAACCGAACTTTCCACGCGCCGATATGCTGGTTGGGACAGACAATGTAGCGCACTTTCGGTGTATTCATGATCTGCTCGAGGAGCAGATTTGCCTGGTTGATCCGCTTTCCGGTGGCAAACGGCCAATACGATCCCACCCCTTCAGAGGCCATTGCCTCTTTGTCGACAATGCTGGGGTTGGCAAACCCTCTCGGGGAGACCAGCCGCCACAGCCAGGCGAGAGCTGGGGGGAGTATCTGGGCCATCCCGATAATTCCGTAACTGGGGTTTTCCCGTGTGCAGGGCGGAGTGCGGACTCCGAAACTGCGGATGTCCACACCGACCGGTTTTGTTACCACCTGGGGGAAACTTTTTCTCGGGAAAATGAACCGCGGGTTCGGACACGATACACCCGGAGAATCTTCTATATGTTCCCACAAGAGTGCTGTCCCTCCCGGTTTTGCATCAATATTGAGAAAGAGAAGCTGTTCCATGGGATGGATAGAACGGGCTTCTACATCGGGGTCGGTACCGTAGTTGGTGATGTGGTCTACTCTAATAAACCAGGACTCTTCCGCGTCCGCTATATGGAGCCTCCCGTCGTCCCGCTGAAACGAGGGATGGCACAGGGCCATATCGTCGGATACAGGCTGAAGAGAACAGGTGCGGGGCAGGATGATGTGGTGCCGTTCCCCGGTTATCAAGTTCTCACCTAACAGCAGTTCGCCCCCTTCTTCGCGGTGCACGTGCTCGAGCATTTCACTTTTACCGCCGCCGCTTGCTCCTTCATGCATGATGGTCACCTTATTGTCATACGGCGTTACCACCTGAACGGCGGAGGCGTGTGCTGTGACCCACCCCTCTTTCTCGCCGTAATGTATGAGTGCTCCATAGATTCCCTTTTTGGCACTCGGGCCGGGGTAGAGGTTGTAGCTGAAGATTTCGTACAATTCTTCAGAGCGGTTGTGGACCACGATCTGTTTTCCGTCAAAATGGGTATGACGGAAGGTGGGGGCCACGTAAAGGAAGCAGGAAGGCGTTATTACTTCGTCAGAATTTGAGATATCTTTTATGCCCTGCAGCAGGGAAAGCCCGTAGGCAAAAAACCCGACATTCTTCGGTGCGATGACCAGCGCATACGCGCCTACCACTTCCTGCCCGATAGCAAATACATAACAACCCAATTCCTGGGATTTTAGCCACTGCAGCGTCTCTTCCCGGACCGTTGGAAACGAGCCTTCATAGCGGTCGCTGTATCGGGGTTTGTCGGTAGGAAGCTCATCCCCGATGAGCATGCATTCGGGGTCCCGCCTACGCATGTACGGTTCCATATAGTTCACGGCAATACCGTTTTTGACTCTGCAGACCTGCGCTTCGGTGACTTCTCCTTTTCCTTCTACGGGAAAAGAGACGTTAAACCACTCCTCTCCCGGAATCGGTACTGTCGCTTCGATCAGCTCTTCGTGGTTGGAAAAGAAGGTGTACCCTCTGCTTTCTTCCAATACATGGGCCAGTTCAACAGGCAGGTACACGCTGCCTACGGTTTTGCGTTCAATCATCATTCAATCCTTTTGGTGGTTTCACTGCAGGTTTAAAGGTTAGAATAATAAAAAAGAGACGATAATGCAATGCGCACGTGCGCTCCTTACGTTTTCGTTTTTATTGTCGCCAGTTTCTCTACGATAAATCCGTCCGCGATAGAGAAGAGAATCATGCTCACAGTCAGAATTATTACCACATCGATTCCGAAGTAGAGAATCATGATCGGCAGAAGCGGAATCTTGACCGCCCTGTTGTAGAGAAATGTTGCAATGAGAGCATCCCGCATCCCTTTTTGCTTTAAATCCTGCAGAAGCGGATACCACATGTAAATGGGGCCTGCCGAGAGGATCCCGCCGATGACGGCGATAATCCAGCCCCGTTTCCGCGAGCCCTTCCCCAAATATCGCAGTACCAGTTTGTTGTCAATAAATAGATTTGACAGAAAAATAAGTCCGAATACGAGGGCCAGTATGGGCAGAATCCTTTTGATGAGGTTGAGAAAAACGGAGAATGCTTCTCGAGCGGCGGACGGGTCCACCCCAAAGATAATTCCATAGAGAATACACACCGCAATGAAAAAGATCCACGCCCCGCCGATTTTTTTGATGAACCCTGCTGCGCCTGCCA
>CAZKZZ010000043.1:0-11199 GCA_964557375.1 uncultured Spirochaetales bacterium | reverse complement strand
TTGAGAATAGCGAAGACAAAGCTTATAAGGTTTCGAACAAGGGCGAAACGTCTTCCCAGCATGAGACTTTCAGCGGGCAGCTGAACAATGCCCACCGTTACCCAGCTGACGATAAAGGCGACGACCGCGAGAAGACTGATACCCTGATCGAGAAGCTCACCTCCGATAACGTAGCTTGTCATGGGGTTTCCACCGGCGACACTGCCGAATACCGCTCCTATGAGGGGGTCGATGATCCTGTTTCCCGTAAAAACCTTTGTAAAGAAATTTTTCGGGATGAGACTCTGGACCAAACCGACCAAGAGCATGACTCCGAGCAGGATGGGGATACTCTTATTGAGATTGTTCAAAAGCCGTTTGAAGGCCTTTTTGAATTTTTCCGGCTGCACTGGTTTCCTCCACAATCAAGCATTACACAAAATAGATGTTTTCAGCAACCTCGTACTGAAACTGGTCGCCTTCGATTTCGTTCGGTTTGGTGTGATGGATGCGGGACAGGACCCGCTCAGCATCCTGCCGTTTCTCTCTGTTTATCAACATGTCGATTGCGCCGGCAAGTGCGCCGTTGCCGAATCGTATAAACCGATTTTTTGGAGTGGCGGGAAGTAAACCGATCCTCATGGCATTGTCGATGTTCATGTAATTTCCGAATGCGCCGGCGAGATAGATCTTTTCTACATCAGTAACGGTTATTCCGTAATACTTCATGAGAAGTTCCTGATCGGTTCTCAAGCCCGCTTTGGCAATAATGAGCTGGTTTATATCCTCCTGGGATATATGGACGGAATCGGTAATATAAAAATCTTCTTGTATCCTTGCTTTCTCATTCATAACACCGGTTTTCAATAGCTCTGCCAACAGGTCGATCACACCCGAACCGCACACTCCCAATGCGGGTTTGCCTGCCAATGTCTTGTAATCGATCTTCCCGTCACGCAGCGTAATCTCTGTGATAGCACCTTGAATGGCCCCGACACCGCATTTAATTTGATACCCTTCATAAGCGCCTCCCGCGGCGCAGGAGGCTGTAATCATTTTTTCTTTATTACCGAGTACGATTTCCCCATTAGTGCCGATGTCGATGATCATCCCGATCGAATCACTTTTATACAGGTCTGTAGCGATGATATCGGCAAGGCAGTCCGCACCGGCGTGCCCTCCGATCAAGGGCGGGGCATAAACAAATCCCTGAGGATGGATAGCGAGGGAAAGGTCCGCCGCGCTTCCGGAATAAGCTTGTTTATTCGAAGATTCAAAGGGAATAAGCCCGAGGCTCTTTACATTTTGACGCAAAAAGATGTCCCGCATTGTACTGTTTCCTACAACGACCACTTCGTAAATGTGTTCCTTGAGCGGCTGGATTCCGGACTGCTTTTCCAACTCTTCGATTGTGTTATTGATGCCGTGAGCGACCGCTTCCTGCAGTTCATCGAGGCCGTCTTCGTGTTCAATTGTATATCCGATTCTCGAGATGATATCATTGCCGTAGGCAATCTGGGGGTTCTTGCTTGCCATCGGTTTTCCAACTTGTTTGCCTGTTTCCAGATCCATTAACTGCATGACCAGGGTAGTGGTCCCGATATCAACTGCCAATCCGAAAATCTCGCCTTCGTACGGGCCGATCTCCTCTCCGCTGCAGTGGTATACTGCATCTCCCGATTTGAAAACGGAGGGGTCGGGAGATACCGTAGTTTCGATAAAATCGGTGAGGATTGTGTAGCGGCCGAAGTTGGGGATAAATATGACGATATCCTCTGCCTGTGACGTCGGCCTTGTCTGACACGCCAGCCGCTGGTTCGGCCTCAATGTCCCCTGTGCTCGGAGTGCCGTTTCTAAGTCTGTCAATGGATTGAGAGAATCCGTACCTTTTTCGATTCTAATGATGTCTTTACAACAGATCCCTTCTCCTCCGCATTCCGAATCTATTTCAACGCCTCCGATGCGGGAGATATGTTCTGAGATGGTGGATCCCGGCGTGATCTCCGCCCCTTCTCTGCCTCGCGCGTATTGAGGAAAATATAGTTTACCCATTGCGTTGTTCCTCTTTCATTATCTCTTTCACTAAAACCGCACTGATTCCAAAGACAAGCCTGTCTCTGCCTAATGCGGAATATTTCCGGCTCTCCGGGCACCCGAAAGAGATGCATATGGTGTTTGTCCGATACGCTTTAGCTGCAACTGCCCCGCATACAGACATAAACCCCGATATCTCTAACGGTATCATCTCGCCGGTCAATTTTTGTCTGGTCCTGATCATGTGCATCGCCGATTCGGGCTGGGCATGAGAAATAAAGATATCCGGGGCATTCATGGTTCCGATAATGATTTGATCAAAATTTCCGTCTAGTGCCGGTGTGTTTTTTATAATTTGTTCGGCAATCGAGATATCGATGTTTGATTTTTCCGCCATGGATTCCGCGAGGCCGTTTTCTTTGTTGTTCCATCCGATGCTGCGGCCTCCACCGGGGCAATCGAGCAGTTCCGGCGTTAGAGCAACCGGCCCGGCATGAGATTCAGCAACGGCCTGACAAAATGACATGGGGGAAGTGATCAGCGAAGCTTTTTCTCCGGGCATGGTTCCGAATCTGATCCCGCACCATCGCCCGCCGAATTGTCGTTCCAAAAAATCAATGTCTTTCATAGATTGTAACTCCTTACGCAGTTTTTTATTGTTCTTCCTGCTCCGTATAGCCGTGCTCCGTATAACCGGGGAGCCGAAAATCTTTCTCCCCAAGTTGACCTGCTATATACGCTTCAATAACCTCTTCCGTCTTACCGCAGATAAACGGAATCACAGTGATGCCGGTAGGGGCCAATGTCCGTTCCAGCGATTTCGAGAGCGCACCGCAGATCAAGGTATCTACACCGAGAGACTGCAGCCACCGGGTCCTTACCAGGTGATCGCCTATTTTCACAGAGAGAAGCGTCTGTCCCTGGATTTTATGCTCTGTCATCTCATAGAGCACGAGAGTGTGAGCTGCATCCAATACGGGAGAGACTCGTCCGTTCCACTGAGGGATTGCCACCTTCACAGTTACGTTCAAGCAATATCAATGCCAATTGACAGGGTTCCCTTGTAATGTGGTAAGTGTAGATAAAATAAAAAGTTATTCGTTGTTCTCCCCGGCGGCCGAAAAAAAAGCGTTTCTATTATTGCAAATTGCCACAAAAGATCGTAAAATATTATTGCAAATTGCATGAATTATATGCCGACAGAAAAAGAACGGGTTATCCTCGATTCCATCAATGAAGGGGTTTTTACCGTTGATCTCACCTGGACGATAACCTCTTTCAACAGGGCGGCCGAACAGATTACAGGTGTCTCCCGTGCTGAGGCAGTTGGGCGGCTCTGTTCCGAAGTGTTTCGCGCGGACATCTGCGAGAAGGCGTGTGCGCTGCGGCGGACACTTACCCTCGAGAAACCGGTAGTGAATGCAACTGCTCATATCGTTAACATCAAAGGCGAACAGGTCCCGGTCCGCCTCTCTACGGCCCTGCTGGAGGACGAAAAAGGAATCGTAATCGGAGGGGTGGAGACATTCCAAGACTTGAGCCAAATAGAACAGCTGCGCAAGGAGCTCGAGGCCCATTACTCTTTCGAGGATATCGTGGGGCGCAGCCCGGTCATGAAAAAGCTGTTCGGTATTGTCCCCCAGATAGCGGAGAGTAGGAGCAATGTGTTGATCGAAGGGCCGAGCGGTACCGGGAAGGAACTTTTTGCCCGGGCCATCCATAACCTTTCCCCCAGAAAGGACAAGCGGTTCGTCGCAGTAAATTGCGGTGCATTACCGGATACTCTTCTCGAAAGTGAGCTGTTCGGGCACAAAGCCGGTGCTTTCACCGACGCAAAGCATGATAAACCGGGGCGGTTTGCATTTGCAGATAAAGGTACTATTTTTCTCGATGAGATCGGGGATATCTCTCCCGCCATGCAGATCAGATTATTACGTGTACTGCAGGAACGGGTCATCGAGCCGCTGGGATCAGTAGAACCGGTCCCTATCGATGTACGGATCGTTGCGGCCACGAACCGTGACCTTGCTGCTCTTGTCCGGGAGGGCCGGTTTCGGGAAGATTTGTATTACCGTATTCGCGTCATTCAGCTGAAACTCCCGCCTCTTCGGCAGCGCAGAGAAGATATTCCGCTTCTTGTAGAGCATCTCATCGAAAAATTCAACCGGCTGCAGGGCAAAGATATTGCTGGGGTTTCGGACGAAGTGATGACCCGTCTTATGGAGTACGAGTATCCCGGCAATGTCCGTGAACTGGAGAATATCATCGAGCAGGCATTTGTACTCTGCCGGGGAGGTCTCATCGAGTTTCACCATCTGCCTCCCGAACTCCGTCCCTTCGGCCGTACCGGATCTAGTCAGTTCCGTCCGGCGTCTCTGACGGCAATGGAGAAACACATGATTGCTGAAGCGCTCCGTTTGTATAGAGGAAACAGGGGAAAAACCGCCGGAGCATTGGGAATAGATGTCAGTACCCTCTACCGGAAAATCAAAAAGTTCTCGATTGACGTGCCTGAAACTGACGGCCGGGCCTGATAACGAGAATGTAGACCGATAATCATGCAGAATGCACGAATGGAGGTAACCATGGATTCTAATGTAAAAAATGTATCTTTCCAAGAACATGCGGTGGTAGCGTGCGGAACGCTTTCTCCGGAAATCAACTACCTGAGAAAAACCGGGTTTCTCGATGCCGCTCGAATACTCTATACAAAACCCGGCAGGCACGAAGACCCGGAAGAGCTGGAGGCGCAGCTGGTAAAACGGTTAGAGTCGGCGAGAGAGTATGCAAAAAAGGTGATCGTTGTGTATGGGGCCAAGTTCTGTTATTTGAATGCGAAACGGCCGGCGAGGACGATTGATATGATCATCGAGGAGCAGGAAAAAAAACTAAGGGTTGGAATTACCAGAATCCCCGCTACCCACTGTGTCGATATGTTGGCTTCACGCGAGAAGCGGGAAGAAATCAGCGAAGGCGGAAAAGTGTTCTGGCTCACCCCCGGCTGGGTAAAATACAAAAATTTTGTTTTTCAGGATTGGGACAGAGGAAAGGCCAATGAGACATTTCCCCAAAATACGGGCGGGGCGGTACTCCTCGACTCGGTAGGATTCTGGAACGACTATTCGGAGAGCAATCCTGAGCAGTTACTCGAGTTCTCGGACTGGATGGGGATCCCCATCCTTCCGCAAGCGGTCCCCCTCGACAGGTTCGAGCAGCTGCTTGCAGGTTGTCTATAAATCGTCGTCTATCACCTGTTCGGGAGGGCGCACTCCTAATATCAAACTTTCGTTAGTCACTTTCCAGATTCCCCTGTTGTTTTTCTTGAGGTATATCGGTCTGGGGCTGTCCGCACCGGTTGACCGAATAAAATATTTTTTCTCGTCCGGGCCGATGTTGCTGTGAGGATTAGTGTTGATCTCGATTGCATATGGAGGGGGAGGCAAACGGTACGCCGAGTCGGGAGCGGTCCCGGCAAAATAAGATGGAGCGATGTACGGTTTCTGTTTCAGCTCGCTCCGGATTAGATTCATATATCTGAAACCCGGCCTGAACCCTTTATATCCGTCCTCCGCTGCCTGCAGCTGGCTTCGGTCGAGTGCGATCGTAAAAGCCTTTATACCCAGCTCGGGGTCATCTACATACATATTCATTGCTACGACGAAGACGGCCGCCCCTCCTTCCGGAGTTACGGCAAGATCGTTTCGTAGTTCTACAAATTCTTCGATAGTTGAAGGGATACGTTCAACGGAAACGGTGATGATTTTGTTCCCGTCGGCGAAAACAACTCCGGCAGCGGCTGCCAAAAAAACAACTGCGATCAATTTTTTCATACTGCTGTCTCCTATAGTAAAATGGATCGGTTTCTTCCTTCCCGTTTGGCCTGATAGAGAGCTTCATCAACCCGTTTTGTAAAGGTGTCGACGGTATCTTCTCTTGCATACGCGGATACTCCGAAACTGCAGGTTATCCCCGGTAAAGACGGGAATCGAAGGGCTTCAATATGTTTTCGTATGCGTTCTGCAAGTTGGAGGGCCTGTTCTTTTTCAGTATGCGGAAGGATAACGAGAAACTCCTCTCCGCCCCATCTTATAAATTCATCCGTAGGTCTCAGCTGTTCATCTACCTCTCTGCTGACGGTAACCAGGACTTGATCCCCTGCATCATGTCCGTAGGTATCGTTTACCGATTTAAAATGATCGATATCGAACATAATTAAAGACAGCTTCTCGTTGTAACGACTCGCCCGTTCTATTTCGGTCTCTAAAGACCGGTTCCCCTGTACCCGGTTGTAAATCTGGGTAAGATGATCTGTCACTGATATTTTTTTGATTTCTTCTTCCCAAATCTTCCGCTCGGTGATATCGGAGAACGTCGTAACCACGGCATGGGGAACCGATTCGTCCCGGCTGAAGATGGGCTGCGAATTGATTGATATCCAGGTGAGACTGCTGTCCGTTTTATGGACCCCCATGATGATTCCGTTCTGAGGTTTACCGGTGGTAAGGGTTACCATCGCCGGATGCCCGTCCCCGGGGAATGGGGTCCCGTCTTCATGCACGGAACGCCAGGCAGGGTCGAGTGAAGTTTTCCCCTCCAGTTGAGCTGCAGTCACTCCGAGTATTTTCTCTGCATTTTTATTGGAGGCAATGATTTCCCCTTTCCGGTTCTGTACAACGACCCCCTCTCTCATCGCTGCTATGATGGATCGGTATGTATTTTCACTTTCTCTCAATCTTTCAGAAACTGTGACAAACTTCTCCAGGAGTTTCTGGGAGAGGGCTTTATTTATGCGGTTATCTGTTTCTCTTGCTGCGTAGGTGATCAGTAATTCTCCAACCGCTCGAGGTGTAATGGAGCTGTCAGGGTTTGAGAAGATGGAAATTAATTTCTCGAGTTGTTTATTACGGTTTTTCGATAATGCCATCGATTCCGATTTCCTCGTGTGCTCTCAGCTTTTCTATCGCTAAGGCGATGTCTTCGTTCCGGTGGATGATACTGCCGTGCTGGGGTGCTATGTGTCGGAGGGGTAGAGATTCGATACTGGTAAGAGCATGTCTGAGAGCTTTGTTGGATGTCATAATCCGCCTGTGAAAATCATGTATTCCGATAAAGGGACAGTGACTCTTCCCGTGGGCGCATGGTTCATGTATGGAACAGGTTCGGCACTCTTCTAAAAATTCGACAAACAGGTTCCAGTTTTTGTCGTAACTTCCGAATATATCACTGCTGAAAAGTGTTCCCGATTTTTCATCGAATGTGACGAAACTCCCCGCGGAATGGGAATAGGGCGTGTGTAAAAATTGAAGCATTCTCCCTGAAGAAAAAGTAAAGTGATAATCAATAGCTGTGATGCACAACATTTTGGAATTAACCGAGTAATAGCGGATAAAAACGTTGTTTTCTTTGTGAGAGATGAGTTTGAGCTCCGGGGAGCCGATAATATCTTCGAAGTTGGGAATACTGCTGCAGAGGTCGGGATCATAGTGATGATAGATGAGACGGATAATCTGCTTCGGCTGAATCCCTGTCTGGAGAATCTTCATCATCACAGTCGGGAAATCGGTGCGGCTCCCTCCGTCGATGACCACCGCTTCATCACCGTCGATTATCAAGTAGGGATTACAGTGAAGATTGCGTTCCCTGTCGAAAAACCCGACCCAAAAAATCCCCGATGCAATTTCGATAGGGTCATCATAGTTTAATTCTTTGTAACTGCTCATACACGTTGGATATATTATACTTTTTCTCAGGGTATTGCAAATAAGGTAAGAATAACAACTAAATCAGCTTAGTCCGCTTTTACAGTCAGCAGTTCTACTGCCGATAGTAACTGTTCATCGATGTACACTGTCCGCGGATTGTCGGATACGGTGACATCCGGCACGAGCCCCTTTCCTTCAATGGAGTACCCATGAGGGCTCAACCACCGGCCCATCGTCAGGTGGACTGCAAAACGGTTGCCTGCCTTGATCCAGGTTTGTGTAGTCCCTTTGCCGAAGGTCTTCTCTCCTACGAGAGGAAGGGAGCGGTTATCTCTGAGGGCTGCTGCTGCGATTTCAGCAAGTGATGCGGTGCGGCCGTTTACGAGAACAACTGCCGGATAGCAAATGAGGCGGCTTTGCGGGGTACCGATGTTGCGGATATGCTGCGACCAGGGTTTATTGCCGGCAAGACATTCGAAGGTTACCAGGGTCTCTCCGCGAAGGAAGAAATCACCCAACAAAGGAATACAGGAATTGTCACCCCCTCCGTTATCACGCAAGTCGAAGACGATTCTCCTTACCGAATGGCTGTTGTTTATTTTTTCTACCATACGGTCCCATTCATCATGGGTTCTACTGTGCAGAAATGTATGAACTTTGATCCAGGCTATTTCTCCCTTCGGGTCGTCTTTCCATACCGTTCTATGCGGCCGGCGCTGTAATTGCCGCAATCCCCCGATGCGGAGTTCAACTGTTTTGATTTCATAGTGACTACACCGGAGGGTTATGTGTCTCGGTTGTCCTCGGGAGGATTCTACTACCATCTCGATTTGTTTTTCATGGGCCGTTTGCTCTCCGCTCAATAACGCCATCACTTCCCAGCTGCTGCATCCGGAAACATCTTCGGTCCCTATTCGCAAAACCTTTTCTCCTGCCTTTATCCCTGCTTCGTCTGCAGGAGAACCCGGAAGTATCGATTCAATTACCGGACGGCTATAGGCATCCTCTCCGATTAGGAGGCCCAGCTCCGTAGTATCTGTCCTGGTAGAAGAAGCAGTCTCTCGCTGCCTGTGTGTATCGACTACTGCAGCGTACGGATCATCGAGTGATGCAACAATTGCCTTCAAAACTGCTTCTTGAATTGTATTCTCCGTAAAGCTGTTTCTGTAGAGACGGTTTTGCTTTATGACATTGATCAATACTTCCGCCGGAGAGGAAAGAGAAGCTTCGGTAGGTTCCACTGCTTTATTTTGGGCAAAAACATCCGGAAAAGCCGAGAATCCTACAAGGAAGAAAATAAGGAGAATTATCTTTTTTCTATTCAGAAAACTGCTCACCGGGGCTTCCTGTACTTTAATTATACTACTATTTTCGAGAAATGTTAGTAAAGTGTTAGGATTCTAACAAAATCCTAACATATATTCATACTATTTTAATCAAATTTTTATATATCGGGATTACTATTCGCCTATGGAAGAGGTTATTGTAGAGGATTTACTGGACAATATTATTCGAGGGACTTTTACACCGGGAGAACTATTGCCTTCCGAAAATATGTTGAGCAGAAGGTTTAACGTCCCCCGTATGATGGTGCGGAGCGCGTATAATCATCTCGAGGCACGCGGCTATATACGAAGTATCCGGGGAAAGGGGAGATTCCTCTCTCCACCGAAACGGCACGTACCGCTCGATCTTCGAAGTGATATCAGCTTTACCGAAAAGGTGAAGGCTTTGGGTGCGGACCTTACCACCCACAATCTAGGAACAAAACCTGTTGACTATAGTAAAAAAATCTGGACCGTACTCGGTGCCAAAAAAAAAGAACGGATTTTCTCTATAAGTCTTTTGCGTGTTATAGCAGGGGAACCCATCGCTGTTCACACTTCTTTTATTCGGGAACGATTGTTCCCCGATATCATCGAAATCGGTGATGAAATAACGAGCATGTATTCCTTTTTTTCCGAGAGAGGGTATGCGGATTTTGATTCGATCAATACTACCATGAACGTTACCCTTCCGACCCTTGCAGAACAGTCTTCACTCGGGTGCCCATCACTCGTCCCTGTCCTGCTTCTCGAGTACGAAACCACTGCCCGGGGAACAGAGATCATTCAATTTAATAAAGTCATCTACCGCGGAGACAGATTCAAATATCGAATCTGAACACGTGCTTACTAACTTGTAACGGTAAACTAATCAACTTCTAATACCCATGTACATGGCGCCAAGTTACATTTGCTCATAACGGGAAAGAACGGGAGGAGCCGTGAAGCGAAAGCGACGTACCGAAATTTTGATAAAGGACACATCCGGACTGGCTTCGAAATGTGCGGAAGCGATCCGCGAGTTATATCCGGTAATGGAGATCCAGCCGCCCCAGGAGGGTCTGGTCATGGTCAAACTCAGAGAACAGGCACGGAACTCGCTTTTCTATTTAGGCGAAGTTCTTGTTACCGAGGCAAAGGTGAGGATAAACGGCTATCCGGGGTTGGGCCTCGTCCGCGGAAACAACAAAGAACTTGCCGGAGATTTGGCCGTTATCGATGCAGCTTGGATGGCCGGGCTGGAAGAGACAGCAGAATGGGAGGTCCTGCTTCTTGCCGCGGAAGAGGAGAACATCATAAGGGAACAGGAAGAGAATGGCGAAGTCCTGGAAACGAAAGTCGATTTTGCCTCCATGCAGGAGGAGGACTACGTGTAATGTTCGATCCGATACATGATATCCAACAGGCATATAGAGAGCTGGTCTCTGCTTTCTCATTTCCCGGTACAGTACATACGCTCCTCCCCGAAGAGAGAGACTTAGGCTTTGCTACCCGGTTACCGAACGCGGTAATTCTACTGTCCATGATTCTTCTCGATGGTGAAGTCACTGCCTATTTTCACTGCACCGATGATGAGGAACAGTCTCTCATTCAGCATCTGACCTATGTTCGGTTCAAAGATCACGCCTCGGCTGATTTTGTTTTTTTCCCACATGATATGTCGCTGGACATGAATGAGCGGAAGCAAGTCCTCTCCGCCGTGGTCAGAGGAACGGATCAGGACCCCCACTGCGGAGCGACTGTTGCTCTGTGTCTTCCGCAGCTCCCTTGTGAAATCGACCACTATGTGCCTGGTCCAAGCAGTACAGTTTTAGAGCTCTCCGGTCCCGGAATAGAAACAAAAATTTTTCTGCTGTTCTCTGATAACACCAATTCGGAATACTCTCAAAACCTTTTGTGGTGGGTCGGCCCGCGGAACACGTTGTGTGAGGAGTTCCCGCTCGGTATCGAGATGATTCTCTTTGACACCCGTTCCCGCGTAGTTGTCATTCCACGCTCCACATACGTGCGGCCCTTCAATTGCGAGGAGGGCTTGTAATGGCATACGTGGCGGTTCGGGGAGGAAGAGAGGCGATCGATGCCTCCATTGACCGGCTCAAATTTTTGAGGCTCAAGTATGAACGCAGCATTGATGTCGATGATATTCGTGCGGGAATGTC
>CAZKZZ010000042.1:21472-23723 GCA_964557375.1 uncultured Spirochaetales bacterium | reverse complement strand
GGGGATTGCCGGCGGGATGGAAAGTACTTCCAACGTACCGTACCTACTTCCCCAGGCGAGGTGGGGGCACACCATGGGAGAGAAACCGTGTCTCGACTCACTCCACAAGGACGGGTTTGCCTGCCCCTTGGCCGGTATGCTCATGGGAGAGACAGCGGAACTCTTGGCCGAAAAATACGAGATTCCCCGGGAAGAGCAGGATGCTTTTGCTCTCGAGAGCCACCGAAAGGCGGTTGCAGCGATAGATGCAGATCGCTTTGCAGACGAGCTCCTTCCGGTGACGGTAAAACAGAAAAAGGAGACCGTAGAGGTCAACGCCGACGAGATCCCCCGAAGGAACACGAGTAGAGAAAAACTTGCCAAACTGCCTCCGGTATTCCGTGCCGACGGTACTGTGACTGCAGCCACCAGTTCCGCTCTCTGCGACGGTGCCGCCGCCCTGGTTATCGCGGACGAGGAGTGGGCAGAGGCACACGGATACAGGCCGCTGGCTGAAATTACAGGGTATGCATCGGCTGCGGTAGAGCCGAAGTATATGGGGTTGGGCCCCGTCGATTCCACCCCGCCGGCCCTGTCGAAAGCAGGTGTGGCTCTCGAAGATATCGATCTGATTGAACTGAACGAAGCGTTTGCCGTACAAGTCATTGCCGTGCAGCGCGAACTCGGCTTTTCAATGGACCGGTTGAACATCTACGGCGGAGCAGTTGCATTGGGCCACCCCATCGGTGCTACCGGGGCTAAGATCCTTACTACTCTTGTTCACGCCCTCCGACGGGAGAAAAAACAGCTAGGTCTGGCCACCGCTTGTGTCGGCGGCGGGCAGGGGGTCTCTATCGTTGTGAAGTCACTGTAATGCGGAACGGGATTGTGTAATAAGCTGATTGAGCTCAGGCGGGCGATTTGTTTTGCTCTAGATTTATGGTGATTTGTATTATCAAAAGGGTTAGGTAATCCCCCTCAGCCCTCCGATAAAATCCTCGAGCGCGGGGTACAATTTCTTATACTGTTCAAATTTCTCACGATAGTAGTTCCGGTAGGTGTCGGCCGGTTCGAACCGGTCTCCTAACACGACCATCGCGTCAATCCCTTCCTGAAAGGAGTTGAACACCCCGGTCCCGAGACCTGCAAGGATGGCGGCACCTAATGCACCCGCTTCGGTCACTTTTGGGCGGACAAAAGGGGTTTCCAGAATATCGCAGCAGGTCTGGACCATAATGTCCGATTTGCTCCCTCCGCCCACGACACGGTAATTCGAGATTTCCATACCGGTTTCGGGCAACAGTTCGATGCACTCCTTGAGAGAGAATACATTGCTTTCGATAATGCTCTTGAGGATCTCTCCTCTGCTCGTTTCCAGGTTGAGCCCCGCAATTGCACCGAGAGAGTCATCGATAAAATCGGGCGGGCCCATCGGAGTGAAGTGGGGAAGAACGGTAACCCGTGTTTTCCCTTCAGGCACTTCCGCGAAAAGAGCGGGATAGATGTCCTTTCCTTCCGCTGCGGCCGCCTCGTGTTCGCTACCGGCATAGGTGTCTCGAAACCATTTGATGATGGACCCCCCCATATTGTAGATGAAAGAGACGAACAGGTCTTTGACGGCGTGGTGTTCGGTATTGAGCCCCGCCTCGAGCATTTTCTCGGTCTCTTTCCGGCCTGTAAAAACAGGGGCAATACAGACAAACGTGCCCATACCGTACATCGCGCTACCGGGGGTGATGACTCCGCACCCTACCGCGTTGGCGCACTGGTCGTGGGCCCCGGCTAAAATGGCAGTCCCTTCGGGGAGGCCGAGCTCGCGGGCCACCGCAGCGGAGACGGTACCGATGTTCTTCCCCGACTGGATGGTGTCAGGGAGCTTCTCCCGGTCGAGGCCTGCCGCATCGAGGAGGGTCTTCGACCAGTCGCAGGTTTGGAGGTCGAAGAGCAGGGTACGGTTGGCCAGGGAATAGTCGACAAACGGTTCTGCTCCGAGCATGAAGGCAACAAACCCGCTCCAGAGGAGGAATTTATAGCTCTTCTCGTAGAGCTCCGGCTGGTGGTTTTTGATCCACATTAATTTAGTAATACCGAACTGATTGGCCAGGGTGTTGCCGTTTATATCGTAGAGCTCTTTATCGGAGAAGGATGCATCGAGCCGGGAGAGATACTCCTCCCCGCGGATGTCGAAGTTCATAATCGAAGGCCCTAAGATTTCCCGGTCTCTGCTCACCGGGACCACCGCCTCTCCCATAGAGGCGATGGAGACCGCGGT
>CAZKZZ010000042.1:8953-21372 GCA_964557375.1 uncultured Spirochaetales bacterium | reverse complement strand
TTAGAGCTTGAAAATAGTGCTGTTGTCGGCGAGCTCGAGGTAATCGCGAATAAGATATTTCACCCGCTCGTACACTTCGAACTGTCCGTCCTCGACCTTGCCCGCCTTTTTGAGTCCGTTTTCATAGGCCTGACGAATCTCGGTTCCGATATTAATTTTTGCGATGCCGTTTTTTATCCCTTCTATAACGTATTCGCGCTGGATACCGGACCCGCCGTGGAGGACTAAGGGGATACCGGTTACCTGTTTGAGTATGTTGAGGTGCTCGATATTGAGCCGCGCTGCAACCTTTTTCTTATCACGAAGATTTTCAGATACGGCGCCGTGGATGTTCCCGATTGCAACGGAAAGCCAGTCGCAGCCGCTCTCTTCGACAAACCGTTTGGCCTCTTCGGCGTTGGTAAATCCCTTTCCCGATTCGAAGAGCTCTTCGTAGGGCGGGGGAGGCCCTTCCTCATGGCCGAGTACTGCCCCGAGTTCCGCTTCACAGGGGATTTCAGCCGCGTGGGCAGCATCCGCAACCTGTTTGGTAGCTTTGATATTCTCCTCTAACGAAAGCCGGGATCCATCGACCATCACTGATTGAAATCCCTTACCGATAGCGCGGTTTATGACCTCCAGATAATCGACTTCTTTATTGTCTTCGTCGATTACCGGGATGTGATCGAGGTGGATCCTGATATGGCCCGGATCTACCAGTTTTTCGAACTCGTCATAGACAGCTTCCAGACTCTTGCTTTCGAACTTACGCCACTCCAGCCGGGCGACCGCTACAAATGCAAAACTGTTCTGGTCGGCCACGGCCTGAATGACCGGCTTCATCATGGGAAGGTGGGGGATATTGAATGCCGGGACAACCGTCTTGTTCTCCCAGGCGAGTTTGACCGGATCGTAATAATGTGCCATGTGAGCATACTCCTTACTTTGTTTTATTGCAGTTTATATAATTTTACCGTAAACGGTAATAGGCTTCATTCCAGTGTAGAGCATTTTTTAATTCTCTTAAAGCGGTAGTATCGTCAATAAGCAATAATTCGATATCGTTCATTGCGGCAAAATCCTCGAGGTACTCAGTTGTTAAGGCCAGAGAAAACCCTGTGTGGTGGGCCCCTCCCGCGAGGATCCACCCCGCCGCTGCTGTTTCGAGGTCCGGTTTCGGCTTCCAGACCGCCCGGGCAACGGGAAGGTTGGGTAGTTCATGTTCGGCCCTGACCACTTCGACTTCGTTGACGATCATTCTGAACCGGTGCCCAAGATCAATAATAGTGACATTGAGAGCAGGGCCCGGGGCCGCCTCGAAGACGAGTCTTACCGGGTCGTCTTTTCCGCCGATCGACAGGGGATGGGCCTCGATGGAAGGTTTCTCCGAAGCTACCGACGGACAGATCTCGAGCATATGGGCACCTAAGACGAGATGGTTGTTTTTCTCGAAGTGGTAGGTGTAGTCCTCCATAAAAGAGGTGCCGCCTTCGAGCCCGGCGGACATCACCTTCATCGCCCGCAGGAGCGCGGAAGTCTTCCAATCACCCTCCGCACCGAATCCGTACCCTTCAGCCATAAGCCGCTGGACGGCCAGGCCGGGGAGTTGATTGACTCCGTGGAGCTCTTCGAAGTTGGTTGTAAACCCTTTGAAATCCCCCTCGCGGAGAAAATTCCGCATTCCTGCTTCGATTTTTGCCGCTTCTACAAGGCGTTCGTAGTGGGAACCGCCGGACAGGAGCGTTTTGTCTACGGTATACAGTTCCCGGTACTCTTCGATGAGGGTGTCGATCTGCTTCCCGTCAACATCACGGATGTAGGGGACCAGGTCACCGATCGGATAACCGTTTACCTCATACCCGAACACCATCTGTGCTTCGACCTTGTCCCCCTCGGTAACCGCTACCTGACGCATATTGTCCCCGAAACGGGCGATCTTGGCCCCCTGCGCATCGTGGTGCGCGGCGGCCGCGCGAAGCCATACACCGAGCTTACTGTGGACCGACTCGTCTTCCCAATAACCGACCACCACTTTCCGTTCAATCCCCAAACGGCTTACCGCAAAACCGTATTCTCTTCCACCGTGGGCGGACTGGTTGAGATTCATAAAATCCATATCGATGGCCGCCCAGGGAATTTCCCGGTTGAACTGGGTGTGCAGATGCAGGAGCGGTTTTTGCAGTACGGAAAGCCCTGCCAGCCACATCCGGGCCGGAGAGAAGGTGTGCATCCAGGTGACAATTCCGATGCAGTTTTCGGCCCCGTTTGCCTCCATACATGTCCTTTTTATCTGTTCTGATGAGGTAAGTACCGGTTTCCAGACAAAAGTGACCGGAAAGGTTCCGCTGAGGTTAAACCCCTCGACTATTTTTTTGGAATGGTCCCTGACTTGATTCAGGGTCTCTTCTCCGTATAGTTCCTGGCTGCCGGTTATAAACCACACTTCCTTTGTTTTTAAGTCGATCATTTTTCTTCTCCTATTGTTGACCGTAATACGCATTCTTGCCGTGTTTACGGTAATAATGTTTATCGCGTAAAGTCTGTTTGAGCCGGGGGGCCTCAGGCTTTACGGTCAGGGTGAACAGGGCCATTTTGGCCAGTTCTTCCAGTACTCTGCTATTGTATACCGCCTTCATCGCGTCCTTTCCCCAGCTGAAGGGGCCGTGACACGCTACGAGGACCATCTCTACTTCTTTCGGGTCGAGTTCCTCGAACGCCTCGAGGATCTGATTTCCCGCCTCTTCTTCATAATCACCGGCGATCGCTTCATCACTCATGACCGCCGTTACAGGAATGTCCGAGGTAAGATGGTCGGCATGGGTCGTACCGAAGATGGGCACCGGTGTGCACGCCTGGGCCCAACCCACCGCATAGGGAGAGTGAGTATGACAGATCCCTCCGATGCCGGAGAAGTTTTTATAGAGAACGGTGTGGGTCTTTGTATCGGAGGAAGGGCGTAATGTTCCCTCGACAACGGTGTTCTCCAAGTCTACCACCACCATATGTTCCGCGGTAAGTTCTTCGTACGGGACCCCGCTCGGCTTGATTGCGTAGACACCCTTGCCGGGGTCGAACGCACTCACATTACCGAACGTATAGATTGCCAGATCCTGTTTCGGTATTTCCATATTGGCCTCGTATGCGGCCCGTTTCAGTTCCGTGTATGTTCCCATTATTTTGATTCCTCCCTCGTCTGTTTTTCTATAAAATTTCCCAAGGCGAGATATTTTCCATAGATCCGGTCATACGCGGCTGCGTTTTTCGGATCCGGTTTGTACTCCATTTCGAACCCGCTCCCCATTGCCTGCTGCGCTTCAGAGACATCTTTGAACAACCCCGCTGCAACAGCTGCAAACATCGCCGCTCCAAGGGCAACGGTCTGCTCGCTCTTGCTTACTCTGATCTGCTTATTCAGCACATCGGAGAGTACCTGCATGACTAAGGGGGATTTTTTTGCCACACCTCCGACAGCAATGACATCTTCGATCTCGACCCCCGCTTCGATAAACCGTTCCATTATTTTCCGGGAACCGAATGCCGTTGCATCGACTAAAGCGCGGAATATCGTGGGAGCATCACTGCCGAGACGGAGCCCGGTGATTGCTCCGGTCAATGTCTGGTCTGCATACGGGGTCCTTCTTCCGTTTAGCCAATCCAAAGCGATGACTCCGGATTCGCTCGGATCGATCCGTTCAGCCGCCTTGCTGAGCCCGGGCAATATTCGCTCTTTCAACGCTTCCGTGTCGAATTCTTCCGTGTCGACGCCGCTATTCGAAGCTGAAATAAGATTCAGGGGCCAGGCGAGCAGGTCCTTGAACCACGCGTAGATGTCCCCGAATGCGGATTGCCCTGCTTCCATCCCCAGCATACCGGGAACGATTGAACCGTCCACCTGTCCGCAAATTCCTTCTACCAGCAGATCTCCCGCTTCTTCGGTCGGCATGATAATCATATCACACGTTGAAGTACCCACAACTTTGAGAAGTGAGCCCGGGTGTATCTCCCCGCCCACAGCCCCTACATGGGCATCGAGCCCTCCGACATTTACTACGACATCACGGGGGAGCCCCAGTTTTTGAGACCATTCTCGAGTCAACGTTCCCGCAGGCGTGTCGGAAGTGTAGGTGTCCCGATAGAGACGTGAGCGCAGACCGGAGAGAAGCGGGTCCAGTTTGGTCAAGAAATCTTCATCCGGAAGGCCTCCGAATTTGTCGTGCCACATCGCTTTATGGCCTGCGGCACAGCGTGACCGTTTCATGGTAAGAGGGGCGCTGTTTCCGGTAAGAACGGCAGACATCCAGTCGCAGTGTTCTACCCAGCTGTACGCGGCGTTTCTCACCTCGGCATCTTCCCGAAGGACATGAAGAATTTTTGCCCAAAACCACTCCGAAGAGTACACTCCTCCTTCATAGACCGTATAATCCGTTCCGTCCCAGGTATGGGCGAGTTCATTTATCTCCTCCGCCTCTCTGACTGCGGTGTGATCTTTCCAGAGAATAAACATCGCGTTGGGGTTTTCTTCGAAGGAGGAGAGGAGGGCGAGGGGCGTGCCTTCGCTGTCCACTGCTGCAGGAGTGGACCCGGTTGTATCGATACCGATCCCCCTGATCAATGAGGAAGTACCTTCCGGTGCACTCCGGAGAGCTGCCTTTACCGACTCTTCAAACGCTTCCAGGTAGTCTTTCGGATGCTGGCGGAACCGGTTCTTCCCGGGGTCGCTGTATCTTCCCTCGGTCCAGCGGGGGTATGAGAATACAGCACTGCTGATCTCTTCTCCATTTACAGTATCTACAATTACCGATCTGCAGGAATCGGTACCAAAATCAATGCCTAAAACTAAATCATGTGTAGTAGTCAATATTTTCCCTCGTTAATATATCAATGGGCATGACAACATCATCGGCTGCCGTCTGTTTGAGCACCACGTGCCGATAGAGGAGCATAAGACCATGATAGACTTGGAGCTGCGGTTTCTGGCTGATGAGAAAATCTATTCTACCGTTTTTTAGATTCGTGGTGCCGTCCTCTGTTATATCATACCCGATGAGCCGGACAGCGGAGTGGTGCTCATCCACATAATTGGCCACTCTGCCTACGGCTGCATTTGCTACAAAAATACCCTCCCAGGTCCCCGGGGCTTGAAGAAGGCGGGAGAGAAACCTGTTACATACATCTTGTTCGTCGAGATGCTCTTCGATGAATACGGCCGGTTTCTCCCCCCCTTCGAAACAGGAGAGAAACCCGTCGATTCTCTTACAGATATGGAGATCGTTTTTTCGTGCCTGCAGTACCGCGATACGAGTTGGTTTATCTACGAGCAGTTTCATCAGATGCGCGGAGACAACCCCGCTCGCGAATGAGTCCTGGCCGATATACGCCAATGGTTCGATGTCCGGCAGGTAACTGTCGAAAAAGACGAAAGGAACGTTACCCTGTAATGCCCGGCAAAACTCCCTCGACGGTTCGAGAAGAACGGGGGCCAACAGCACACCGTCAGGGCCGGCTTCGAGCAGTCTGTGTGCCGTGTTCCGGAATGAGTCCGCTGAATTGCGGTCAAAGGTGTACCAATCAATGGAGATATTAAAAACGGCAAGTTCTTCGAGAATGCGGCCAATCCCTCCTCGGGGCAGTTCCCAGAACCCGCAGTCCTGAAACCGTTCGGGGGTGAAGACGGCAAACCGGTACGATTTTGCCAGAGAGAGATGACGGGCATGGATATTGGGTCTGTATCCGGTCTCTTCTATAATGCGGCGGATTTTTTCTGCCGTCTCCGGTGCTACTCTCCCCCTGTTGTGGATTACCCGGTCCACTGTGCCGATAGAGACTTTTGCTAGCTGGGCAATTTCGCGAATGGTCACTATTCTTGGCTGTCCTCGAGTGCGTTACCGTTAACGCACGTCTTATTGTAGACTACTGTACTAGCGGTGTCAAGAAATATGTGGCACGAAACGCCTCAGGGCAGGTGTTCTACCGCTGCCGATTCAATGGGAAGCCCTTCGGTATATCGGGTAAAGTAGGTTTCGAAACCCTTTACGTCGTCCGGGTCCGGTTCTACTGCTTTTCCCATACTCCCGGCAAAGGCCGATTCTAAGAAATCGGCTAAACTCCGGTTTTTGTCACTGCGGGCCGTGTAGGCTGCGAGGAGGGCCATACCCCACGCACCTCCCTCACCCGCTGTGTCTAAGACACGGACAGCCGCTTTTGTTGCGGCGGCCATGATCCGCTGGCCCACACCTTCGGTCTTGAAAAACCCTCCGTGGCCCCGCAGTTCCTCGACCTCCACTCCTTCTTCCGTGGTGAGAATGTCCATCCCGGTCCGCAGAGCGCAGAGGGATGAGAACAGATGGGAACGCACGAAGTTTTCGATGGTGAACTGACTGTCGGGCCGGCGTACGAACAGGGGACGGCCTTCACTGAATCCGGTAAGGTGTTCCCCGGAAACATATCCGTAGGAGAGAAGTCCGCCTGCATCAGCATCGCCTTTCAGGGCAAGGGGCATGAGAGTTGAGAATCCGTCATCTGAAGACACATCCGCGCCCATAGCCCGTGCGGCTTCGACAAATAGGCCCACCCAGGCATCGAAGTCGGAGGTGCAGTTGTTCGAGTGGGCCATGCCCACGAGGTTGCCGTCAGGGGTGAGTACCTGATCGATCTCGGGGTGTACTTTGGACAGTTTGTTCTCCAGTACCAGCATGGCAAAAACCGATGTTCCCGCGGAAACATTGCCGGTGCGGGGTTTGATGCTGTTGGTTGCAATCATCCCGGTACCAGCATCTCCTTCCGGCGGACAGAGCGGCATTCCCGCCTTAAAGGTGCCGGAAGAATCGAGATAGGAGGCCCCTTCTTCGGTTACTGTTCCTGCGACATCTCCTGCGGGGACGATCTCCGGGAGCAGATCTTTTAATTTCCACGGGAAATTATGTTCCGCTACGTGCTGGTCGAATGCTGCGAGCATGGCTGCATCGTAGTTTTTTGTGTCCGGATTGACCGGAAACATCCCGGAGGCATCATCAATACCGATCACGTGCCTGCCGGTCAGTTTCATATGCACATACCCGGCGAGGGTAGTCAGTTTTGCAATCCGGGCGACGTGTTCTTCTTTGTTCAGAATTGCCTGATAGAGATGGGCGATACTCCACCGCTGGGGGATAGGATATGTGAACAGTTCAGTCAATGCTTTGGAAGCCTCACCGGTGATGTTGTTCCGCCAGGTGCGGAAGGGGACGAGAAGGTTCCCGTCGGCGTCGAGGGCGAGGTACCCGTGCATCATCGCGGAAAAACCGCCGGCAGCCGCCCGGGTAAGGGTCACCCCGTACGTTTTTTTGACATCAGCGGCCAAATCTGCAAAACAGGCCGCCACACCTTTCCAAACGTCCTGCAGGTCATAGGTCCACACCCCGTTCTCGAATTTGTTCTCCCACCCGAACGACCCCGAGGCGAGCGGCCGGTAATCCGGCCCGATCAGGGTGCATTTAATCCTGGTGGAACCCAATTCGAACCCGAGTACGGCCTGGCCGTTTTCGATGATTTTAGAAGTGTCGTACGATTGGCTGCTGCTCATGGTATCCTCCTTGAAGCCACTCTGCGGAATTCTCAGTTTTCTGTCAAGCTGTCCGGATAAGCGGACTGAGGTCTATCATCGTGCATTCACCCCGGAACTTGTCGAAATTCTGCTCGTTGCAGGTAAAAATGAGAAACTGGATTCTCTGTTTTGCGCTACTTATGAGCGAGAATAGTGCGGCCAGACGGGACGGGTCGGTGTTGACGAAACTGTCGTCCAAGGCCATAATCTGGGTCTCCTCTTCGGCGAGCCGGGAGGCCAGCGAAAACCGGAACAGAAAGGAAAGCTGCTCCTGGGCCCCGACCGAGAGCAGAGACGGAGCAAACTGTACTGAAGATCCGTCGAAGGTCCGTGCATCCACGGTAACCGGTTTGAAATCCTTGTCCAGATAAAACCCCCGATATTTCCCCCCGGTAAGCTCCTCAAAAAAAGAGGATACCCGCTCCTGCACCGGCCCGACCGTCTCCGCTTCTCTCTCCTGTTTGGCACTGTCCATAAGAGAGAGAAGCAGAGTGACCGCTTTGCTGTTTCTGTATTCACTTTCGAGCTCTTCGCCGGTCACGCGTAACCGGTATTCACGTTCACTCAACCGTTCTTCGAGGTCTTCTTCCCCGGTAAGCCGTCCGGCCATACCCGCTTTCTCCTCTTTGAGAGAACCGATGCGGTCCCGCAGCTTCTCTGCTGTACGTTCTTTTTCCGCTATCATCGTCTCGGTTATCTCTTCCCGGTCTCTCGGCTCGAGAGTACGGAGTTGTTCCGTTTTCTCTTCGATCTCTCTTTTTTTGAGGAGAACATCTGTTTCGAACTCCTCGTAATCCTTCTCCCCTAAAATATCTTTTTTCCGCCCGGAGAGGTGACGGTCTTCCTGCTCGAGTTCGGTAATGTGCTGTTCGATCTCCCGGAGGGTGGTAAACTGTTGTGCTTCAGCTGTAATGGTATCTCTCTCTTGCGGAGCAAAGAGCTCGAGCTGTTCGCTGTCTTTCTCTACATCCTGCTTAAAGCCTGCTTTCTCCTTTTCGAGCTGGTCGGGATCAAAAGTGGTAAGTTCGTCTTGTAATCGGGTGATCTTATTGGAAAGCTCCCGGTAGCGGGCCGCATAATCGCGAAGTTCTTTTCCGTTCTCGACACCGTAGCTCTCCAGAATTGACTCCCGTTTCCGGGCCGCCTCCCGCTGCTGCCGGTTTAATTTTTTATACGCCTCTTCTGTTAACGGACCGGTTATCTCCAATGAAAAGTGCCCCGGATACACAATCTCAGCCGACTGGTTGATCTGCAGTGTCTCCGGGTCAGACACCGAAGTCTCTCGGGCCTCCTCCTCATCTTTTCGGACCACTAAGTTGACCGGTTTTTCCGGCGTAACGGAGAGATTTATCTGTGTCTTTTCGAGCTGCACCGAAAGAGTTTTTATGGAGGTCTCCAATTCGACTACCACCTCGATCTCTTTCTCGTCGACCGGATTAAACGATGAAACCTCTTTTTTCGCCTGTTCGAGCTGTTTCTTTTTCTCGCGGTACTGCCCGAGTTTCTCCTCTATTTCTTTGATCCGGTTTTCAATGAGCCACTTTTTTTGGGCGTACGCTGCGGGCAGCTCCCCTCTGACCGCTTCGAGCCGGCTGTTTATCCGGACGAGTTCGCTAAATGCCTTACGGACCGGTGCGTATGTTTCACGGAGCCTCAGCAATGCATCCCACGCTTTCTTTTTGGCTGTAAGCTGCTTTTTCTCCGATTCTGCGGTTTTGAGTTCTGCTTCCGATTCAGCGATGGCCGAATCCAACGCCTGCATGTTTTCCGCAATCGAACGAACGGCCGAGAGCTTTTCCCGGATGGTATCGATTTCCTCTGTAAGACCGGCCTTCACAGATTCGAGGTCCGATACCCGTTTACCGGCACTGTTCTTCGCGGTTTTGAGCTTTCCCGACTGCAGAAAGTAATCGTCATATTCATCCTTTATACGTGAATAAAACTCTTCCGCGAGCGGGGAGGAAAGCCTTTCTTTGATTAGCCGTTCAATTTTTTGTTTGAGGCCTCCGGTGACGATTTGAGTGTCGCTGTTCTGTTTCGGATTGAACAGATTGAGCGCTTCTCCCTGTTTTATCCAGAGGAGGGTTATCAGGGACTCGAGGTCCTCCTCTATACCGAGCCTTTCGAAAATCGCACTGTTTACCTCCCTCCCCTCCGCGATGAGTGTGCGGGAGGGAGACTCTGCGTCTGCGAGGAACAGTTTTGCATCCCCTTTAGGGAAAGATTTATTGATTACGTACCTTTCTCCTTTTGTATTACGCAATACAAGAGATACGTGCGCCTTTACTTTGGTATTCCAGGGGACGAGTGCTTTGTACTCCGCTTTCGTGCTGTGCGCCTCTCCTGTAAGTCCGAGCTCGATGGCTTCTAGAAGGGTGGATTTTCCGATTTCGTTCGGGCCGTAGAGGATGTTTATTCCCTCACAAAGGTCCACAGTCACGTTGGGAATTGATTTCCAGTTGGTGAGGGTGACCGATTCGAGGATCACAGAAGCCCCCTCTCCGAGAGATAAAGAAAAATCTTCTCTAACGCTCTGTTTTTAACATCTTCGCCGCCCCGGTTTTCACCCGCGCGGTTATCATCTTCTCGTCTTTCCAAGAGTGTGTCGATAACACCGCGCAGGTAACCGATATCATCCGTAGTCGGTATTTCATTGGGGGATGGTTTGATGCGGGTCCGGTTGTCGACTGTCAGTGAAAACCAGGATGCAGGCAGACCTTCGATTATCTGCCCCGCCTCCCGGTATGTGTTCGGCGAGAGTACTCCCCGCACGGTGAGCTCCCCAATAGTCTTGCTCTTGTCCGCACTTACATTTTCGAGAGAAGAACGGTAATTCCCGTCGTCTAAAAGCACCTCTTTTTTCTCCCAGGTATAGGCCGGCTCGATCTGGGCTTTTTCGATACGCGGGATGCTGCCCGGTCCGTTAATCGAAATATCGAGTACAGATCCCTGTTCATCAAACTTCATCGGCAGAGGCGCCCCCGGGTAACAGGTGCGCTCATCTGCCTGATAGAAGGAGTGCCAATGGCCTAAAGCGAGATAGTCCAGGCCCCGCTCTGCGGCAAAGGTTGTTGCGATTGGGAAATCATCCTCCTGAAATTTACCGGGAATGGTAAGACTTCCGTGTCCGAGTCCGATCCGAACAGTGGCTGCGGTCCCGACGGCCGCGTCCTCATCCGCCGATATCCATGCCAGCGGATTTACACGTCCCCGTTTTTCTACGGAGGAGGCGGCATACACCGTGCAGCCGTAATCGGATAAATCAACTGTTTCTTCTCCCCGGACGAGACGAAAGTTTTCCGGATAGAGGTCCGGGGCGACCCGCGAGTAGATAGATGCCGGAGTAAGGGGATCGTGGTTACCGGTTACCGCGATACAGAAAATGTCCCGGTACTGTTTAATGATACCGAAGAGCCTGGTCAGAAGTTCTGTGGATTTGAACTCGGCGGAATCGAACTGGTCACCCCCACAGACGATAAAGGGGATGTGCTCCTTCCGTGCATAGGCAAACATCTCCTCTACCATGTGAAACCGTGCCTCATTGAGCAGGCGGTTCTTTTCTCTGCTTAGGAGGGAGGAGTTTCTGCCGAGGTGCCAGTCTGCGGTGTGGAGAAATCGAACGGACAATTATGTAGCGCACTCCTTCGAGGTTTTTTCGTTCAAATAATGCATGTGGGGGATGAGCACACGGTTCGGATTACCGGTCCCGTCGTAGAAAATATCGATAATAGGCACTCCGAAATCATCCTGCATCTTGCGGTAAAACGAAGCAGTTACTACCCCCGGACAGCAGAACATCGGATTGATATGCAGAATTGCATCAACCAGTTTGTTCTCCAGATAGTAGAGCGCCCGGCCTAAAGAGAGAGAGGTCTCTCCTTCGATATAGTGGCGCACGTTGTACTCCTCCATGAGACGGACGCATTCGCTGAAATCCGGTTCCTGCTGGTCGCCGATAAGCTCATCGGCGAGTTTTTCATAGCGCGCCTCGATGGTACGGAGCAGTCGGAACGGACGGGGGTTGTCCCCGTAGTTTCTGATGTCCGCGTCGTAGAAATGAAAGGGATACTCGGTAAGGGAGGGGATGATCAACTCTCCTCCGAGCTCGTCTACTACATCCTGGAGGTTCTGATTGATCACTTCGTTGTATTTGACGTAGAGGTCTCCGATGATCCCGATCCGCGGTTTTCTCCCGCCGCTTTCGTCCCGCTCCACAGCGGCAAACGTGCCGACAATAGTCTCCACTGTTTTGCGGAGGTCAGCACCTGTCTGCAGTGCAGTGAGGACCATCTCTTTTGCTTCTGCCAATAGTTCGTCGGCAGCACCTTTTCTGCATTCGTACGGTTTGACTCGAAAGTAGAGTTTGTAGAGAATCCCCCCGATGATATTGGATTCGAGTATTTTCATAGAAAGCCCTGCTCCGAGGATGAGACCGGGGGCCATGCTGTTTATAAGCCCTATTTTGAGCCCGTTCAGACCGGCATTGGTGAACGCAAGGTCCGAGAGAATGGGAAATTGGGGAAAGTTGCACGCCAGACATACGGTAGGGATAAAGAAAAACGTTTTTTTAGGGTCGAGGTTATGGTCCCGGACCGTATCGATGACACTGCCCACCAGAGAGACCAGGGGCATGCATTCACCCCCGTTTGCGTACTGATAACCGGTATTGAGCGAACGCTCATCCGCGGAAAGCTGAATGGTGTGATATCCCGCTTTGCGGAAACACTCCGCCCAAAAGGAGCTCATGAGGCTTGCAAGATACGGGACGAGTACCGTGTCCCCCTTTTCGAGGGCATCATCGCGGGCTGCAGTAACTCCGGTTGCAGCAACCCCGGCAGGAGCTCCGGCTGCGGAGGTG
>CAZKZZ010000042.1:0-8853 GCA_964557375.1 uncultured Spirochaetales bacterium | reverse complement strand
CCCACGTCCGAGCTGTGTTCATCGAGCTGGAGTACCAAAAACGGTTTGTCGTAATGGGTCATGATATCTTTCACGTAACTCAACAAAAATGAATCGGGAGAGCAGCGGAACGAGGTCAAGTACACTACAAAGAGCTCTTTGGTTGTAGCGGCACGTTCCGCAATCTTTATGATCTGCCTGCCGTAGTGCCAATGCATCCGCTCGAGGTATTTTTTGCCGTAAGCGGGCGTATATCCTTCGAGGTCGAACTCTTCCATCCAGAAGAGGTCCACCCCGTACTCTTCGATTTTCCGCGGTATCTCCAGGTTGAGCATGGAATCGAACATGATGTACGGCCTGCCGGCCAGTACGATTTGGGGCCCACTGTCTGCCGGGTCTTCCTTATCCGATTGGCCGGATTTCAACGTGGCGGCCCGGTTGTGCTCCCGTCGGGTTCGGTATACTGAAGCAAGCTCCCGATTTTTCTCCGCGAATACATCGGCCGCTTCCCGGAACGCGGTGGCGGTCTCTTCGAGGGAGAGGGTTTGGTCGGCCTTTTTGAGCTCGCTGTAGATTGCTTCGATAATCTCGTCCTGCGGGCTCGAATTGAACCGCAGGAGGGGAGAGATGAGCTTCTCTTCCAGATCTGCCGTGGTCAGTTTGCTGACAATTGAAGGAAGATACTGCGAATAGTAGCAGTAGTAACGGTCTGTTGTTTTCTGTTTAAAGAGATGGGTCTCCTGATGCGGATCATATTCGTTAATAATCGCCGGGGAGAAAATAAAATCAGCCCCCCGGTCATCGAGGTCTTTCATATACCCGTGAGAGAGGATCATCGGAGCACAGAAGTCCGAATTGACGATCTGTTTTCCCTTGCTGAATGATGCCCGGTTCGGGGTGGACCGGACCACACGGAAGCCGAGATTCGATAAGAACCTGTTCCAGAGGGGGGCATAATGTACGTTGTACAACGCTTTGGGGATGCCCACCGTAACAGTGCCGCGTGTACTCCGCTCGCTGTCCGGTTGCTCTTTCACCGGCTCGTTCGCTTCGTTTAACTCTTCCATCGCGGAGTGAAACCGCTTTTCAGGGCTGCTCGGCACGGTTTTCCGGGGCTTGCGTTCTTCGTATTCTTTACCGCATTTCATCCCCCAGCCCACTTTTTTTACGCTGCCGCTGTTGCCGTCTGTACCCGGTATCTCGATCACTGTCAGCGAGCAGCGGTTCGCACACCGGTCGCAAATCTCTTCCGTACTCGCAAACGGTTCAATTACCCACCGGAACGAGGACTTGTCCCGGAACATGGACTCCCGTTCCTCTCGTTCCAGTCCGAGAAGGGCGGCCCCTAACGCCCCGGTCAAATGACAGAGGGGGGAGACATGGACCGGTTTACCGATAAGATTTTCGAATGCGGCAACCAGAGCGCGGTTTCGGGCAGTAGCCCCCTGGAACACTATGTATTCGCCTAACGGGCTCTTGTTGACCACTTTTGCCACGTAGTTGTCTCTCACCGAATTGAGGACAGCTGCAGCTAAGGCTTCCTGGGGCCAGCCCTCACTCAAGAGCCGGCTCAGGTCCCGCTCCATGTAGACAGTGCACCGGTCGCTGGTAAAGGGGGCCGAAGCCTCGAAAGCCGCATCGGAGAAATCATCGAGGCTTAAATCCAGCCGTTTGGCCTGTTCTTCGATAAAGCTCCCGGTACCCGCGGCGCACACGTAATTCATAGTGGAGTAATACACATCCCCGTCTCGAACTCGGGTGAACTTGGAATCCTGTCCTCCGATTTCGAGTATTGTATCCACGTTTGGATGAAGGTGCACTGCGGCCTTGGCGTGGGCGGTTATTTCGTTTATATGGAAGTCCGCTTCAAACAGTTCCCGGATCATCTTTCTGCCCGAGCCGGTAGTACCTACCGAGCGGAGGGCTACTGCATCCAACCCGATATGTTTCTCTATTGCCCTGAGAATGTTCTGTACTGCTGTAATCGGCCCGCCTCCGGTTTTCGTGTAGAAACCGCCTATCAGCTGTTTGTCTTCCGTAATAAGGACCGCTTTGGTGCTGGTAGAACCGATGTCGACTCCCATAACAGCTCGGACGGGCTTAGACCTTGAGTGGGCCCGTTTTTTCGGCAGAAGCACTTCTACTCCTGTCCCGCCGGCTTCCGGGCCCTGACCGGAGTCCGCTGTCTCATATTCATCCATATCGGGGTAATCGGACAAAGAGAGGGAAAGTCTTTCCCTCGTCTCCCGTTCCGCACCTGTGGCGGAAAAGAGACGTTCGAGGTCTATGTGACCGTATTCGCCGAGCAGGGCGGCCCCGACCGCCCCGGCCAGGTGAGAATGCTCGGGAACGACCACCTCTTTACCGAGGACCGTCTCCATGGTTTGCGTGAGCTTGTTGTTAAGCGAGACACCGCCTACCGCCGCGACGGGGCTTTCGAGCTCCCTTCCTTTTACTAAAACATCGATAATACTGCGTGCAATTCCCTCGCTCAAACCCGCGCAGATCGCCTCGAGGGAGTATCCCTCCTGCATGGCGTGGATAATGTCCGTTTTCGCGAATACGGCGCAGCGGGTCGCAATGGAAGGGGCCTGTCCGCTGAACGCTTCCGCTTTGCGGGCAAGCTCCGCCGGGGTTATGGAGAGCCGTTCGGACTGCTGCTCTAAGAAAGATCCCGTACCTGATGCACAGGGCGGATTTACCGAATGTTCGATGTATTCGCCGTTCTCGTCGAAAATGATAAGAGAAAAGGTCTCGCCTCCGATGGAAAACGCGTTTACCGTCTCGGGGACGAGAAACCGGATCCCCTCGATGAGAGCGAGCGTGTCGTCGAATACCTGCAGCTCGGGAGAGGAAAGGTTACCGGCAACGCCCGCGCTGTCATAAGAAGCGAAACGGGGGTCGGCGAGAAGGGAAGAGACCCGTTTTTTGATCTCACCCCGGTGTTCTTCATACAGCGAGTGTACGACCGACCCATTATCGAGAAGGACTGCTTTGAGATAGAGGGAGCCGATGTCAATACCTAACTGTTTCATTTCTGTGCCCTTTTCTTGATCTTCGCCCATGTATCTTTGAGGGAGACGGTCCGGTTGAAGACGAGGTGCCCGGGGTCGGAGTGTTTTGTATCGACACAGAAGTATCCCTGCCGGAGAAATTGAAACCTCTCACCCGGTGCCGCAGCGGCTAAGCCCGGTTCCAGTTTACATCCGCTCATTACTTCCAATGACTGTGGATTGATCTCTTCTGAAAAGTCTTTCTCCTTGTCTTCGCCCGGGTTTTCCGTTAAAAAGAGATGGTCGTAGAGCCGCACCTCCGCTTCGACCGCGTGGGCGGCAGAAACCCAGTGGGAGGTCCCTTTTACCTTTCTCCCGTCTTCGGACCATCCTCCTCTGGTTTCCGGATCGTAGGTGCAGTGGACCTCTTCGATTTCACCGGTCTCGCTGTTTTTCTTGTAATCCACACAGGTGATATAGTAGGCATGTTTGAGCCTGATCTCTTTTCCGGGAGAGAGCCGGAAAAACTTCTTCGGCGGGTCTTCCTTGAAATCATCCTGTTCAATGTAGAGGACCTTGGAGAAGGGGACCTTACGGGAGCCCATATCCGGGTCTTCCGGATTATTTTCCGCATCGAGCCATTCTACTGTATCATCCGGATAGTTATCGATTATCAGTTTCAAAGGCTTCAATACTCCCATTACCCGCCGGGCCCGTGCGTTGAGGTCTTCGCGCAGGCAGTGCTCTAATAGTGCTATATCCACCATGCTGGCTGATTTAGCAATACCGATCCTGTCCGCAAATATGCGAATGGATTCCGGCGTATATCCACGCCTGCGCAGTCCGCTGATCGTAGGCATGCGGGGATCGTTCCAGCCGTCGACATACCCCTCCTGGACCAGCCGCAGCAGCCGCCGTTTACTCATGACCGTATAATTGAGATTGAGCCGGGCGAACTCTATCTGCTGGGGCGGGTCTTCGATATCGACATGTTCCACGAACCAGTCGTAGAGCGGCCGGTGTGCCTCGAACTCCAGGGTACAGAGAGAATGGGTAATCTCCTCGATCGCGTCGGAGAGGGAGTGTGCAAAGTCATACATCGGATAGATGCACCAGGTATCTCCCGTCCGCGGATGAGAGGCATGCCGGATACGGTATATCGTAGGGTCCCGCATGTTGAGATTCGGGTGGGCCATATCGATTTTGGCACGCAGCACATGCTCGCCGTCGCTGTATTTTCCCTCCCTCATCTCGCGGAACATGGTGAGGTTCTCTTCTTTCGGCCGGTCCCGATAGGGGCTTTCTTTTCCCGGTTCGGTGAGTGTGCCCCGAAACTCACGAATTTGGTCGATAGAAAGACTGTCGACATAGGCCAGTCCTTTACGTATAAGCTGTTCCGCAAACTGGTACAGTTTTTCGAAATAATCGGAAGCAAAATAGAGATGCTCCCCCCAGTCGAAACCGAGCCATCGCACATCTTCCTTGATCGAATCGATGTATTCCATCTCTTCTTTCAGCGGATTGGTGTCGTCGAAACGGAGATGACATCGGGCGCCCTCGTACTCCTCCGCAATCCCGAAATTGAGACAGATCGATTTCGCGTGACCGATATGAAGATACCCGTTCGGTTCAGGCGGAAATCTGGTAACCACCCGGCCGTCGTGTTTATTCTGTGCTAAATCTGAATTGATTATTTCTCTGATAAAATCTGTAGAAACTTTGTCGTTATCAGACATGCGTATGCTCCCTCGTGATAATATATCCGCTTTCCTGACAACGTATTATGATATGTGATCGTTAGTCAATGTTATACGTAGTGGTGCGAATCGTGGGGATAGTGTCTGTGGATTGAATCAGGCGAAGACTACCGGTTCCCGGTCGAGCTCCCGCTGCAGCCAATCGGAGAGGGGGAGGACCGGAGATTGGGCCCCTCCGTACGCTTTGAGCAGCTTGCAGGAAAAGTAGAGTTTCTCCCGTGCTATATGGGCCGCGGAGACTCTCCCCGTCTCTTGATACTTTGTAAACCATCCCAAGCCTTCGACAAACAGCCGTTTTCCCTTCAGTTCGTGTTTCAAATTTTCATTTATGATAACCTGTTCGAACTTGTTTTTGTTATAATCGACAAACAGCGGTACGAACCGCTTGTCGTAGCGGTTGCCCCAGTAGAGAACGGTCCTGATGACGGTGCGGTTTCTCTCTTTGAGCAGAGATTTTGAGCGCAGTTTATAGGAATGCAACCCGAGCGAGACGTAGCGGTGAAGCGAAATATACAACGCCGCCCTGTCCGGTGTGCCCGGGGGATTGGTATTCTGCGGCAGGGAGAAACCGCTTTCCCGTATCACCTTGTACGGGTCGAACCTCGAGGTCAACGTAATTGTTTCCGCAGCGCTCATATTCTTCATCTGCTGGTACAGTTCCTGTACCCGGATAAAGTCCCTCCCGTCCTTGCCGGTAAGATCCGGATGGGTGTTTTTGCAGAGAATTCGGTATAATTTGAAAAAATCTTCTTTTGAAAAGGTGTTTTTCGTTAAAATTTTTTCGACTATATCGTTCATTCTGTTATTTTCGGTCGAAAAATGGATTTTTCCCTGTAGAACTGAGAGGAATCCCGTAAATTATCTTTACCTCATCGTCAAAAAGGCCCAGCCGGAGAGCGGCGATGCCGACGGTATACATGATTCGGTTATCCACCCGATTATCGGCTGCAATACTGACCGCTGAGCCGACGGCAATGCCCAAATCACCCGTATTGAACGCGCACGGATGGTTCGGATATTTCTCCTTCTCATCACAGTTTTTGAATCCGCACAACCCGCAGGGGTCGAGCCGCAGCGGTTTAATTTTTGTTCCAAGGAGAAGCATGACCGGAGCGGACAGAATATTGTCCGCGTCCCGCAGGAAAAAGCCGGGAAGTCCCTGTTCCTCATTGATATTTTTTATTTTGTCGGAAATCTTTTTTATGGTCTCCCTGCCTGCTACCGCGGCTACGAGATTGTCCTTTCCTTTTCCTTTCGGTGCAGTACGGGCGGCGAGTGCCATTTTGTTTGCTATTGCGTAGAGAGTTTCTTCTCGAAGCTGCTCTTCATATTTCATGTCCATGGTAACTCCTTCCGCGTCAGTATATCATAACGTCATCTTTGGCCGCAACTGAGATGAGTTTCAGAAACAATACTGTTCTGATTTCCAATATTTCGTTGAATCCAGCCTCCCGCGGCAGTATACTGATAGTAGAGGGAGATATGTATGGATTCCCGAGACATATATGAACAGCAGCGAAAGCGGATGGTAGAGCATCAGATTGCAGAGAGGGGAGTGACGAGCAGCCGGGTGCTCGAAGCGATGCGGAAAGTACCCAGACATCTTTTTGTTCCGGAAGGGGCCCGCTCTTCCGCCTACGCGGACAAACCGCTTCCGATCGGACATGGGCAGACAATTTCTCAGCCGTATATTGTCGCCCTTATGACTTCACTGTGCAGCCTGCGAGGTACGGAGAGAGTACTGGAGATCGGAACAGGGTGCGGTTACCAGACGGCAATACTGCGAGAACTGTGCCGCGAAGTCTACACGATTGAGATCTACAAAGAGTTGTCTGACAAAGCACAGCATATACTGAACAGTCTCGGCTATGAGGACATTCATTTTATCATCGGCAATGGGTATGAGGGCCATCCTGAGGCGGCACCGTACGATGCTATTATTTTAACAGCTTCTCCCGAGCAGATTCCGCAGACGTTATTAGACCAGCTCAGCGACGGCGGGGTATTGGTAGGGCCGGAGGGCCGGTTTTCACAGGATTTAGTGAAAATCCAAAAAGAGTTCGGAAGATTCGACAAAGAGCGCATTTGCGCTGTTGCTTTCGTCCCGATGGTTGATAAAAAGATGTAAGGTCAGACGGGAAATTCCTGATTCAGATTTTCTTCGATATACGTAATTGTATTCGTAAGCGGGATTATTCCCTTCAGAGCGCTTTTTTTCTTCTCTTCTATCATATCGAGCAGTTTTTCTCTTCGTTCGAAAACTCCCGGATCTTCGGTTCTATTTCGATTCATCAGCATATCGTTTTCCAGTTTGATAATCCGCTTTGAAGAATTCACGATACTGTTGAAAATGTTGAGCAGCCCCGGACTCTCTTTTCTGTTTGATCCGAGCAGCTTGGAAATGTGGTAAAAACTGTCGATCATTTGCCGCACGGATACGAGGAGCATTTTTCGCTGCTCGGACAAGTTTTGTTCTGAGAGAAAGTTTGTATGAAATGGATTGAGATTGAGTGATTTTGCCACTTCTGTCTGGTGAGACAAATCCCCGACAATTCTTATTTTGGGAAGAGGGGCTTCTCTGATCAGTGTGGGCAGGGCTAGGATTTTGCTGTTTTCGGCTATTTCAGGGTAGAGAGAGACATTTACCGTCTCTATGTGGTAGTTGTCCGGTATGTAGCTTTCGCACATATCGATAAGATTTTGATACACCTGCTGGTTGTTAGGCGTTTCGTTAAGGATATAGAGAGTAAATTGCCATGCAGTTGATGTTTCAGCTCTTTTTATCCCGGTAATAGGTCTTCCTCCACCGTGTACCGTCTTTCCCGCTTTTTTCGGATATAATCGATTCAGAATAGTGACTGCTGTTCTTTTTCCGAAAAAGATGCATCGGAGGGAAGATAGCACGAAACGGCTTTATGTAATAGTCCTTTGTCAACATTCGTATACTGTGCGCCGAATCGACTTTCCTGAATCCAAATAATTTGCGCGTGAATGTCGAAAACGCGCCGTTGTTCATACCCGAGAGCAAACTGCAGGGTAATCAGTTCTCCCGGTTTCAAAGGTACACCCGCTTCTCCCGCTACACCTGAAAAAGAAATGTTGATAAGCCGGCCATGTTCCTTTTTTCCAAAATCGGAAATGATAGTGATCGGTGCTTCAGATGTGTACCGTTTTGTCTCCCGTTTTTCCTGGCCTAAGACACTTACACATTTTTTACCCTTGGATTTCGAAGTATAGAGGCTCTTGTCGGCTATCTCAATAAGATCTTTCTTTGAATCTCCATGTATCGGATATGTCGCAATACCGGCCGAAAAAGAGAGAGGAATGTTTTCAGGAAAAGTGTGAGCGAGGGTTTCCTGCAGAAGCCTCTCTGCAAAGATTTTAGAGCCGGCAACGTCGGTTTGCGGGAGCATGACCACAAACTCTTCTCCGCCGTACCGTGCTGCAATATCCTCTTCTCGCAAGAGATTTTTCAGGAGATAGGCAAACTCCTTCAACACACTGTCTCCGACCGGATGCCCATAGGTGTCGTTGACCAGTTTAAAATCGTCGAGATCGAGCATGACTACCGAGAACGGTTGCTGATACCGCTTGGCCCGGTGGAGTTCTTTGTTGAACGAATTATCAAAATAGTTTCGGTTGAACACTCCGGTGAGATTGTCGATAAAACTGAGAGAAACGATATTTTGATAATCGGAGAACTCGATAAACTTGGGGCATTTCATTTTGGGATTAATGTTCAACAAATAGTCGAGCATCGCCACCCTGAAACCCACTTTACGATTCATCGTAGTTTCGAGATGTTGGGAATGTTCTACTATCCGGGCGTAATGATAACTCGCTTCATCCTCGTTCATCTCAATGTCGGTGAGAAGCCTGATGAATGAGGAGAATACTCTCTGATTGTCCACATAATCGAGCGGTGGAAAGTGCTGCGGTCTGTTTTCTGCAGTTGTTTCGCAGTACAGTTTCCGCAGAAGTTCTATCTTTATATTGGGATCTTTATAAGCTTTTTCTTCCATAAAAGCGCTTCCTTATGGTGATGTTTCCGGTAGGTAAGGCTGCGCACTAGTAGTGTCAGTATAACCTGCATAACGAGATCTGTATAGTAACATAATTTCATT
>CAZKZZ010000041.1:0-23767 GCA_964557375.1 uncultured Spirochaetales bacterium | reverse complement strand
CGGATGCCTTCCTGATATTCAATGAACAGGAGTTACCCAGCAGTACTCACCCGCTTATCTACCCTGCTTACCAGATAGTCGCAGAGCTTGCCGAGTGAGGCAGCCGCGGGAGTATCGGGAAGCCGCGCGAGCAGTGATTTGCCTTGTGCAATGTATTCCTTTGCCATGTGCAGCTCGTCCATTGTGCCGTCACGGTAGAGGGTGTCACAGTCGAGATAGTCGTCTACCAGCTGGTAGGCCATACCGAAAGAGAGTCCGAAATCCCACAAAAGCTGCAGGGCAGTATCATCGGCCCCGGTAAGGACCCCTCCGCATTTGCACGACGCGGCCATGAGCAAAGCGGTCTTGTTCTCGAGAATATCGAGATAGCTCTCCCTATCGGCCTGCTCCTGACCGAGAAGAATCCGCTGCTGGAGGATCTCCCCCACACACATCTTCTCCGTGGTGTTCCAGAAGATGTCGAAAATCTGCTGTTTCGGCTGCCAAGAATCGGTAGACAGGGAGGTCAAGCGGTAGAAAAATTGGGAATAGAGAAGGTCTCCGACTAACACCGCAATTTTGTTGCCGAACTCGTAGTTGAGAGAGGACCGGCTCCGTCTCTCGGTAGATTCATCGATAATATCGTCGTGGATGAGGGAGGCGGAGTGGACAAGTTCCACCGCGGAGGCCATCTCGATTACTGCGGGAGGCTGGACGCCGGATTCCATACCGCCCGCCGCCTTGGCGGACAGCAACAGCAGGGCCGGACGCAGCCGTTTCCCCGAAACTGTAAACAGATGAGAGACAGCTTTTTTTACAAACCCGCGGTAATGAGGATGCGCTTTTTCACTTATCTGGGTGATTTGACCGGCGAGCTCGATCTCGACTTCTTCGAGCTCAGCCCGGACCGGGACAAATATATTCTCTAAATCCATTACGTAACTTCTTCTACCGTAATCGTATTGGTCGGACACACATAGGCACAGGATCCGCAGCCGATACAGGTTTCGGCAATTTTATCAAACGGAGCATGGACCACTTTTTTGATTCCCCGCTTGGTAAAACTGAGCGCATGCCGTTCCGTCACCTCAGCGCATACTCTAACACATTGGCCGCAAAGAATACACTGCGTGTTGAACCGTTTCGGGGCCCTGTTGAGCAGATAATCTCCCACAACATCGAGTTTATCAGGATTGTCGACCGGAACACCGAGGTCCAGAGCAAGATCTTTGATTTCTTCCGCTTCGGGAGCGCGGGAGAGGAGCATCTCGATGATGAACTGTCTCGATTTCGTGACCCTCTCCGTGTCGGTTTTGACAATCATACCGTCGGCTATCATGGTTGTGCACGCAGGCACCAGTTTCGCTTTATCCGGTGCGCTTTCAAAAGCAGCTTCAACCAGACAGACCCGGCAGCCGCCGTACGGTATAAGATAATCGTTGTGGCAGAGGGTCGGTATTGCGATGTCGAGTTCCCGGGCCGCTTCGAGTATGGTGATTGCCCCGGCAGTTTCGTGTTCTCTTCCGTCAATCGTAACTTTCATTATTCCACCCTCACCGCGTTGAAATTACATACCGAATAACAGATACCGCATTTGATACAGATCTCCTGATCGATGACATGGGTCTGTTTCCTCTCTCCGGAGATAGCGGAGACGGGGCAGTTTTTCGCGCATACCGTACAACCGGTACAGTATTCCGGATCGATCGAGTAGGTAATGAGGGGCTTGCACACCTTAGCAGGGCATTTCTTATCGTAGATATGGGCTTCATATTCGTGTCTGAAATGTCTAATAGTGGTAAGCACCGGGTTCGGAGCAGTGTTCCCTAATCCGCAGAGGGCTGTCTCCTTGATAAGGTGTCCTAACTGCTCGAGAAGATCGATATCCTCCGGTTTTCCCTTCCCCTCGGTAATGTTCTCCAAGATGTCGAGCATGTGCATGGTCCCTTCTCTGCAGGGAGTACATTTTCCGCACGATTCCTCCTGAGTAAAGGAGAGAAAATACCGGGCCACCTCGACCATGCAGTTGTCCTCGTCCATGACGATCATTCCGCCCGAGCCCATGATGGCACCCGCCTGGATAAGGCTCTCATAGTCGACCGGAATATCGAGCATCGATTCGGGGATGCAACCGCCTGAGGGTCCGCCTGTCTGGACCGCTTTGAATTTCTTTTCCCCTTCGATGCCGCCGCCGATGTCGAATACGATCTCCCGAAGAGTTATCCCCATAGGCACTTCCACCAGTCCGGTATTCTGGACCTTCCCGACTAAGGAGAACACCTTAGTACCTTTGCTCGATTCGGTACCGATCGAGGCGAACCATTCCGCACCCTTTCTGAGAATGTGAGGAATATTCGACCAGGTTTCTACATTGTTGATGTTGGTCGGCCTCCCCAAAAATCCTGACTGGGCGGGATAGGGCGGCCGCACTCGCGGTTCGGGGAGCTTTCCTTCGATCGACCCGATAAGAGAGGTCTCCTCTCCGCAAATAAAAGCCCCTGCTCCCCTGACGATGGTAACATCGAAATCGAAACCGGAGTTAAAGATATCTTCACCGAGCAGACCATACTCATGAGCATCATCTATTGCTTTCTGCAGTCTGCTCAATGCCAGCGGATACTCGTTTCTAATATAGATAAAACCGTGGTTCGCCCCGATCGCATACGCTCCTATGGCCATTCCCTCCAGTACAGCGTGAGGGTCGGACTCGACGATGGAACGGTCCATGAAAGCGCCGGGGTCGCCCTCATCACTGTTACAGATGATGTACTTCTGCTCACCTTCCGCCTTTGCGCAGAACTCCCACTTTTTTCCCGTAGGGAATCCCGCTCCGCCCCGGCCCCGGATTTCGGACCGTTTTACCTCATCGAGAACTGCTGCCGGTTCCATCTCGGTGAGTGCTTTAGCCAGACCGCGGTAACCGTCCCGCCCGATATACTCATCGATACTTTCCGGGTCGACCAGGCCCCGGTTGTAGAGGGCGATCAGCTCCTGCTTACCGAAAAACTCGATATCTTCCATTTTGGGAATCGGACGGTCGTCTCCGGCATATGTGTACATGTGCTTTTCGACCGGATTACCCTTTACAAAATGCTCTTCGACCAGTTCGGGGATGTCTTCTTCCGACAATTTCTGATAAAAAATCCCCTCAGGCTGCACGACCACGATAGGCCCGTTGGCGCAAAACCCGTTACACCCGGTAGAAACGACTTTGATTTCATTTTGCAGCTCCCGGGCAGTGATTTCTTTCTCGAGTGCTTCCTTGACCTGGAGAGATTTATTCGAAACACAACCCGTTCCCGCACACACCATCAAGTGCATTCGGTATGTCTGTGTTGTTACAGCCGCCCCTTCGTCCCCCGCGGGAGCAGACCCTGAGACGGTACCTTCACCCGTGCGCACAGTCATATAGCCGCTCAATTTCTGTTTAATCGTATCTAAATCTTCCGGTTTTACTTTCATCACCCTATGACCGCATGTCCTTTATGAGTTTTTTTACCTTTTTCTGGTTCATTTTTCCATGATATTCGCCGTTGACGGTTACCAGAGGGCCGAGGGCGCAGGCGCCGACACAGTTTACCGTCTCCAGCGTGTATTTGAGATCAGCTGAGGTCTCACCGGCTTTTATATCCAGTTCCCGCTCGATAGTGTCCACGACAAGAGGCGCGCCCCGTACATGGCAGGCAGTACCAACACAAACGCACACGTGGTTCTCTCCGATCGGTTCGAGCCTGAAGTTGGTATAAAAGGTTGCCAGTTCGTACAGTCTGCCCACAGGAACATCGAGCTCGTCGGAGGCCATCCGTATTACATCTTCGGGAAGATACCCGAACTCATCCATGATATCCTGAAGAAGCCCGACGAGCATGTTTTTATTGTTCCGGTACCGCTCCACGATCCCTTTTATTTTTTCACGAGTTTGTTCGTCTGTAATATCTACAACCTGACTCATACCGTTCAGCTCCTGACTAATGACGTCCTCAATATTGAGAAGTTTCGTTGAAACTTCTAAGCATTAAATAAAGAGACAGCGTAAACTTTCTCTCTATTCAATGTATGGATACTTTCCACCGCTTGTTCGCATCGAACTTGTTGTTCAGCACCATCTGCCGGACCACGGCTAGATAATCCGGAATCAGGATCTTCAAGTCGTTTTTGACCTTTACCTGACAGGCGAGGCGCATATTTTCCTGCATCTCCTGCCTGCTCATGAAAATCTCTTCGGTGGGGAGGATCGGCCCGCCCCCTTCGATTACCCGGACCTTGCAGTATCCGCAGCTCCCCTTGCCTCCGCAGGAAGAGTTGATTTCCACACCGTGCTCACTGAGATAGGTGAGCAGGTTGTCCCCGCCCTGCACGGTAAACTCCTTCTCTTCACCCTCCTGACTGACCGTAATCTTGCACGCCCCGTAGCTGACTAAGAGTTTGTCCGCTATAGCGAGCAGAATCGTAATAATGAGGAGCAGTCCGTTCATCACTAAAAGAGGTATAAAGTTCATTGTACATTCACCATCCCTGTAAATCCTAAAAACGCCAGCGCAATTATCCCGGAACTGATCATGATGATCCCCGGTCCCTTCATCCCTTTAGGGAGGTCCCCAATGAGCTTGAGCTTCTCATTGATGGCGGCCACGATCACGATTGCGACCAGCCATCCAATCGCGGAACCGAATGCGAAAAAGAGGGTCTCCACATAGGTGTAATTTCTGATTACCATAAACAGCGAAATCGACAGCACCGTACAGTTGACCGTAATAAGGGGAAGAAAGATACCGAAGGCCGCCTGGAGCGGAGGAAAAAACCGTTCCATGAGCATCTCCACGAGCTGCACGGTTGCAGCTATGACTATAATAAAGACGATGTAGTAGATGAGCTCACTGCCGGTAGGGACGAGGACGAGATTGTAAATAGGCCAGTTTATGGCCGCGGTGAGCATCACCACGAAAATAACGGCAAATCCCATCCCGGACGCGGTTTTCAAACTCCGGCTAAGCGAGATGAACGGACACATCCCCAGCAGATAGGTAAGGGCGATATTGTGAGTGAGAATTGCGGCAATCAGAATCGTAACAATATGCATCAACATAGTAAGCTCCCCCCTCTAATCTTCAATATTGGCCAGCGCCCTGGAAATCCAGAGAAACAGCCCCAGCACAAAAAACGCCCCGGGAGCCATTGCCATGACCACCCATTTGGTAAACCCTTCCGGCATGATCTGAAACCCCAGCAGAGTACCGAAGCCTAAAATTTCACGCACCGCTGCAACGATGATCAGGGTATAGGTGTAACTCACCCCGTTAGATACTGCATCGAGAAGAGACTGAAATACGTTGTTCTGTACATAAAAAGCCTCTGCCCGTCCCATGATGATACAGTTGGTTATGATGAGCCCGACATACGGCCCCAAGGTCGTACTGATCGACGGGTAGAAAGCCTTGAGGTATTTGTCAACGATGATAACGAACGAGGCGATGATGATCATGTAGGTGATGATTCTCACCCGCCGGGGGATGATATACCGCAGCAGCGAGACCACCAGGGCAGTGGCCACCATCACAAAAATGACCCCGGCACCCATGGCTATTGCGTTTTCTATCTTGTTCGAGATGGCCAGTGCCGAACAGATCCCCAAAATCATGGAGAAAATGGGGTGGTCCCGCCAGATACCGTCAAGTATGGTGCGGATACTTTTCTGTTTGACTGTTTCTTGCCCTTCAGCCATCGTTATTCTCCTTCTCTATTCTCCTTCGACCAGCGAACTGTACGATTCATATTCGTTGTTGAGAATCTTGATAAATGCATCACAGGACAAAGTGGCTCCGGTGATCCCGTCGACCTCATTGACATCCTCTGCTTTTCCCTCACCGGTCAATTCGAGACGGGGAGCAAACTCTTTTCCTTCGAGCTGTTCGAGGTATTCCTCGTCTCCTATCCTGCTACCGAGACCCGGGGTCTCTTCCTGATGGATGATCGTAATTTTATTGATCGTTTCCAGGTCGGGTTCTAAAGCGAGAATTCCTCTAATCGGTCCCCATAATCCGGACCCTTCAAAGGGAAAGGCGTAGTCTCCTTCTGTTGAGACGTAATAGGTAACTCCCTGTTTTTCCCGCTTTTCGACCTGCTGTTCGAATCTCTGTTCGATATCGGCAACATTCTCTTCTTTATATGAAATGCCCAGCGCCTTGAGAACACTGGTTTTCAACGTTATTTCTTCATTTTTTTCTATAATAGGTGTGGTGTAGGCATTTATTGCTACGAGAGCAGTTGTAAGAATACTTCCGAGTACCAGTATAAACACAATCATGAGAATTTTATCTTTCATTATTGTGCCACCTCTTGCTCTGCCGGTTTCGGCTTGTATTTCGAAGAGAGAATCAGATGGTCCATAAGGGGTGTCAATGCATTCATCAAAATGATGCTGAACATAACACCCTCCGTATAGCCGGAAAAGGATCTGATAAGAACGGTAAAAAACCCGGCAAAGATACCGAAGAGGAATTTGCCCGTTACCGTTACCGGTGAGGTGACCGGATCGGTTGCCATAAACAGTGCCCCGAAAAGAATACTCCCCGAGAGCAGCTGAAACAAGGGAGGACCGACTTGGTCCGGAAGAAAGAGGTTGCCGAAAAAAGAAAAGAAGGCAACCGAGAGCATATACATCAGCGGGATTCTCCAATTCGCAACTTTGGTTGCGATAAGAAAAATCCCACCCGCGATAATGCCGATGCGGAAGAGCTCTCCCATACTACCGGGTACCAGTCCTATCAGAAGGTCCGTATAGGGTGCTATCTCACCTGCGGTTTTGAATGCTGCCAGAGGTGTTGCTGTGGTGATCGCATCAGTAAACGGGGCCTGCCAGGAGGCGGACATAATCGAAGGGAACGCGATGGTAATAAAGAGCCTTCCGACTAATGCCGGATTAAAGATGTTCCGTCCTGTTCCCCCGAACACCTCTTTGCCGAAGAACACACCGAATACAATACCGACCGCTACCACCCAGAGCGGTACGGTGGGGGGCAGTACCATCGGAAAGATAAGCCCGGTCACGAGGAAGCCCTCTTCGATTTCCCGCTTTCTAAACACTGCGAAGAGCACCTCGACCAATCCTCCCGCAACATACGAGACGAGAATAATAAGAATTACCCGGAACCCGAAAAAGACGACCGAAGCGACTACACTGGGCATCAGGGCGAGAATGACCATCGACATATACCGCTTGATCTCGATGTTGTCCCGGATATGGGGCGCCGCCGGGGTGACGTCATTGCAGCCGAAGAGGATCCCCTCTAAGGTTTCGAAAATAGTGGCGAACGGCCGCAGCAGTTTGTTTTTAGCAAGATTGTGCAGAAGTTTCCGGATCATATTCATTGTTCCACACCTTTTAAATCAAACTCCCGAATCATCTTTTTCTCCTGCGTAAACCCCTCTTCTTTGAGTTTTTCTTTGCCCTCTTTGATAAGAGCTGCCAGAGAAATCTTGGATGTGCACACGTAGGTACAGAGGTTACAGTCGATGCAGGAGAAAATGCCGAACCGCACCAACGTTTCGGTTATCATGCCCCGTTCCACATGGCGATGAATGAGGTTGGGAAGAATTTCCGCGGGGCACACCTCGACACAGAAACCGCAGTTGATGCAGGCCCGCTTCTCCCCCCGCAGATTGGTGTCGATGTTCTTCTTAAACGGGGTAAAAAGAGAGAAAAAAGTATTCGAAATAGAATCTTTTCGAAAGCCGGGCAGAGCGAACGCAAGCGGTTCCCCTTCTACAGCTTCCCGCAGCGCTACAATAGTAAGAATCCTCCGGTCCAGCGGTGTATCGGTATCATCGATCTGCTCACCACGCAGAGCACTGTTTCTGATGTAACGGTACTGTTTATCATTTGCGCCGTACTGTTTGATGATATCGAGGAGAGGAGTACCGACCTTTACGCGCACATGGACATTTTCGGTGAAACCCGGACCGGCCAAAGCAACAGTCCGCTCGGTGACACTCCTGCCGGCCGAAACGGCGGCAAATGCGTGCAGAACGGCCTGTACATCGAGAATGACCACACCCATGTTGATGGCTTTGAACCCATGAGGAAACGGTTTCCGGAGAGCCGTTTGGACGAGAAGCGGCTCCATTCCCTGGGGATATGTAGACCCGACTGCTAATAGGTTTACCCTCCCCTGAACAAAATCACTTTTCAGCTTAGCTTCGAGAGCGCTTAAAAGGTCCGTGTTCTGTTTATTGAGTACCAGATGCACAACCGCTTCCGGAAACAGCTTTTGGAGGATCCCGAGCCCCTCCACGAATTGGTCCAACCTGCTCTCGCCTTCTCCGTCATCACCTGCCGGTTTCTCCAAAGCGGCTGTGTTCCCGAGCAGTGCGGTCAGGAGCGGCTCCCAGAGATCGGATTCAGTATTGTGGATGATGATATCTTTTACATCATCCGGGTCAATGAACGAGCTGTTGAAAGATGTGGGTATTCCGTCGTTACCCAGGCCCGCGGTACCGGAAAGGTAGAGGAGTTCTTCGATCTTGTTCCGGGAGAGGTTCTGCCATTCACGGGAACAGCCGTCGAGGATCGACTCTTCCTGGTTATCATCCGGCCGTATTACCAGCGCGGGCACTTTTTTCTCACCCATATAGGTGATCTTTTTTGTTTCGGTTATCTCACCTGCAACTGATGCGTGGATGGGAGAACCGAAAACCGTATCATCCCGGGCGATAATCTGACCGGCTTTTACACGGTCTTCAGTTTTAACCAAGGGTGTTAAGGTCTCTCCGTTGCCCTGTTTGAGCGGAATGACTATCTGCGGGGCAGGTTCGAGACGAACTGCATCAGCAACCGGGGCTCCTTTAAAATTTTTGAATTGATAGCCTTTTTTTAATCTACCTTTTTTGATCACCATAGCTGTTACCGTTTCATCGGCCGGTACAGACGATTTTGTCCGGGCCTCTCCTGTAAGTTGTTGTGTGCGAAGCTGTTACCAGTTCTTTGAACCGCTTTTGATCGACATCTCCCACGTTCGGGTATTGAGTGCGTGGCAATGCAGACAAGCTCCTTGATAACCGCTTACAAAATGGTTGTCTCCGGGATTGTGATAATGGCCTTGATGGGTAATCACATTCAGTTCTCCCGCTTTTACCCCTTCTTTGTGACAAAACATGCAGTCATCTGGGAGTGTCTTTACGATATTGGTTACATCGGGATGTCCGCCCATATCCTCGAGCTCTACGTTGAGTCTGTAATCACCTCCATCCGTACTCTTATGACAGTCGATGCACCCGTTGGGATGATCGTCCGAAGAGGTTATTCCAGGCAGAAACGCATCTTGAGCGAACAGCAAACCCGCGGCGCCCAGCAAAAATAGTGTTGCGATGAGTATCGCCGCACATTTTTTCTGTATTCTCATACCCTTGCTCCTTTTTTTGGAATAATTTACATCCAAAATCTCGCAAATCAATAAATATTATATTATATATGCAAACCAGCATACAAGATTTTATTGATTTAATCAAGACTTTTTTCACAATTGCATTTGTATGTTTAGTTTATCAGTAACATATCATAATCCCTCTGACCATCTTTGTAAAGTATTTAATTCTAAGCGTTCTTGACAGAAATTGATACTTCAAAGCATAATAGGTTTTTAATTATAGGAGGAAACAATGTTTTGGAAAGAATCAAAAGGATTGACTGATCTCTCTGCAAGCTCAAAAGTTGCTATTACCCTCTTTTTAATCTTGGCCGGTATCGGCTATCTTTTTGGGTTTTTCACAATCTACACGACTTACAGCCCCGTTGACGGAGAAAAGGGACTGTCCGTCAACGATATCCGTCTCACCTTCTGGGGAAAACGGGAGACAACCAGATTGGAAAAATCTATCGACGGCACAATGAAAGAGTATTTTGCGAGTGAAGCAGATTACAATGCAACAAAAGAGTGGATCGCTGCCGGCGCTCCGAGAGATGAATGGGATTCCACCATAAAGCCAATTTTTGATACTTCATGTTCGACCTGCCACTCGGAAGAGGCTGCAGTAGCAGGTGCTGTAACCGCGACGTATGAAGATGTTCAGGAATTTTTAACGATGGATACGGGAAAATCGCCTTCACGGCTCGTATCCTTGAGCCACACCCACTGGCTTGCGACCCTTCCTGTCATATTCTTACTCGCACTTATCTTTTCCTTCACCACGTATAAGGAAGGAATAAAGGTGTTCGTCATGGCCTTCTCATTCTTGTCGATCCCTGTAGACATCGGTTCCTGGTGGCTGGCCAAACTCTCCCCTGCTCTGTCCTTTCTGGTCATCTTGGGCGGAGTTGCATTAGCCATTACCTTCCTGCTGCTCATCGTCCTCTCCCTCTACGAGATGTACATCAAAAAGGGAACCACTGCATAGAACCATTCGAAAGAGGATAGAAGCTCAGTACCGGGCGGGTCACATTTTCCGGCCCGCCGGACTTAGCCGTAGCTGTGCAGGCCGGGGAGCAGGTAGTTTACCCCGAAAAAGGTGAAAATCGTAAAGGCGAAACCGATAATCGCCAGAATAGCGGACCACTTTCCCCGCATCTTCTTAATAAAGCGGGTGTGCAGGTAGGCAGTATAGACCAGCCAGGTAATGAGCGCCCAGGTCTCTTTGGGGTCCCAGCTCCAGTATCTTCCCCAGGCCGTTTCAGCCCAAATAGCCCCGAAAATGAGAGCACCCGCGGTATAGATCGGGTAGCCGATAGCAATCGAGGTGTAGATAACCCGGTCGATGTTCTTTCTCCGCTCTTCGTCTTTTATGATAATATAGGCGATAGCGGCGACGAAGCTGACAACGAAAAATGACTCACCGATAAATGAAAACGTTACATGAAGTACCAGCCAGGATGACTGCAGGGCAGGAATGGGAGGTTTTATTTCGGCTGAGGCTATCGGGGACGAGGCGATCGCCAAAAAAACGAGTGCAATAATGGTGCCCCCGAAGGGGATAAACTGCAACACCTTTTCTTTGCTCACGATGCGATAGAGAAAAAGGATGAGGGCAATTACCCCTGCAAAGAATACCAGCGATTCGTACGTGTTGGTGATGGCAACAAAATCTATCTGAATGCTCCTATATATCGTTGTGGCAAAAAGCAGTACGGCGGATACCAGTAACAGCCAGTGCGATACGGGGTCCGCTTTCTTGCCTTTCCTAATAAGGAAAATAATCTGGATAATAAGAGCTGCAACAAGAACAATAGCTGCAAGAGTAGCTAGTATCATAATTCGTTTTCCCTCGCTTTCTGTATGTATGTCCAGCCGAGTCCACACCCGGCAATAATCAATGCTATGAGAACCGGGATAAACCCGGGATCTATTTTGGCTTGAAGACCTGTAACCTGTCTGACTGACAGGTTTTCGACTGTGAATCCGTCGAAAGTCCCGCCTTCCGAAACCTGAAGTGTGTCCGTTACCTTCTGGTTCTGCCATTTCTCGACAACAGCGTGTTCTATCTCACCGGTTTCGGAATCTCGGGTAAATCCCCGGAACAGGTATGCCGCTTCTTCGGTCATGATCGGCTGCCGCGCTCTGACCTGCCGCTCCTCTCCATCCGGTGTAGTCAAAACGAGCTGCTCTTCCCGGGAATACGAAGATTGGTAGATCTTAATATTTCCTACCTTGAGAGGATTGTTTACTTCGATCGGGTACGAATCGACCAGTTTCTCGCCGTTTTTCCTCACCTCGACCGTGGATATCCAATCCTTCGGTCTCCCGTCTTCATAGATTTGGAAATCGAACGATTCGAGGGTGAGCACATACTCCCCGGGCAGTGTTACCTGATCACCTTCACCTAAATATACGAATCCTTCTTTTTTTCCGGTAAATGAGATTACCGACCCGATGACGAGCACCAGCAAGCCGACATGGATGAGGTCAGGTCCGAATCTCCGTTTTGTCTTCTTTTTGAGTTCCCGCGTAAGCCTGTCCACCGTGCACACGAGCAGATTGACAAAAAAGAGCGCTGCCGGAGCTAAAAACAGTATTGAGGTAAAGAAATGATCAAACCCGGTTTTTTCGATGAGAAAGGCAAGCGGCTGCGGATACGTATGGTAGTAGAAAGCAAGTTCACGACCCTGGGGAACGAGCGAAGCGAGAATTGAAGTGGCCGTAATATAGAGAATCAAGACCACGGCCAATTTAATAGATTTGAAAAAAGAAAACAGTTTATTCACACCAACTCCTAATAAAAAACCGCTGAGTCAATACATTAGCATATTAGTTATATATTTTTCAACACTTTTTTTTCTATAAAAGTTCTGTTGGGAAAAGTTCTGTTGGCCCGACCCGGCGCCCCCTTTCTGCAGGAGTAGAGATACACAACACCGTAGGTCAGGGGGACTGCCCGCACCCGAATCCCTCCAAACCGGTGAAGCATCCTTCCAACTTCTTGCGGTTCGAGAAAAGTCTGGATCGAATCGGACAAGTACCGATACGCATCAGGGACCCCGGAGATGAGCGTTCCTAAAAAAGGTACCGCTATAGTGAGATACAATCGATACAGAAACCCGGTTAATCCCCGCTGTCTCGGTGCAAACTCCAAGATAAATAGCGACCCCTCGGTTTTGAGCACTCGAAACAGTTCCTCTATTCCGGCCTCCCGGTCGGTGAGATTACGCAGCCCGAAACAGATGGTAACTATATCGAATTGTTCCCGGCTGAACGGCAGCGCGAGAGCATCAGCCGTTTTAAAATGCACCCTATTTCTAAGATTCTGCCGGGCCAATTTTCTGCGGGCAACATCGAGCATGGAAGGGGAGAGGTCTACCCCGGTGATAAGGCCGGCCCAATCCTCTCCGGCAAAGAGAAGCGCCATATCTCCGGTACCGGTACACACGTCCAAGACCGCAGGCCCCTCCTGCCGCCCTGACCGCACTGACTGCACTGACTGCCCCCATCTGCCGCTTCTTACCCGGGCCCGGTTCCGGGCACGGTCGATAATGAGCTCCCGCCACGCTTTGTCTCTGCTGAAGCTGAGTACCCGGTTTAATACATCATAGCGGGACGCAATACAGGTAAAACAGCCAATAATCGCTCGAGCAGAACCATCGTTTCGCATATTTCCGGTCACTTTATCCGCTGTTACGTCTTTCATGTTACGCCATCGGGAAGAGAATAAAAATTGAGACGGTCCACAGGGCGTGAGAGATGATTACCGGGAGAAGGTTCTCTTCGAAGAGGAAAATCAATCCCCACACAGCTCCTGCCGTGAGGGCTGCCAGGAGCAGCGGTATGTTGAGAGTCCAGATATGCACTCCGGTATAGACAAGGGTCGTTATGATCAATCCGGACCATTTCGACCGTTTCATAAATGACCGCTGTATCAACCCCCGCCAGAAAAGCTCTTCAGCGGGGCTGGTTATGAACAGAAGGAGGAGAGCAATGATGACAATCGGCAGGTCCCCCTTAGAGGCATACACTTCGGAAATCTTCCCCGCAGCTCCAGGGAAAAGGGATGTGAGGACCAGATTACCGAGCCAAAACACACCGTAGAGAACAGCAGCAGACGCCACACCGATCACACAGTACCGCCATCGGAAGGTGAAGTAACCGGACCTCAATCGCCCGGTCTTCCAAAATACCAGCACGGAAAGAGCGCCCAACAGTGCCGAACAGCAGGCAATCTTGATCCAGAAATTTCCCCCTTCCAATCCAAAAATGAGGTACCAGAAGAAAAAAGCAACCGGAATTGCTCCGACTGCTATACCTGTTTCTTTACTCATCAGGATACCTCCGCGCTCCATGTCGGTCCACACTACAGGAAAACAGTAGAGACAATCAAGGAGAGCAGGAGTACAATACCGAAGATCATACCCACCCGCGCAGTTCTCGGGTCCGCATCAGGCGGGACCTGTTTTTCTCGGGTCAGGGAACGGACTAAGGGCAGAACAAGAGGAAAAGAAACGAGGACGGCAACTGCAGTAACAGGCAGAAGACCTGCAATAATTTCTACCACCGTGATTCCATAGATAAGAAAAAGGATTACGATAAACAGTACAAAGGATGCCCGAAGGGAGAGAAGATTTGCTACCGTTTTGACCCCGGTTTCACTGTCGTGTTTGGTATCTTTCATATTATTGGCAAAGAGGACGAGGAGCACCCACAACCCCTGCGGTATGGAGATAAGGAGTACTGCACCTGCGCGGTCAAAACTACCTGTTTGAATAAAGAAGGAGGCTAAAACCATGAGCGGGCCCCACATCAAAAACACGGCGGCTTCACCTAATGCAAGGTGCTTGAACTTTACCGGGCCTCCCGTATAGAAAAAACTGGTAAGTCCGCCGATTACAGCGAAAAGTACGATCGGCCAGCCCCTGAACACAGCGAGAACCACACCGATTACTGCTGCAATACCGTACAAAAGGATGCTGAATCCGAGAACTTCCTGCAGTTTCAATTTTCCGGTAATAATAAAATGCTCCCGGTATTGGGCAGTAGCGGTTTCGGGAGTGTCCACCTTATGTTTTACATCGAAATAGTCATTTATCGCATTTGTAGCACCGTGGACCAGAATCATACCGGCCAGAGTGAGGAGGGCGTAGAGCCAGTTCCACGAGGGCCAGCTGAGCAGTCCAAGAGATACCGCAAGGACCGAACCGATTAAGACCGAAATAGCGGTCATGGAAAACGACCATGGTCTCGTTGTCAGAAAGAGCATCCGGACTTTATTCACCGAAAATCTCACCGCTAATGACCCCCTTTTTTAGGTGAGTATAGCCCGGTTTCTTCGTTTCTGTCAAAAACCCGGTTTATGCGGCTCGTGACGAGTAACATAGTGCCCGCGGCGGAAGTTGGGGCCGTATATATCTCAATACTCGAGCTATCTTGACACGAACAGTAGATAAACGGTAGTCTATATTTGTTAATATCTATATATGAGTTTTTAAAAACAGAGGTTTTATTGCCATGAATCGATTTCGAGATGTCCTACTAGGCGGAAATGAGTTTGTTATTACCTGCGAGCTTATTCCGGGCCGAGGTTTTACGGGGAAGAGCATAGACCAGGTACTTCACTTTGCAGAAGAAGTGCGGGACCTGCCCGGGGTTCACGCATTGAGCTTGACCGATAACGCAGGAGGAAACCCCGCGCTCAGTGCAGATGTATTGGGAACGGAGATTCTCTCGACGGGAGTAGATCTCATTGTCCACTTTACGACCAAAGACTCCAACCGAAATGCTATAGAGTCCAGAGCGTACGCGCTGCAGCGGTTCGGTATTACCAATCTTCTCGTAATTACGGGAGATTTCCCCATATCCGGATACTACGGCATTCCGAAACCGAGCTTCGATATGGATTCGGTATCCGCCCTCTACTACTTAAACGATATGAATCAAGGGCTCGATATCCAGATGGGCCGTAAAGAAATTACTCTCGAGAAGACCGATTTCTTTTTAGGCGCGTGTGCATCCCCCTTCAAATGGACGGAAGGGTCCAATAAGATGCAGTACCACAAACTCGAGAAGAAGGTCCGTGCCGGCGCCCACTATTTTATAACCCAGCTCGGATACGATTATCGAAAATATTTGGAGATGATCCGGTATATACGCGGCCATCTCGGACTCCATGTGCCGGTAATCGGCAGTATCTACCTTCTCACCCGGGGTGCAGCCAAACTGATGAATAAGGGGGAGATCCCGGGGGCATGGGTGAGTGAAGATTATATCGCACGGCTCAACGAAGAGGCGAAAGCGGATGACAAAGGCAAATCTAAACGGCTGGAACGGGCCGCGAAACAGCTGGCCATGCTCAAAGGGATGGGCTACAGCGGGGCCCATATCGAAGGACTCAACCTAAAAACTGCTGATGTACGCGAAATCATGGAACGGGCCGTTGATATCGGTGAGAACTGGAGAGACCATATCAGAGAGTTCGACAGTGCACCCGAAAAACCGTTCTATCTTTTTAAGGACGGAGACCGGTTCGAAGTTCCCGGTGATAACGGCAACGGTTCGAAGAGTAGCGCTGCCGCGGTGGAGTCTGTGAAACCGGAGTTCCGGTTTACACCCCGCAAAAGCATTTTCTCTCCCACGTTCTGGGCAACACGTCTTCTGCACAAGATGTTCTTTATACCGGACACGGCAGGATACAAGATGATGCGAGGGATCTCCAAGTTCATAGAGAACCGAAAGTTTTTCTACCATCTCTTCGGTGCATTCGAGCGGTTTACAAAAAAACTGCTCTTCGACTGCAGGCAGTGTGACGACTGCGCTCTATTCGAAATGTTCTATCTCTGCCCCGAATCGCAGTGCCCGAAAGGGATGCGGATGGGCCCCTGCGGCGGAAGCAGAGTAAACGGCCACTGCGAGGTGTTCCCCGAGAACGAATGTATCTGGGAACGGGTCTACTGGCGGGCTAAAAACCGGAGACAGTGCCACACCCTGCGCTATATCATCACGCCGCGGAACTGGGGTCTCTACGAGACGAATTCCTGGGTCAACTACTTCTTAGGGTATGACCACTCGAGCATCAAACTGAATGTGCCGCAGGAGATAGACCGAAGCATCTGCGAGAGTGTGGAGACCGAACGGAAACTGCTTTCACCGAAAGAAAACCGGTGATACGGTAATACATCTGTTCTAGCGGTATTATCTTTCAAGTTTATCTCTCATACATTTTTTCCGTGTGTTCCGCGGTATTTCCCGTAGTTCCCCTGCCCCGCAGATAATCGACTAGCGGCTGGGAGATCAACGGAACGATCTTGGGCAGCATGTGGGGCAGCAGGTTTTCCATTGCCCGGGGCATGAGATCGGGCATCTGTTCCTTCATAAAATCCGGCATGGGTACCCTCGCCTCCACTGCTTTGAGCATTGAAGGCATAACCTTGGGCATCATTCCCGGCATGAGTATGGGGAAAAGGACGGGAAACAGAGGCTTCATCATCCCGAGCACAGCCCCTCCGAACGGGCCGAGCCGTCCGAAAAAGCGCATCATCCATCCCATTCCTAAAGGCATTGCTTTTATGAGTTCCGGAAAGAGCCCCTCCATGAGGTCGGCCATGTTCTCAGATCTCATCAGCTCTATCATCGCCTCGAAGGTGGCCCAGGAAGTAAGAACATGGGGGAGATCTTCTTTGACCTCATATCCGCGGGCTTTGGCCAGATACGTAGCAAGGTCGGTTACTTTTACTCCGGCATCCGTTTTATCTCCGGAGACCCGCAGCTGGAATTCACAGCAGGGACAGAGGGCAAGCACTTCTTCCGCTCCGGCGCCCTTCGCCTCATCGAGCCTGGTCTTTCCAATTCCGTATGCTACTTCCGGTTCAGAGATAAGACTCAGCACAGACCCGCAGCAGTGGGCGTGCTCCCGGTTGTGCTCCATCTCGACCAGTTCGGTCCCGGGAATGGCCTCGATCAGCTTGCGAGGCGGTTCATACACACCGCCGGCCCGTCCGATATGACAGGAGTCGTGCCACGTGACCTTTTTGGGGGTATCGTGAAAGGTGAGTGTACCGTCGGCCACTTTGGGGGCAAGAACTTCGGAGTAATGTTTTACTTCTATGGTATAGGGGATTCCGAGCTTCTCGGCCCACTCCTCGTACAAGGTGTGCCATGAGAGCCAGCAGGCGGGACAACTGGTGACCACCTGTTTTACTCCCCGTTTTTCCGCTTCACGCAGGTTGTGGGCAACGATTTTTCCGAATTGTTCCCACTTTCCCGCAACCAGCATGGGCAGACCGCAGCAGTTCTCCTCACTGCCTAAGGTCGTGAACTCGATCCCCGCGTCATCCAAGAGCCGGACCGCGGATTGGGCGATGTCGTTCTCCACGAATGAGGCGGTACAGCCTGCAAAGTAGAGTGTATCAGCTTTCTCTTTTATTTTCGGTCTGATCTCTTCCGGGACCCAGTCCTGCCGATGTTCTTTGTAATAAGCCCAGATATTGAGATTGTCGTCCAACGATGCTGACATAATCTCGAACGGGGGGATGGTCATCTTGTTCCGCTCTTCGATAAACAGCTGTCGCAGTTTGAGCCAGGACGGTTCGATGGGAAGCCCCTCCGAACAGAGCACATTGCACATCTCGCAGGTGGTACACACCATAAAGGTGTTTACCCCATCCTGGTCCAGCTTGTCCCGGCCTTCCACCATCTGCCGGATATAGAACCACTTTCCCCGGGGAGACTGACTCTCCCACATTCTTCCATAGTATTGATCGCACTCGTCGACACAATACCCGCAGCTCGAGCAGGCGTAGGCGTACCACACAACATCTTCGGGGAGCTGTTTCACCGGGCGGTTTTTGATTTTCTCCTCCAGGTGGACTTTGAACATGTTCCCAAACGGTTTGAGAAGCGGTTCGAATCCGGAGGCCAATTTCATCATCCCCGACAGCTTGCTTTTCACGACCTTTCCAGGATTGAGAACAGCTCCCGAATCATGTTCTTCTTTAAACGCTCTAATGCGGGAAAGCCGCTCTTTTCCCAATACGGTCGGTGCTTCGTGGGCAAAATAGAGGCCTGTGGAGTACGGCCTCCCGCCGCACCGTTTCGCTATTTTGGCAACAGTTAACGCCAAGGGAAAGGTAAAATTGTAGGAAAGCTTCCGCTCATCGTGAGGGATAAACCCCAACAGCACCATCTCTTCTCCCGAAATTCCCATACCTTCGATTACGATCGGCTGTGTTATCTTCTTATCGATCTGCTCGAGTGTTTCCGCGAGCGAATCTAAGGGGATGACCACTTCTGCCGGAACGAGGGAAGGACCCAGCCGTTTTACTTTCATAATATTAAACCGCTGTTCCCATTCATGATGGGCGAGGTCTTCGGGAAGGACAGCTGCCCCGATTTCATTAGAGAGATTGGTCAATCGGCCGTCCACCTGAGGGCGGTCCTGTTCCCGAAACGCAAGCAGAGCGAGGTACTGTTCGGGGAACTCCACCCGCTCTTCTACGGGATGGCCGTGGTGGGTCCGAAGCGGGACCCTGTTGGCAAGCCGCACCATATTGGGATTGACAAAGGAAAGAGACCAGATAGGTAATTCCTTTACCGCGGTAACAAACCGTTCGAGCTGTTCCGGGTTCTGCATACCGACAAGGCGGACCGAAACCGGCCCGTGAGGCCTTGTCTCGAGGGTTACTTCGGTAATAATCCCTGTCGTCCCCTCCGTCTCCGCCAGCAGAGGCAGCTCCTCTTTAGAGAAGGTCTTAACCAAACCGTCGCCGAGTACCGCTTTAGCGGAGAGGACGTTATCTGTAAACTCTCCATACTCCCATGAACCATATCCGGACCCGCCCTGGGCAAGCCATCCGCCGACGGTAGAGGAGGGATAGGATGAGGGGTACAGCCGTAAAGTTTGGCCCTTCTTCTCGAGCTCTGTATCCAGTTTCTTCCAGGAAATGCCCGGCTGAACCGTCACTGTATCGGAACCGATTGAAAGGATCTCCGTCATTCGGACGAAATCAAGTACGATTCCCCCCTGTACGGGAAGCACGCCCCCGTAACCGGATGTCGACTTGCCACGGGGGACCAACGGGACCTTGTTCTCCGCCGCCCATCGTACGATTTCGGCAACCTCGTCTTCAGAAATGGGCTGGACCACACCGGCAGGCAGGGTATTCCCTACCACCGGACGGATAAGCCCGGGAAGGGCCCCGACATCACGGCTGTACATACTCCGTTCCCGCTTTGCAACATTGATCCGGCCGGGAAAATGATCTTCAAACCACGCAGTCTGTTCCTTTTTCAATTCTCGCATTGCTCAACCCCCTAAAAATGTGGAAACTATTATATAAAACTTTCTAAATATTGAAAAGTGTTTATTTAGCGAAATTTTCCTTTTTTTGAAAAAAAGATTGACACCCTCAGATACTCCCCTTAAAATGAAAACCGACTATTCAATTGATTAATTGAATGTTTCAGGGGGGGTAAGAACAATGAAACTGAACTACATCATCACAGGCTTGTTGGTCATTTTACTTCTAGGGACACTGCTCGGCTCGTGCAACTCTTCCCGGGATTCGGAAGGAGATGTTACAGAAGCAGAAGAAACCGAAACGGCCGAGAATTTTCCCGGACACGCCGCTGTGCTAACGGGTCCTTATGAAACAGCCCACGATGTAACGGCTGCCTGTCTCGATTGTCATCAGGAACAGGCAGATGATTTCATGAAAACGATCCACTGGCAATGGGAAGGTCCCTCTCCAATGCTGGTCGGTCATGACAGCTCTGAAATAGTGGGAAAAAAGACCACGATAAACAACTTCTGCATAGCGATACCCTCGAATGAACAGCGCTGCTCACACTGCCATGCCGGGTACGGCTGGAAAGACAGCAGTTTTGATTTCTCAGATGCAGAAAACATCGACTGTCTCGTCTGTCACGACAATTCAGGACAGTACAAAAAAGCAAAAACCACCGGCGGGTACCCGGAAGAAGGGGTCGATCTTCTCGTCTCGGCACAGAGTGTCGGTGCTCCCCAGCGGGAAAACTGCGGTGCGTGCCATTATTTTGCAGGCGGCGGCAATAACGTGAAAAAAGGAGATCTCTACACCGTTATGAACAATCCTGAACCTGCTGATGATGTCCATATGGGCAAACTGGATTTTACCTGCCAGGCGTGCCACACTACTGAAGATCACAAGATTTCCGGTTCGAGCCTCCACACTGCGGTAACCGAAGGTCCCGCGCGGAACTGCATCGACTGCCATAAGGGTGAACCCCATGAAGACGGCAGTCTCAACGCTCATTCCCAGAGCATTGCCTGCCAGACCTGTCATATCCCCGAGTTCAGCCGTTCCCTGCCCACCAAGGTGTATTGGGACTGGTCAACAGCGGGCAGGAAAAACGATGAAGGAAAACCGTACACCGAGAAAGACGAAAACGGTGTGATTATCTACGACACGAAAAAGGGAAGTTTTGAATGGGAACAGAATGTACGCCCGAACTACGCATGGTGGAACGGAAAAATCGAGCGGATGCTCATCGGTGATACGTACAAAGAAACTCCTGTTGCCCTCTCCTCCCCTGTGGGTACTATTGAAGATACAGAGGCCAAAATCTATCCATTCAAGATCATGCGCGGTAAGCAGGCAGCCGATACCGAAACCAGCATAATGCTCATCCCCCATCTTTTCGGGACCGCTGAAGCTCCTACACCCTACTGGGGTAATTGGAATTGGGAAAAAGCTTTCGAAGAAGGAATGGAGGTATCAGGACTGTCCTACAGCGGTAGTTATGAATGGGTCGAAACATACATGTACATGGCTATCAATCACGAAGTTGCTCCCGCCTCCGATGCACTGCAGTGCATGGATTGTCACAACGGGGGTATCGATTTTGAAGCTCTCGGATACAGCGATGATCCGATGACTTCAGGAGGAAGATAACCACATCTGAATACAGGCTGGATGATAGTCAATTCAGCACTTTTGTGTTTCTCACGTTGCGTTTCTCGGACAGATTGGCTATTCTCTTCATATTATAAAAATGGAGTTTTGAATGGCCTTTCTTCCGACAATGCCCAACGAAGAGTTTAAAGCTTTTGTTTACGAACAGTTCAGCAAGATCGGGAAATCGTTTTCTTCTCCCCAGCGGTTGATAATTATGAATATCCTCTGTCAGGGGGAGCACACTGTAGAAACGATTGCCCGGTACTCCGAAATGAGTATCGCCAATGTATCACGGCATCTCCAGATTTTAAAATCTGCTAATCTGGTAAAGGTGCGAAGAGACGGTAAATTTATTTTCTATTCACCGGCGGATGAAGAGACCTGTACCTTTTTTAACTCATTTCAAAAATTTGCTATCCGCCAAATTACAGAAATCAAACACGCACTCGAAGAGATTTCTGCCTATCCTTCCCGACTGGAACCGGTTAAGTGGAGTGAATTGGTAAACATGATGAAAGAAAAGAATACCATCATCATCGATGTACGGCCCCATGAAGAGTATAAATCGGGCCATATTCCCGGAGCCATATCCATCCCGTTAGAGGAGCTCGAACAGCGAATAAAAGAGATCTCCAAAGCGAACAAGGTAGTGGCGTATTGCAGAGGCCGTTTCTGTATTCTCGCAGACAAGGCAGTGGAGATATTAATCGAAAAAGGATACGATGCTGCCCGTGCTGAGGACGGTCTTGTAGATTGGAAGATTGCCGGGTTTCCGGTAGAATATTCTTGAGTTTGCGGTGCTCGAATTTGCGGGCCTCACCGCTTTCCTTTTGCCGGTTATAGATCTATACCTATCCCCACGATTCGCACCACTAATTACTCCTTACACACCCGGGTAGCAAGGTCCTCTACGGTAAAAGATCGAAGGTAGTCCGATATTACTTTGCCGAGCCCCTCCCACACGTTTCTGGTAACACAAAAATCAACCCGCGAGCAGGCATCCGGATTCTCAACGCAATCCACGATTTCGGTAGTACCTTCCATGACCGAGACAATTTCTTCTACTGTTATCTTTTCAGGTTTTTTAGCAAGTGCATAACCGCCCTTTGCGCCTCGAAACGAACGGATAAGTCCGGCGCTCTTGAGCGGGATAATAAGCTGACTGAGATACTTATCCGAAATCTCTTCTTCTTCGGCAATCTTTTTGAGCAGCACCGGTTTGTCGCTATTCTCTGCTGCCAAAGCGACTAATAATCGAACAGCATAACGGCTTCTTGTGGATAATTTCATAGTGGCCCCTGAATGTTATATTACCCTTTTGGTAATGATTTTAACTGTAAACCAAAGATTGCTATCTGTCAAGCCGTTTTTTATTGATCTTGTTTGATCCGCGACGCACTATTGCCATGTGCCGGCCTTGACGCAAAGGCGATGTTGAACGAAAATATCACCTTATGGATATGGAACGATGGATGAATACCGCTTTGCCCTTTGTGGTAAGGCGTTTAACCGAGAGCATTACCCGAAGCTATCACGTCGAAACCAGCGACCATCTCGGCTCCGCAGGAAGAAGGAACATTTATGAGATGCACGATTCTCTGCTCTCCATTCTTTTTCCCGGCCGGTACAGCTCGGAAGAAGTTTCAAATGAAGATGTCAACTTCTTTTTGAATGATATTCTTCGTCATGTTGCCTTTAAATTTCAGAAGCAGCTCTACGATGCATTTCATATCAGATGCCGGGCCCGTGCTCAAGATTGCGAAGACTGCGACTGCAGGGAGCAATCCGAGCTCGCCCTGGTTCATCTGATCAACAGGCTGCCCAAGATACGGGAGATACTTCTCGAGGATATACGAGCGGCATATGAGGGGGACCCTGCAGCCACTTCCCTTGACGAGATCGTACTGAGTTACCCGTGCCTCGATGCAATTGCCACCTACCGCATTGCACATACGTTGTACGAAAGGAAAGTGCCTATCATCCCGAGAATTATCTCAGAACGGGCCCATGCGGATACAGGAATCGATATTCACCCCGGAGCGGAAATCGGACCCGGATTTTTTATCGACCACGGGACCGGGGTCGTTATTGGCGAGACCTGTAAAATCGGCAGCAATGTAAAAATCTATCAGGGAGTGACCTTAGGAGCTCTTTCTCCATTCGACCGGGAAGGAAGGCCTCGGAAAGGTCAGAAAAGACATCCTAATATCGAGGATGATGTAATTATCTACGCAAATGCCACCATACTCGGGGGTGAGACAGTTATCGGGAAAGGCTCAATAATCGGAGGAAACACGTGGATTGTCTCTTCCGTCCCTCCAGGAACCGTTATTTACAGCAACAGCGATAGAAGATAATTTTATTTCAGGATGTATACCAAGACGGGAGAGAGAAAAATCGAACCGGACAGGATCGACCGGGTCGACAGCCCGTAATGCAGACGTAATT
>CAZKZZ010000040.1:22529-24352 GCA_964557375.1 uncultured Spirochaetales bacterium | reverse complement strand
ACAGCCCTCGATCGGACTTGAACCGATGACCCCCTCCTTACCATGGAGGTGCTCTGCCGACTGAGCTACAAGGGCACGCAGTCTAATCGAGCTGACTAATACAGCTGATTAATTTAGTGGCGAGAAACTAACAAAATTGCTCCCTTTTGTCAAGGCTAGAAAAGAAAAAATAACGGTTGTCAAGATTCTTACAAAAATGTAGTATTTGTGAAATCGATATACGAAATAGTATGAATTAATGAGCAAATGGGACGATGGAAAACCTCAACAAACAGCACTATAGAAGGAAAATAGAAGAACTCTCTCTGCTTTTCGAAATAAGCAGAATTTTAGACGAAAGCGTTAATCTCAAAGAGGTTATCTATCCTGTCTTGAGAGAGATCGACGACAGAATGGGCCTGCAAAACGGGACTATTACTCTGTTAAACAGAAACACGGGTGAATTGAATATCGAAACCGCCTACGGTCTCTCCGATACTCAGCAGAAGCGGGGCAAATACCGCGTAGGCGAAGGCATTACGGGCAGAGTTGTCGAGACAGGACAACCGGTAATAATCCCGAATATCTCCGAAGAGCCGACATTTCTCAATAAAACCGGAGCACGAAAGGACAAACAGAAACGTGATATCTCCTTTATTTGTGTGCCGATAAAAACGAGCAAAGAGGTAATCGGTACATTGAGCATCGACAGACAGCGGACATCCGAGACGACCCTCGATGACGATGTACGGCTTCTGAGCATTATCGGCTCCATGATAGCACAGGCAGTGAAACTCAGACAGGAAATGCAGGAAGAACGGCAGCGTTTGGTGGAAGAAAACGACCGTCTTCAGGCAAAACTCAAAGATAAATACCGACCGGCCAATATAATCGGTACATCGAGCAGAATGCAGGAAGTGTTCGACCTCATCGCACAGGTTTCCCACAGCGAGGCGACCGTGCTCATCAGGGGTGAGAGCGGGACCGGTAAAGAACTCGTTGCGCAGGCTATACACTACATCAGTCCTCGGAGCAACCAGCCGTTTATCAAAGTAAACTGCGCGGCACTTCCGGAATCGGTAATCGAGAGTGAGCTGTTCGGGCATGAAAAGGGTGCTTTTACCAGTGCAATCAACACCCGAAAAGGACGGTTCGAGCTTGCCCACAACGGGACGATTTTCCTCGATGAGATCGGAGACCTCTCCCCTACACTTCAGGTAAAACTGCTGCGGGTCCTTCAGGAGAAAGAGTTCGAACGTGTTGGAGGGAACCAAACCTACCGGACAAATGTGCGCATTGTGGCCGCAACCAACCGAAATCTCGAGGAGCTGATGAACGAAAATGCATTTAGAGAGGACCTCTACTACCGGCTCAATGTGTTTCCCATCCATTTGCCGCCGCTTAGAGACCGAAAAAGCGATATTATCCTGCTCGCGGACCATTTCGTCGAGAAATACAGCAAACAGAACCGCCAAAAAATCAAAAGGATAAGCACTCCGGCGATAAACCTGCTTATGAGCTACCATTGGCCGGGCAATGTGCGGGAACTCGAGAACTGTATCGAACGGGCCGTCCTGTTGAGCCGGGACGAAGTGCTGCACGGCCATCATCTTCCGCCCAGCTTACAGAGCGCGGAATCTACCGGAACCGGGCTGGCCAGCACCCTCACTGAGGCGCTCGATAATCTCGAGCGGGAGCTGGTCCTCGATGCGCTCAAATCTACTAAAGGGAATATGGCCAAGGCTGCCCGACAGCTTGGGTTGACCGAGAGGAAAATGGGACTGAGGGTTGCCAAGCACGAGATCGACCCGAACCTGTTCAAAACCGGCCAATAGCATCCTTCC
>CAZKZZ010000040.1:0-22429 GCA_964557375.1 uncultured Spirochaetales bacterium | reverse complement strand
TACCTACTTGGCACATTTATTGCTTAGTCTCTAAAAACCAATCACGTAAGGGGATTTAGAATGAAACATTCCACACGCACCATTATATGTGCAGTGCTCTTTTTTCTCATACCGTCACTGCTGTTTGCGGAGGCGAGCACTGTTGAAGAGACGCTCGCCCGGCATGCCGCTTCTTTTGATATGATCTGGCTCATACTCTGTGCAGCGCTGGTTTTCTTTATGCAAGCAGGGTTCGCCATGGTGGAATCCGGCCTCACGAGAGCCAAAAATGCAGGCAACATACTCATGAAAAACCTGATGGATTTTTCAACAGGGGTTATCGTGTTTTGGGCTGTTGGGTGGGCGCTGATGTATGGAGGGAGCGTTTCCGGAATTTTCGGGAAATCCCAGTTTTTCCTCACCGGGGCGGATGCCGATACATTTCGAGACTGGATGTTTCAGGCCGTTTTTGCTGCAACTGCGGCAACGATTGTCTCCGGAGCTATGGCCGAGCGGACAAAATTCAGCGGCTACCTCATCTACACAGTTTTTATAACCGGCTTGATCTATCCTGTCTCCGGTCACTGGATATGGAATGATGGAGGATGGCTCGGGTCAAGGGGATTTCATGACTTCGCAGGTTCGACAGTCGTTCATTCAGTAGGTGCCTGGGCGGCACTGATGGGGGCTGTCATTATCGGGCCGAGAAAAGGAAAATATGTAACGGTAGACGGAGAGACGACCGTCAACGCCATTCCGGGGCACAATCTGCCTCTTGCCGCACTGGGGGTGTTCATACTCTGGTTTGGATGGTACGGCTTCAACGCCGGCTCTACTCTCTCCGGGACCGACCCTGACATCGCCTTTGTAGCCGTGACTACAACGCTTGCCGCAGGTGCCGGGGCAATCGGTGCGATGGTAACCTCTTGGTTCTGGTTCGGGAAACCGGACCCGAGCATGTCCTTAAACGGGGGCCTGGCAGGTCTGGTCGGTATTACTGCCGGGTGCTGGGTCGTATCACCACTCGAGGCGGTGCTGATCGGGGCAGTGGCAGGTATTATTGTAATCCTCTCAGTCGAGTTTTTCGATAAGGTCCTCCATGTGGATGATCCGGTAGGCGCTATTTCGGTGCACGGCATCTGCGGTGTTTGGGGAACGATCTCTGTAGGATTATTCGGGGATCTCGATAAAATCGGTTCAGGGCTGGACCGCACTGCCCAGATCGGTGTGCAGGCATTGGGCATTGCATCAGTATTCGCCTGGACAGTTCTCATCGCGGGTGCCGTATTCGGTATTCTCCGGGCAGCAGGCGGATTACGGGTTGAAAGTGATGAGGAAATGATGGGGCTCGATTTGAGCGAGCACGCTTCGGAGTCTTACAGCGGTTTTCAGATTTTCAGCAACATGTAATAAGGAGGACACGATGAAATTGATTATAGCATACATTCAGCCTCATAAACTAAACGATGTAAAGCAGGAACTGTACAAACGTAAAGTATATAAGATCTCCGTAACCAATGCTTTAGGATGCGGGCAGCAGAAAGGATACCATGAGTCGTACCGCGGGGTTGCTATTGAAGTAAATCTTCTCAAAAAAACACGGCTGGAAATCGCTGTAAATGATGATTTCGTAGATGTAACCATTGAAGGGATCGTGCAGGGGGCACATACCGGCGCAATTGGGGATGGAAAAATCTTTATTCTCCATCTCGATGAATGCATTAGAATACGAAGCGGTGAAAAAGGGCGTGAAGCGATCGGATAGGAGCAGCTCTCGAGTACGGTTTCCTTGCAAAACAGCGTCGTTAATGAGAAACTTACCATATGAAAGAGAGGCCGTCGTTCGAAACCGTCAAGAACCTGTGCCCGGATATCGATGAGCAGTATATTCGGGCCCATCTCGAACGTCTCTCGGACCGTTATTTCAGAAGTTTCTCCAACGCAGAAATACAGGCCCATCTCTACGCTCTCGCCGACCTTTCCGGCGAAGATCCCTGTCTCTGCAGAATAGAGAAAAGAAACGAGACGATTATCGAGTGCACGATTTTTGCGTTTGACTATCCCTCTCTGTTCTCCATTATTACGGGGCTTCTCTCCGCAACCGGATTCAACATTCTTTCGGGCAATATATTTACCTACGCAAAGAGTACAACGCCGAAGAAGCAAAACGCTTCAGTATACAGACGGTATAGTGCAAAACCGGTCGCCCCTTCTGCTGAAAAACAGATAAATAAGCAGATAAAAAGGAGGAAGATAATAGACCTCTTTACCGGAGAGCTCACTATAACCGGTTCGTTCGAGCAGTGGAAACGGTCGTTCGAATCCCGGCTTTATGAACTCCTCCGTATCATCGAACAAGATCCCGAAAACGGGATCAGGGAAGCACGGGAGAAGGTGCAGGAAATCGTCTCGGAAGCGTTGAGCAGAATCAAAGTCGATGAAAGCCAGGCCCTATTCCCGGTCAGTATTAAAGATGTGGAAACGAGCACCGACAAGACACGGCTCAAAGTGGTCTCGGAAGATACACCGTTTTTTCTCTTCTCTCTGTCAAATGCTCTTTCCCTTCACAACATCTCGATAGAAAGTGTACGTATCCGAACCCTCGAAGAACAGGTGGAGGACGATTTCGAGTTCGTAGACCTTTCCGGAAAGCCGATAAATGATGACCGCCGGCTCAACAACATCAAACTCTCCATTCTGTTTACAAAACAGTTTACCTATTTCTTGGGCAGAGCACCGGACCCCCATCGGGCGCTGTTGAGGTTCGAAACGATCATTCAGGACATTTCCAAACTTTCCGATTCCCGGGTCCAATCGGAGATCCTTTCAGACCCGAAAACTCTTAAAGATTTGGCCAGACTGCTCGGTGCAAGTGATTTTCTCTGGGAAGATTTTATTCGCCTGCAGTATGAGAATATTTTGCCGATGCTCCACATCGACGGTGAACACACCCATTTCAGCCATGATCCTTCTGAGAACAGAGAGGCACTTACTGCCTTGATCGAAGAAACAAACACGATTGAGGCGGCAAAGCAGAAGCTCAATGAGTTCAAAGACAGGGAAATCTATCTCATCGATCTCGACCATATTCTTCGCCCCGATATTGATATTCTCCAGCTCTCCAAACAGCTTACCGATTTAGCGGAACTGGTGGTAAACACTGCCGTAACGATCTCCTATCGTGAAATGACCCGGAAATACGGTAAACCCCAGACAGTGGCAGGACTGGACACTTCGTTTGCCGTCCTCGGTCTGGGGAAACTGGGCGGAGTTGCTCTCGGTTACGCTTCTGACATCGAGCTCATGTTTATCTACAGTGATAACGGCAGCAGTGCCGGTCCCGAACAAATTTCCAACAGTGATTTCTTCGAACGGGTTTTTCGGGAAGCGGTCGGATTGATAGAAGCAAAACGACAGGGTATTTTCCGGGTCGACCTGAGGCTGCGGCCCTTCGGAAACAGCGGACCCATCGCATGCAGCCTGGAAAACTTCTGCAGATACTACAGCCCCGAGGGTGATGCACACAGTTTCGAGCTGCTCGCTTTGGTACGGCTGAGGGCGATCGGCGGAGATAGTGAACTCGGCCGGCGAATAGAACGACTCCGGGACGATATGCTCTACGCTTCGAGCAGAATCGACATGAAAGAACTGAAAACGCTGCGGGAAAAACAGCTCAAGGAAAAATCTCAACCGGGCAGGCCTAACGCAAAATTCAGTCCTGGCGCCTTAGTCGACCTTGAATATACCGTCCAGATTCTCCAGTGCATTTATGGAAAAGAAAATCCGGCACTCCGTTCTCCACGCATCCATGTCGCGCTCGAAGAGATGAAAAAAGCCGGTATCCTCTCTTCTGAGGAGACTACCCAGTTAATTGAAGCGTACCATTTTTTGAGAAGGCTTACTAACAGTCTTCGGATGCTTCGCGGTTCCGCGGAAGATCTTTTTTTACCGGAGGTAACTTCCGACGAATACACGCATCTTGCCCGAAGGGCCGGATACACCTGGAAGGAGGGATACTCTCCGGCTCACATACTGCATCTCGAGTTCGAAACGAGAACCGCCGCTATTAGAAAATTCGTAGAGCAGCATTTAGGGAGAGAATCGCTTCCGGGTCCTCCCGTCGGCAATGCCGCGGACCTCATTCTTTCGGAATCACTTTCCGAGGAGCTGCAAAAGAGTATTCTCGAAGAGGCCGGATTCAAGAACCTCACCAGGGCGAAAGAGAATTTGGCCATTCTGGCAGACGGAAAAGAACGCAGAGGGCTCTTTGCCCAGCTGGCCGTACTCGCTTGGGACATACTAAAACAGACTCCGGACTCCGATATGGCACTCAACAATTGGGAGCGGTTTGCAAGCTCGGTCCCAGACATCAAAAACCATCTAAAAGATCTTCTCTCACAGCCGAAGCGGCTGGAAATCATCCTCGGCATTTTCTCGGGCAGTCAATTCCTGGCCGACACTCTCATTCGGTATCCGGAGTTTTTCGACTGGGTTTCCGCGCCGGCAATAATCAACAAGGTTCGCACCACTAAGGAGATGGCAGCCGACCTGGAAAGAGTGTCCGCTTATTACGAAGAACACGAAGAATGGCTGAAAGGATTGCGGCGGTTTCGGCTCAAAGAAATTTTGCGAATCGGAACCAGAGACATCTGTCTTAAAGTACCGGAACGGGACATCATTGAAGAGTTGTCCAATCTTGCGGAATCGATTCTTCAGACAGTACTCAAACGGACGGAAGACGCGTTTCTCACCGATGAGGAGAAAGAAGTATACCGCTTCTGCATTTTAGCTTTCGGTAAACTCGGCGGGAAAGAGCTCAACTACAGTTCGGACATCGATCTCATCGGTGTGTATGACCCTCTGCCGCTCCCCGAATATAACGGGGAAACTGTTAAAAACAAATGCAGCCGGCTTATGGAGCGGCTCCGCTCCGATTTATCCACATACAGCGATGAGGGGTACGTGTACCGGGTAGACCTGAGGCTCAGGCCTTTCGGACGCTCCGGCGATATTGTCAGCTCCTTCGAAACCCTGCTCCATTATTACACCCATCAGGCGGCACTATGGGAAATCCAGGCCTTATTAAAATTGCGTCCTATTGCGGGCGAAATCGCTACCGGTAATCGTTTTCTCGAGCAGATTAAGCCTATGTTGCTCAAAAAAAGAGTTCCCGAAGAGGTGTTCGGCTCGATTATCACCATGCGGGAACAAGCACAAAAACGGAAACAGTCTGGGCTTTCGAGCGGAATGGACGTAAAAAACGGTGAAGGCGGAATCCGGGATATTGAGTTTCTCGTGCAGGGTCTTCAATTGGTTTATTTATATCAACACCCGACTCTCTTCAGTGAGAACACCCTTAACGGCATTTCTCTTCTCCGCCAAGCGGGAATTCTCACCCCCGATACAGCAGACCGGCTCTCGGATGATTACCTGTTCCTCCGCAGGGTAGAACATTTTCTTCAGATCTATGAAGACAGACAGATACACACGCTCCCCGAAAACGAGCCGGAGAAGCGGGCCCTTGCTAAGCGTCTTTTGGGGGGGAACAGTTCATCGGAACAATTCTTTCTCACATTAGAGGAGATCAAGACAAGGGTTGTTACTCTTTACAGCTCCATTGTCAACAAGAATCCTTTAAATCATCATCCCCTTCAAACCGGGCAATGATTTCCGGAAACTCATAAATAACCAGCCCGTCCTCGCGAACTTCCATCCGCACATGCACACCGTCGATCATCTCTTCGATGATCGTCTCCGCGTCTTTCAGCCCCAGTTCGGTTTCTAAAACGATATCGGAGAGGGTGATCCTCCCCCGGTTTTTATAGGCAAGACGAAAGATACGGGATTCCCATTCTCCCCGATTGTAGGAGGTAAGAGCTACTTTATTATCAGCGGTATCGTTATTATCGAGTTTACGGCTGTCCCTGTCCGGAAGCTGGTCTTCGATATCGTAGTAATTATAAAACTTCTTATGCGAGGAATGATACATGTGCCGAATTGCCTTTATTCCGATAAAGATGAGAATAAAAGGCACGATCCATGCGAACATTCCAAAAGGAAAAGCCATAAAAGAAATCACAACAGTTTCCTCATTTCCTCTATTAATATACTTTAATCGACCACTTTTTTCAAACCCTATTGACCCGGGGCTGTTTTTTTTGTACATCAGCTACATATGGCCAGTACTGCCGGAGAAGAGAAACAGGTAGCCCTCAAAGGGTCCCTCTACACCTACACCCTTATCCGAAGAAAGAACCAGAAGCATATCAACCTTCGGGTCACCTTTGACGGAAAATTGATTGTCTCCGCACCTGCTCATACCACGTTTAGACGAATCGCAGAGACACTCAAACGAAAAGAAGGGTGGATCGTAAAAAACATCCTCAAAGCGAAGCAAACCCTTGCCGCAGTAAATCCGCTGCACGCGGTCCCTCTGCATGGATATCCCTATAAAATAGAAAAAAAACAGGGTGATAAACGGCCTTCGGTCACCTGTAACGATCAAAAACAGACAATCACGATAAAGTACATCCGCGGTAATGACACAGAACTTCTCGAACTGCTGGCCGGTTGGCTTCGAAGGAGAGCAAAGAAGGAACTTACTGCACGTACCGCTGAACTCTCTCATGCGATGAACGTCCCCTACGCCAAGGTTTACATTCGGGACCAAAAAACCCGATGGGGCAGCTCCTCCGGCATCGGGGGGATATCCCTCAACTGGAGGGTCATCATGGCCCCCAAATATGTACAGGACTATCTCATTGTCCATGAACTGGTCCATCAGATCCACCGCAATCACAAAAAACCGTTCTGGAAGGAGATGGAGGCGCGGTTTCCTTATTACAGAGAAGCTGAGGGGTGGCTCAAAGAACATTCACTTTTGTTTGCACTGTTTAGATAATGGTAAGGATCCGCCGGCACATCTCTTGATACGTTGCGAAGGCGGATTCATAGTATTCGAACTCCTCTCTTCTCGGCTCATACACCTCTTCTGCCCGAAAGAGCGTTTCAGCTGCTTCTGTAAGGGTGGAAAAAAGACCCGCACCGGTAAATCCCGCCGCTGCATTTCCGAGCAGTTCCGCATCCACCACTGCCGGGACCACGATCTGTTTGCCGGTTATATCCGCCTTTTTCCTGTTCCACAGTACATTTCTCGCCTGCCCTCCTGATACCCGCAGTTCGTCTATTCGGCAGTTGTTTTCCTCGAGTGTATATATCAGGTCCTTTACTGCAAAACCGATTGCCTCTACAACCGCTTTCCCCATAGAGGGGGCTTCATGATACGGCTCGAGCCCGGTAAAAGCGCCTCCGGAGAAATCCCACACCGGCCCGCGGTGAAGAGAAGGAAAAAACCGGGGAAAGCTCTCCTTATGGGCAACGGCCTCAATCTCTTCGAACATCTGGCGGTACGGTTTTTCGAGCTGTCCCGAAATTTTTCGAAACCACTCGAACACCCTCCCCGTTGAAGCGAGAATACCTGCAACATTGTAATACCCTTCAATTACGTGGGGCAGACACCGCAGGCGCGGATGTCCGATTTCGACCCGTGAGCAGTAGTTGATTCCTTCCGAGGTGCCGGCCCGGTCACAGGTGCGCCCGGGCACCACTGCCGCCGTGCCCAGAAGAGACATCAGGAAATCGGATCCTGAGGCGTATACAGGTGTACCTGCTTTGATTCCAAACTTCTCTTCGGCTTTCTTCTGCACCGTCCCGATCCTGTGTGTTACCGGTACAAACGGAGGAAACTTTTCTTTGTCCAGGCCGTACGCTTCGATGCCTGAACTGTCCCAAATATAGGAAGAAAACTCCCCGCTCGGCGTTATGGTTACCGCCTCTCCGGTGAGCAAGTAACAGATGTATTCGGGGCAGGAGAAAAACAGGTTCGTCCGCTCATACAGCCCGGGCTGATTAACTGAGAACCACTTTACTTTGGGAAGAAAAAAGGAAGGCTGATCCTCGATTTTGATGTTTCTTTTGTCCAGCCACAGGAGCGCTTCATAACTGGGAGTACCGTTTTCATCCACCGGAACGACTGTCGGGCCGTTTCCGCTTACAGCAACCCCGGATACATGGACCAGATTGGTGTGCGGCAGTCTGGCGGGCGCCGCTGTGCCCTGCGGTGATTTGCCGAGGCCCGCAATCAGCTCACCGATGGCATCGACCCAGTGCAACGGGTCCCAGTGGTTAAAGTCTTCTCCGGAAGGAGCGTAGAGACTTACCCGGTTCCACTGTTCCAATGTGCCGCTTTCATTGATTACTCCACCTTTTATGGATGAGGTCCCGATATCGATACAGAGCAGACTCTTCATTTTTTCAATACATTTTGGATAATACTTCGATTATCGAGCAGCGGACTCAGACTGCTGTTGTGGTGGAGCCGGTAGATAGTCCGGGCAAAAAGATTTGAAATATTGACCTCCACATACCAGTTTTTCCCGGTCAGATAGTCATTGTGGAATACGGCGTTGGTCCCGATGATCATATCGAAAAGCCCTTCCTGATAGATCGAGTCGAAGTGGTCGATCGCATCCGCTGTAAACAGGGGAAGACTGATTGCTATGATGATCTCTTTCGCTCCCATCTCTTTTAAGCAGCGCATCGCAGAGATGATTGTCCCGCCGGTCCCGATCATGTCATCCGCCATGAACACGGTTTTTCCTTCAACATCACCGAGGAGCCTGATGGTGGTAATATTGTTTTCATCAGCGTCCTGACTGATTTGAGAATAGTCCCGTTCTTTATAGAGGAGAGCCAGGGGCCGTTTGAGGTTACCGGCATAGAACTTGTTTCGTGCAATCGCACCGGTGTCGGGGGATACGACCACCAAATCCTTGGCGTCGAGGTCCATAATCTCGGAAAGTTTTTTGATCGTCTGATATGAGCCGTGGAGATTTTCCATTCTCAACGTGTTGAAGCTGTTCTCGATTTCCGTCGAGTGAATATCCAACGTTATTATCCTGGAAACACCCATGTGTTCCAGCATCCGGCCGAACCAGGAAGCGGTCAATCCTTCCCTCCCCCGCTTTTTGTGCTGGCGGGCAAACGGATAGGTGGGAATGACCACAGTCACACTGTTAGCGCTCGCCTGGAACGCAGTATCGATTGTGTTGAAAAGGACCATTACATGATCGTTGATAGAGAGCCGGTATTGGCGGTCATCGCCGTATACGGATACCGGTTCGTGGTTTTCAACGTCCTGAACAATGTAGAGGTCCATTCCCCGAACACTGGAGAGCATCTCTGTTTTAAACTCTCCGTTTGCAAAGCGGGAATAGCGTACCTGGACCTCGAACTTGGGCAGTCTGACTCCGTCGACAGGACCGTTGTAGAGGGGGCGGGGCGCGTGAATGTCGGTGGCAAAATTGATGTACTGCAACACATCTTTTTTGGAATACCCGTATTCCCGGGCCAATGATGAGGCTTTGCGGTTCATTTTCTTTTTATAGAGAAATTTCAGCTGATGCACCAATTCATTCGCAAACGGTTCTCCGCCAGGACAGGGGACGATTCCTAAGCTTCCCGGTTTTGAAAGATTCATAGCAGATCCTTTGCAGTCTCAGGATATTGAATGAAGTAAACGTACCACATGCTGAACGTATTGACAATCAGTATAATAGTGGGTACGTTTCAGAAGATATATACAATGTTTCTTTTCTTCGAGGGAGGGTTACGGCCCGACCGGCGGTGAGAGTCCGCAAATCCTTATGAGTGAGGATGGATACGGTGGAATTCCGTTACCGACAGTGAAAGTCTGGATGGGAGAAGAAAAGAAGGACAACCCGTCTTTTCTTTCTTCCCTCCCAACAAGAAAACTACAGGGAGGAATTATGAAACAAACAAAATCATTACTCGCTCTATTTCTCGCGGCCATTCTTATTATTTCTTTCGGCGCGTGTAAAGAAGAGGGACAGCGGCAGGACGCAGCCGGGGAAACCGAAGAAAAAGCGGCTTCCGGTGAAGGTGAAAAGGCATATCAAATTGCAGTGTTCGTTCCCGGGGTGGTATCGGGGAGTCCCCTCTATGAGATGCTCGTCGAAGGCACGCAGAAGGCAGGTGATGAGTACGAACATACCGCGGTCAAGGTCATCGAAGGGGGGTTCGCGCAGAGTGAATGGGAAGAGAAAGTAACCACTATTACTGCAACCGGGAAATATGATCTTATTGTTACGTCAAATCCGGCTATGCCCGAGATCTGTGCCCAGGTAGGAGAAGAGTTTCCCGAACAGCACTACCTCGTATTGGACGGCTATCTCGAGGGGAACCGGCAAATCTACACATTTCTCTACAATCAGATGGAACAGGCCTATTTAATCGGGCATCTCGGAGGGCTGATCACGAAGAGTTCCATGCCCGGAGCAAACGAGGAGTTAAGAGTCGGACTAATCGCAGGGCAGGAATATCCCATTATGAACCAGGTAATACGGCCGGGGTTCGAGCTGGGTATCAACGCCGCTGCACAGGGAGCAGTACTCGACATGCGTATCCTCGGCAACTGGTATGATGCAACGAAAGCCGGTGAACTGGCATACAGCATGTTCGAGCAGGGGGTCGATGTAATCCTCACCATTGCGGGGAGTGCGAATGAAGGTGTGGTTTCTGCTGCAAAAGAGCAAAATAAGTACGTTCTCTGGTTCGACAGTAACGGATACGGTGTGGCCCCTGGTACGGTAGTGGGGAGCTCTGCAATTCGGCAGGACAAAGCGGCCTACGAAAAGGTAAAAGAGGCGATTGAGGGAAGCCTCCCGTTCGGGACAGCAGAGATCGCCGGAATCAAAGAGGGATATATTATTTTTATCGAAGACGACCAGCGGTACATCGACAATGTCCCGGAAAAGATACGGGAAAAACAGCGCGAGGTTATCGAAAAACTGAAAAACGAAGAGATAACCCTCACCATGCCCACCCTCTAGATCCGGGCTGAACAGTGAATGTCGAACTGCATGACATCGTTAAAGTATTCCCCCAAAACAACCTTACCGCGGTCAACAAGGCATCTCTCTCACTGAACAGGGGAGAAATTCACGGGCTCGTCGGTGAAAACGGTGCTGGGAAGACCACCTTGATGAATATACTCTCCGGACTCACCCAGCCGGACAGGGGTGAGATTGTGGTTGCAGGAGAAAAAGTGCGTTTCTCTTCACCTAAAGAAGCTCTTGCCTGCGGGATCGGGATGATCCATCAGCATCCGTTTATTATCCCTGAGTTTACGGTGTGGGAGAACATCGTTCTAGGCAGGGAACCGCGGAAGTATGCATCACTGAACAAACAGCAGGCTGTGCGGGCTATCGAAGAGACGATTGAGGCTTACGGTATTGATTTTTCGATCGATCTCGATATGAAAATGATGTACTTGACAGCCAGCCAGATGCGGAAAGCTTCCCTCATCGCGATGCTCCTCTTTGATATTCGGGTCCTCATACTCGATGAGCCGACTGCAACATACACGGAACAGGAAAAAGGAGTTCTCTTCAGCCTGCTGGACCATCTTCGCGGAAAGGGATGGGGCATTATATTCATAACCCACAAAATAGAAGAGGTAATCAATCTTGCAGACCGTATTACAATTTTACGAAAGGGTGCGGTTATAGATACGGTAGCGGCAAAGAGCACTACGATTACCAAACTCTCCGAACTGATGATCGGAGAAACAAACCGGGGGACGGCAATCCCAGAAGTGAATGAATCCAAGAAACAGCCGGCCTCACCTGACTGGGGAACCGAGAAACCCGTCCTGGAAGCAACAGGGTTAGCGGTCGGGAAAAAAGAGCAGCAGATCCTCCATGATGTCACCTTTACCGTTCATACAGGAGAAATCGTAGCAGTCGCAGGGATTCGAGAAGTGGGGCTGGAAACGCTCGAAGATGTTCTCACAGGTTTTCGCAAACCGGACCGCGGCACGGTCGCTGTATGCGGAGAAAAGCTTCTCCATTACTCTCCGAAGGAGTTCCGCGCGCTGGGGGCAGCATACATTCCAACCGAGCGTTTATCCCGGGGTGCCAGTCTCCATTCGACCGTCCGGGACAACATCATTCTTCACCGCCACCCTCGGTTGTCCCGCTACGGTGTTCTCTCAAAAAAAACCGTCGACCGTCTCGTTCTCTCCCTTACCCGCGCCTACGCAATTGCAGCCGAACCGGGGCAGCCGCTCTATCAACTCTCGGGAGGAAATATCAACAAAGTAATTATCGCCCGTGAACTGTATGAACAGCATCCTCTGATCATCTTTACAGAACCGACCTGGGGTCTGGATATGCATGCGGGAGCCCGGGTACTGAGCGAGATAAAACAGCTTCGAGACGGCGGGAAAGGAATTCTCATCATCTCATCCGATATTGATGAGGTACTCCACCTCGCAGATACCATAGTAGTACTGCGGGAAGGGATGGTCTCTTCCATACTCGATAACAGAGAACTTACCAAACGGACCCTGGGACGCTATCTTCTCGGGCTCGAACCGAATGAGGTCGACTCTCATGATACATGATACCGGCTCATCGGAAAGCGCTGTCGTCACCATTGCCGCCTTGGGTATTGCCTTTATCATAATTCTTGCCCTTCTTCTCGTTTTGAGCCCCGAGCCGGCGGAGGCACTCTACTATTTTTTTGCAGGGCCCCTTCTCACCGGCTACCACTTCGGGAATCTGCTCAATTTGGCATCGGTTCTCATTTTTACCGGGTTAGGCGCGGCCTTGGCATTCAGGGCGGGCTTGATCAATTTGGGAGGGGAGGGACAGATCTACATTGGCGCTTTCATTACTACAATAACAGCACTTGCAGTATCTGCTCCCGCTGTATCACCTTTTGCCGGCGGCACGGGGATGCTGGTTGCTCTTGCAGCCGGGACATGTGCCGGCGCCGGAATCGCTGCTATCTCAGGTCTTCTCCGGGCATTCTGGAACACGGACGAGCTGTTGAGTTCGTTTCTTTTAGCAGGCGCGGTAATTCCTGTTATCAACTACATCATCTCCGGGCCGCTTCGGGACCAGAGCGGATACCTCCTCGCTACAAGAGAGGTTCCTGAACAGTTTCTCTTCCGATTCTTGATGCCGCCGTCGAATCTCAATATGGGGATATTTACCGTAATCGTCCTCGTCATCATCACATTCCTGTTTCTCTCCTACACTACCTGGGGGTACCGGTGGACTCTCTGCGGCAAGAACAGAGAGTTCGCGCGCTACGGAGGGATACCTGTTAACCGGTATCTTATCTTTCCCATGGTGATTTCGGGCGGCCTGCACGGGGCCGGGGGCGGAATGTGGGTCCTCGGTACTGCCCACCGCTGCTCCGTCGGCGTGACTTCGGGGATGGGATGGAACGGCATCGTAACGGCCCTCATCGCCCGGAACAACCCGCTTCTTGTCGTCCCGTCGGCACTGCTTATCGCGTATATCGAATCCGGTGCGGAGGTAGCCATGGTTCAGACCAACTTTTCGTTCGAATTGGGCTCCCTTGTTCAGGCTGTTATACTGTTTTTTATTACTGCCTCAAACCTTGTTATTCCCTTCTATAGGAGGAGGAGAGCCGGATGATTTTCAGCACGATTGAGATCATGACCCCATTCTTCATTGCAGCACTAGGCGGGCTTTTTACGGAACGGGCCGGTATGCTCAACATCGCCTTGGAAGGTCTCATATTAAACGGTGCGTTCGCAGCGGTTGTCATCACCTCTTTTACCGGCTCCCTGTGGCTTGGAATCCTCGCAGGTGTTGTTTCATCCCTTCTTCTCTCTCTGCTCTTCGGAGGTGTCAGTCTCTATCTCAAAACGAACATCTTTATCTCAGGGTTAGCAGTAAATCTGCTCGCCGCGGGCTTGGTAACACTGCTCTCTACCCTCTTCTTTGATACAAAAGGTGTGGTAAGACTTACCGAAACGGGGGGCACAGGAGGGACCAGGCTGTTTATCGGGTTACAGGAGCTCCCCCTTATCGGTCCTCTTTTTTTCGGCCACTCCATCTTTTTCTACTGCTCCTTAGTACTGCTTTTTATCACCTACCGGCTTCTCTACCGGACCCCGTTCGGGCTCAGGCTGCAGGCGGCCGGATTGGCACCGCAAACCCTTACTGCACGGGGCTGTAATCCGCTGCACTATCAGCTCTCTGCAATTCTTATCTCCGGTGCGTTCTGCGGTTTCGCCGGAGCAAATTTGGTCATGAGGCTCGGAGCCTTCGTACCGAACATCTCCGGCGGTCGGGGATGGATAGCCCTGGTAGCGATTTATTTAGGGCGCAAACATCCGGCAGGGATTTTGATTGCAGCGTTCTGTTTTGCTCTAGCGGAAGCGGTTACCAACCGGGTGCAGGGTACGGCCGCTATTCCCGGAACGGTGGTTCTTTCGTTTCCCTACATTGCGACCTTTCTAGGTCTTGTACTCGTTTCGATACTCTATAAAAAGAAAACGTAAGCAGAGCGGATAGACTTCACCATCCGAGAATTGATACCGAACGGCCTAAGAGCGCGATTAACGCTTTTTCGACACGTGTTTTCTCGCTTTCGAGTGTGGTGAGGAGGTCATCGAGGCGTGCTGTACTGTTCTCTAAGCCGAGATTTCCCGGGGTGCCGACCGCACTCCGTTCAGTAATACTGTTCTTAGGATCCCGATTTTGAAGCGTTTCGAGATTAGCGGCTACATTCCGATACGCTTCTCTGAAACTGACCCCGGAGCGGACCTGCTCCATTACGGCATCGGTAGCGTAAATGTCGGGAGTAAACCCCTTATTCAGCGCTTCTTCGTGCACGGTAAGCGAAGAAACGGCAATATTTACGATCCCGAGCATATCCAGGCCCGTCTGCAGTCCGGTTAAAAGCGGCTCTTTCGTTTCCTGAAAATCCCGATTATACCCTGACGGAAGTGAGCGGATGATATTTTTTACCTGTACGGTCAATCCGGAAAGCGTTGCAGCTTTCGCTCGCACCAGTTCCAACAGGTCCGGATTCTGTTTCTGGGGCATGATGCTCGACCCGGTACACAGCTCTTTAGGCAGTGAAAAATAGCCGAACTCGGGCATGGAGAACAGGATAATGTCCTCTGCTGCTTTACTGAGAGTTATACCGACTTGCTCGACCGCCTCGAGTACAATTGATTCGATTTTTCCCCGGTCGTTATTCACGAGAAGTACATTTTGCTGCACCCTGTGAAATCCGAGAAGAGCAGCAACCTTTTCCCTGTCCAAGGGCAGGGGCACCCCGTAACTGGCGGCAGCTCCCAGCGGACACTGGTCATTCAGCCTGTACGCGTTCTCGAGCAGGAGGTAATCTTCGAGCAGAGCCTCACCGAATGAGGCGGACCACAACCCGACCGATGAAGGCATGGCTATCTGCATGTGGGTCCTTCCCGGCATAGGCACCATACGATGCTTCTCCGCAAACGAGAGAAAACTGCCGGAAAGATCGAGGACAGCCTTCTGCAGTTCGAGCAGGAAAGCCCTCGTATAGATCCGCAAGGCCGCTAAGACCTGGTCGTTTCTCGACCGCCCCGTATGAATTTTTTTCCCGCTCTCACCCAATTTTTCAGTAAGATAGTTCTCAATAGCGGTGTGACAATCCTCATCCTCAGGAGAAATAGAAAAAACACCTTTCATCTGCTGCTCGATGATCTCGAGGAGGCCCCTTTTTAGCTCTTTTTCTTCTTCAGATGTTAGAATACCGATCGAAGAGAGCATTTCCGCGTGGGCGATACTGGCCGTACAGTCTGCCGTGACCAGTTTCCTGTCTAAGAGGTAATCCTTTCCTACCGTAAATGTTTCTATTTGTTTTTCGACTTGGTACTGTTTCTGCCACAATTTTCCCATAACCCGTTCCTATTTGATTCATATCATATTCTTCTATAAAATGACAGCATAGCGAGGAGGGAAATATGAAAAAGCTGCTCTTTACACTTGTACTGCTTGCCGCTTTCACTGCAGTAGTTTCAGCACAAACTGATGAGGCCCCCCGGCAGGTTCTCACTCCTGATGATATGAGCCGGTTTATATCCACATTCGAACCTATCATGGCCGAGTTTCAGGAGGCAGGGAAAGCACTCGACCGGTCGGAAAATGGGGAATTGTTTTCAAAACAGATGTACAACGATGCGAAAATAAAACAGATCCTTTCACGATACGGATGGGACATCTCTTTTTTCGAGAAAGCAACTCTCATTCTTCATACGGCCACGGCCTTAGAGATCGAGAAGAAAACAACCGAAGTGAACCCTGAATTGAAAGAGGCTCTGCAGGAAATCGACCGGAACCCTTCTCTTACCCCGGAGATGAAAGAGCAGATGAAACAGCAGATCCGGTCTGCTTACGGGTCGCTCGATGTAACCGCCCGGACGATCAGGGGTGAGGTCCATCCCCGCGACGTGGGACTGGTGGAACAGTATCATCCGGTCCTTATCGATCTGTTCGAGAGAATGTAAAAGGAGATTTCGCATGGCAAAAACTTCGTCTACCGATCCGGTAGAAACGGCTATAAAAAAATGGAAAAAGAAAAAGGGCTCTCTTATCATGGCCCTCCACGATATTCAGGACAGGGAGGGTTACGTTCCCAGAGAAGCATCACTCAAACTGGCCTCTGCTATGGCTGTGCCGCTGGCCCGAATTTACGAGGTGCTTACGTTTTATAATTATTTTCGCCTCGAATCACCCGGAAAAGCCGTTATCTCGGTGTGTACGGGAACGGCCTGCTTTTTAAAAGGCGCTCCTGATATTATTAGTACCCTCGAAGAAGAACTCCGAATCAGTGAAGGGGAGACCACAGATGACGGTCTGTTTCACCTCCAAACAGTCCGATGTGTGGGCTGCTGCGGACTCGCACCTGTGGTAGTGATAAACGGAAAGACATACGGAAAGGTACAGATACCGGAGCTTCCCCGCATAATTGGTGAATGGCGAAAACAATTTGAGCAGGAGGAGGCCTAGCATGGAGAATATCGAAGAAATCGCTGAACAAGAAAAAAATCGGCAGCAAGAGTATACATGCAGGGTTTTCTGCTGCAGCAGTACCGCGTGTGAATCCTCGGGAAGCAGCGAGGTGGTAGAGGCGGTAACCGAAGCGGTCAAGGCGCACGACATTACCGATCAGGTCCAAATCGTAAAGACCGGATGCATGGGTCTGTGCAGCGAAGGGCCTCTTGTCCGGGTCGAAATGGCAGATGCCCGGCCGGTACTGTACAAGGAAGTGGAGCCGTTAGTGGCGAGGCTGATCGTGGTAGAACACATAGCGCGCGCAATCGATTGGAACAAAGACACTCCCTTTGAAATCCCCGATTTCTTAAAAAACTATACATTTCCCCTCGACAGCACCTTTTTTACCGGACAGGAGAAAATTGTTCTCGCCAATGCGGGGGCGGTAGACCCTGAAAGCATCGACCAGTACATCGCCCGGGGCGGATATGCCGGGCTGAAAAAAGTTTTGACCGAGATGACTCCTGAGGAGCTTATCGATGAGATCAAAAAAAGCGGATTGAGGGGCCGGGGGGGTGCGGGCTTTCCAACCGGCCTGAAATGGTCTAATACCCGGAGTAATCCCGGTGACCTGAAATACATTGTGTGCAACGGTGATGAGGGTGACCCGGGTGCCTACATGGACCGAAGTATTCTGGAAGCCGACCCCCATGCAGTACTCGAAGGGATGATCATCGCCGGTTTTGCAGTGGGCGCGGAGTCGGGATGGTTTTATATCCGGGTCGAATACCCCCTCGCCGTTTCCCGACTCGAGAAAGCGATAAAAGCGGCAAAGAAGCGGGGACTTCTCGGAGAAAATATCTTAGGCAGCGGCTTTTCTTTCGACTGTGAGATCCGCCTCGGTGCCGGCGCATTTGTCTGCGGTGAAGAGACCGCCCTGATCGCCTCGATCGAAGGTAAGCGGGGCACGCCGAGACCGCGGCCGCCCTACCCCTCCGAAAAAGGACTCTGGGAGAAACCGACCTGTGTCAATAACGTTGAAACCCTGGCCAATGTGCCTCACATCATCAGAAACGGCAGTGCATGGTTTTCATCCATGGGCACAGAAACGAGCAAAGGGACAAAAGTTTTCGCCCTCACCGGCAAGACCGTAAATACCGGCCTCATCGAAGTGCCCATGGGAACGGAGATCCGCACCATTATCGAAGAGATCGGAGGCGGTATGGCCACCGAAAAACCGCTCAAGGCGGTACAGACAGGAGGGCCTTCCGGAGGTGTTATTCCCCAATCTATGCTCGACAGTCCGGTCTGTTACGACAGACTGGAGGAACTTGGTTCTATTATGGGATCAGGGGGGATGATTACTCTCGATGAAGATGACAGCATGGTAACTATTGCCGCTTTTTACCTCGATTTTACCGTTGACGAATCGTGCGGTAAATGTGCACCGTGCAGAATCGGAGGATTTCAGCTTCTCGGACTGCTCGAAAAAATTGCAGCCGGCAACGGTACCAAAAAGGACCTTGCAAAGGTTCGGAGGATTGCCCAGGCAATGACCCAGGCATCGCTGTGCGGTTTGGGACAGACGGCACCGAATCCTGTGCTCTCCACGCTCAGGTACTTCGAAAACGAGTATCTCGACCTGCTAAAAGAGGAGGTATCGGAATGATTACCGCAAAAATAAACAATATAGAAGTAAACGTAGAAGAAAATACCACTATCATGGATGCGGCGAAAAAGATCGACGTCAATATTCCGAGCCTCTGTAAACATGACGATCTCGAAGCGACTGCCGCCTGCGGTATCTGTGTTGTAAAAGTGGTCGGAAAAAAACAGATGATGCGCGCCTGTACGACCGAGCTCACCGAAGGGATGGAAGTACTCACCCATCATCCGGAAGTCATTCAGGTGCGCAGGACCATTCTCGAGCTGATCCTGAGTAACCATCCCAATGAGTGCCTCACCTGTCGGAGAAACGGCACCTGCGAACTACAGCAGCTTGCCGAAGAGTTCGGAATCATGGAAGAGACCCTGCCCATCTATGTTCGAGACCTTCCAACCGATGAATCGACACGGGCAATCATACTCAACCCGAGAAAATGCATCAAATGCGGCCGTTGTATCGAGATTTGTCAACATCTGCAGGATGTGTGGGCCCTCTCCATGCTCGAGCGAAGTATCAGCACCCGGATTTCTCCCGCGGGAGAGATCGGTCTTTCCGAATCGCCGTGCATTCGGTGCGGTCAATGTTCCGCGCACTGTCCGGTGGGGGCTATACACGAGTACGATGAGACCGAAGAGGTGTGGAACGCGCTGCTCGACCCGAAGAAAGTGTGTATCGCCCAGATTGCACCCGCGGTACGGGTCTCGGTAGGAGAAGCGTTCGGATATCCTCCCGGTATCAATATCTCGGGCCAAATATACAATACGCTTCGGAAAATGGGATTCAAAGCGGTATTCGACACCAACTTCGGCGCTGATGTAACGATCATGGAAGAGGCAAGTGAGTTCGCCGCCCGTTTCACAAACAACCCGGAGGCACTGCCTCTCATTACAACATGCTGTCCTTCCTGGGTCGATTTCATGGAAAAATTTCACGGTGATATGATCGATTACTTCTCGAGCTGTAAATCTCCCCACGCGATTCTCGGAGTGCTGACCAAAACCTACTACGCGGAAACCACAGGCATCGACCCGAAAGACATCTACATGGTCTCGATCATGCCCTGCACCGCAAAAAAATACGAGATAACCAGGGCGGATTCGATGTATGCAAGCGGGACCCAGGATGTGGACATCTCCATTACAACACGAGAGTTTATCCGGATGGTCCAGCAGCAGGGAATTCGGCTCAACGATCTCAATTGTCTCGACGAACCGGACTCTCCTTTAGGGGACTACAGCGGTGCCGGTGCTATATTCGGTACGACCGGCGGAGTGATGGAAGCGGCCCTCCGTTCCGCCTACTACTTTATTACCGGTAAAGACGGAAATCAGGTGGAGTTTGAGGAGATCCGGGGGATGGAAGGAATCAAAGAGATGCAGCTTACTATTGAAGGCAGAGAGGTCAATGTTGCTGTTGCCCACGGACTTGCCAATGTGGAACAGGTGATAAACCGGGTCCGTGATGCCAAGGCTGCCGGAGAGAAACCCCCCTACGATTTTATCGAGGTGATGGCCTGCCCGGGAGGCTGCATCGGCGGAGGAGGACAGGCCTGGAATGTGAACACTGAGATCAGGAAGAAGCGTTCGGAAGGACTGTTCAAGCTCGACAGCCTGCGGGACCACCGGCTGAGCCACCGTAATCCCGCCATTATAAAGCTGTACAACGATTTCTTGGGCGAGCCACTGAGTGAAAAAGCTCACGAGCTGCTCCACACGAAATACGTACAGCGGACGAGTTATACCCGGTAGCGGGACGACCGGACGGATGAGACCGGGCGGATGAGCTGAGGAAACTCATCCACCCGCGGTTTATTTCTTCTTTTTGAAGGTCAGCCCTTCATTATTGGCAGAGACTGCAACCGTGTCCCCTTCACTGAACTTGCCTTCCAGGATATACCGGGCAAGTTCGTTCTGAATGAGGTTTTGAATGGTCCTCTTAAGCGGCCGTGCCCCGAAAGCGGGATCGAACCCCCGGTCTGCTAAAAACTTCTTGGCCTTCTCGTCGACATTCACTTCGAGCTTCCGCTCCTCGAGCCGCTTTTTCATATTTTTCAGTTGGATATCGACGATGCTTAAGATATGCTCCTTGCCGAGCCTGCGGAAAGTGATGATCTCGTCGATCCTGTTCAAGAACTCCGGCTTAAATGTCTGTTTCATGATCACATCGATCTGGGGACGCACTTTATCGAGGTCCTCCGCCTGGAGGATGAGATCACTGCCGACGTTACTGGTCATAATGATGATGGTGTTCTTGAAATCGACTAACCGGCCCTGTCCGTCTGTAAGACGGCCCTCGTCTAATAGCTGCAACAGTACGTTGAACACGTCCTGATGGGCCTTTTCGATCTCATCGAAGAGGATCACCGAGTACGGTCTTCTCCGCACCGTCTCCGTGAGCTGGCCGCCCTGATCATAGCCCACGTATCCCGGAGGAGCGCCGATGAGTCTCGAGACGGAAAACTTTTCCATATACTCGCTCATATCGATCCGGGTCAGGGCCCGTTCATCGTTGAAGAGAAAATCCGCTAATGTCTTGGCAAGCTCGGTCTTTCCTACACCGGTAGGACCTAAAAATATAAACGTACCGAGTGGTTTGTTCTCTTCGGAGAGGCCTGTCTTGTTCCGCCGTATCGCATTGGCCACCGCTTTTACGGCGTGGTCCTGCCCCACAACCCGGTTGGTGAGTATTTCCTCGAGATGAAGGTACTTCTCCATCTCTGAGGCAAGCATCTTGGAGACGGGGATTCCAGTCCAGGTGCTGACCACCTGGGCAATGTCTTCCTCGCTTACCTCTTCGCGCAGGAGCTGATTATCTTTCTGCATACTATCGAGCTCTTTTGTCTTGTCATCGAGTTCCTTCTGGGTCTGCGGCATCAACCCGTGTTTGATTTCCGCTGCTTTGGTGAGGTTTCCCTCCCGCTCATAGCGGATCTCCTCAGTGTGCAGTTCGTCAAGTTTCTGTTTGAGGGTCCGGATCTCATCGATTACCTTCTTCTCGTTTTTCCACTGCATCTGCATCCCGTCACGGGTGCTCTTAAGCTCCGCGAGCTCTTTATCGAGTTTTTCGAGCCGTTCTTTTGAAGCCTCATCAGTTTCTTTGGTGAGAGCTTGTTTTTCAATATCGAGCTGAAGGATCTTCCGCTGGATCTTATCGAGCTCGATGGGCTGGCTTTCGATCTCCATCTTTAATCTGCTCGCCGCCTCATCAACCAAATCGATTGCCTTGTCCGGGAGAAACCGGGAGGTGATGTACCGGTTGGAAAGATTGGCAGCGGCGATAAGCGCTTCATCTTTGATACGCACACCGTGATGTACTTCGTACCGCTCTTTTAAGCCCCGGAGAATGGCAACAGATGCTTCGACAGACGGTTCGGATGTAAAGACAGGCTGAAACCGCCTCTCGAGGGCCGCGTCCTTTTCTATGTGCTTCCTGTACTCATCGAGAGTGGTGGCCCCGATTGCCCGCAGCTCTCCCCGGGCCAATGCCGGCTTGAGCAGATTCGATGCATCAACAGAGCCTTCAGCTGCGCCCGCCCCGACTAGGGTGTGGAGCTCATCGATAAAAAGAATAATCTGTCCGTCCGACTTCGCTATCTCCTGGATAACGCCTTTAAGACGCTCTTCGAACTCGCCACGGAACTTGGTCCCTGCAACCAGGGAACCGAGATCGAGGGCAAGCAGTTTCTTGTCTTTGAGACTTTCGGGGACATCTCCGGCGACAATGCGGCGAGCTACACCCCCGGCAATCGCGGTCTTTCCCACTCCGGGTTCACCGATTAAAACCGGGTTGTTTTTTGTCCTGCGGGAGAGCACCTGCATCACCCGTCGGATCTCCTCATCCCGTCCAATAACAGGGTCGATCTTTTCCCTGCGGGCCAATGCAGTCAGGTCCTGGCAGAACT
>CAZKZZ010000039.1:8534-24552 GCA_964557375.1 uncultured Spirochaetales bacterium | reverse complement strand
ACCAGCACTTCCATCCCCGATACCTGTTTGTTTTGGGTGTTTATCTGGGGCTGATACATCAGGAACAGCTCGTTATTCGTAATTGCACCCCGGAGGTTGTTTTCCAGCAGCAGTTTCTCGAACGATTGCGCGTTGATCTCCTTGGAATAGAACTGATATCTGCTCTTGCCCGCCTCTTTTGCCTTGTGGACCGCAGATTCGGCGTTCTGCATCAGGACCTGGGTCGTAGTCCCGTCGTCCGGAAATACGCTGATCCCGATCCCCGCCGTAATAAAAATCTCTTGAGACTGGAGATAAAACGGCTGGGAGAAGACCCTCAGTAATTTTTCCGCAACCGGAGATGCATCTCGCGACTCGTTTAGGTTTTCGAGGAGTACTACAAACTTATCTCCGCTGAAATGGCTTATCGTGTCGACTTCCCGCAGGTTATTTTTCAGTCTCGTTGCCACTTTTTGGATCAGCTCATCTCCTACTTTATGCCCAAAGGTGTTATTTATTGAAGTAAACCGATCTATATCGATAAAAAGAATGGCCAGTTTTCTCTGCTCCCGCTTTGCTTTTTTTACCGCCTGTTCACAGCGGTCGTCAAAGAGTGCCCGGTTGGGCATCTGGGTAAGGGTGTCGAAATAGGCAAGGTCGTAGATCTGCTGCAGGTACCGTTTCTGCTCGGTGATTTCGTTCATGATGCCGAGATAATGGGTAACCTCACCCGCATCGTTTTTAATCTCAGTAATGCTCAGCATAATAGCGAACAGCTCGCCGTTTTTCTTTCTGTCCCACAGTTCTCCCTGCCAGTATCCTTCGCGGGCAAGGGTGTTCCACATTTCCCGATATTTTGACGAGTCGGTCCTCCCCGATTTAAACATGTGAGGGGTCCGGCCTATGAGCTCGTCTTCACTGTATCCGGTCATTCTTTGTAAGGCCGGGTTGACTTGAAGAAAATGCATGTCCGCATCCGTTATGAGGATCCCCTCTCTCGAGTTTGTAAATACTTTATCTGAGAGCAGCTGGTGGGTTTCATGTTTCAGGTGCTCCCGCATATCTGTAACAGAGGTAATTTTATATCTTCTCCCGTTGTCAAAAGAAATTACGTTTCCAGTGGCGAAAATAGGAATGCGGGTTCCGTCTTTTGCCTGGACTACCCATTCGAAGGGGATTTCACTCCCTTCAATAAAAGCTTCGTTATACAGTTTCTCCGCTTCCCGCTTTTTTCCCTCCGGTATCACGATTGTAAAATGTTTTCTTATGAGTTCATCCCTGGTATATCCGTAGAGGTCGCAATACGCTCTATTTACTTCTACAAAATTGGCATGTTCGTCGGTGACGCACAGACCTATGTTCGCAGTTTCGAATCCCTTTGCGCGCAGTTGTTGCAGTAGAGTGTCGTCATCAGCCATTATCTGTTCCTTTGATAAGTGAATAAAATACAATATTATGGGAAGACAGACCCCCCCCTCTTTTCTTGCTCGTAGACTTTGCAATGTACATCGCTTTATCCGCCATATTTACCAGTTCGTCCATCTGCTTACCGTCCGTCGGGTAGATGCTGATCCCGATGGATGCCACTACGGACAGAGAATTGCCGTTATAAGGTATCGGTTCCTGAATGGAGGCGGCAATCTTTTCGGCCACTTTTATTACCCCGTCCGTACGGTCTAAATCGGGAAGAATAATTCCGAACTCGTCTCCGCCTATACGTGCGGCAGTGTCCGCCATACGGATATCGTGGACAAACCGTTTTCCGATTTCGCGAAGTACTTCATCCCCCGCCTCATGTCCGTAGGTGTCATTAATCGGTTTAAATCCGTTCAGGTCTACATACATGATTGCGACGAAATAGTGGTTCCGCTGGGCCCGGGAAATGGCCCTGGAAAGCCGTTCAAAGAAGAGTCTGCGGTTGGGCAGTTCAGTCAGTTCATCGTAGAGGGCTAGTCTCTTGGCCCGTTCTTCCGCTCTCTTCCGTTCCGTAATATCGATGATTACACCTACCAGCCCGTCCACCTCACCGAAAAGATTGGAGTACGAGGCTTTGTAGACCAATACGTACCGGGTGTCCTCTTCGTCAAACGAAACCTGACCTTCGAACGAGTCGATTCCGGGAGCACTGAGCAGGTTATAATCACTCTCTTTACACCGCTGTGCAAACTCACCGCTCATAATCTGTGCATCGCTCTGTCCTATCAGTTCCGACTTCGGTTTTTGGGTAAATGTTTCGAACGCTTTGTTGCACCCTCGGATAATGCCGTCGACATCTTTGAAGAAGATCGGATTTGGGATCGTATCGATAAGAGTTTCTAAAAAGAGCAGGTGTTCTTTCTGAGCATCCTGATTGCGCTTTGCGCCGATGCTGTACTTGACGGAGCGGACCAGCACCTCGCTGTTTACCTTGCTTTTTACCAGGTAATCATAGACGCCCTTTTTCATCGCTTCGACGGCGACCGTTTCATCCCCCTGTCCCGTGAGAAAAATAACCGGTGCTTTTAACGGTTGAGAGATGTGAGCCAGAGTGTCGAGAAACTCAATCCCGTCCATATCCGGCAGGTTATAATCCAAAATAATACAATCGAACCGTTCCTTCCGGTAAAGAGAAAGCCCCTCCTCTCCGGTTTGCGAAACAGAAAAGGTGTAGTCATACTCCCTGTCCATGGAAAGGTACGTTTTATACAGGTGCTGATCTTCCGGATTGTCTTCAATTAACAGAATATGCACTATTCATTCTCCTTGAGGAAGAATCACGATACTAAACCAGTATTCCTTGAGCTGCTGAATCGCTTCAGTAAACCCGCGGAACGTTACCGGTTTGGTTATAAAGCTGTTGGCCCCGTTTTTATAACACTTATCAATGTCCTGGGGGTCGTTCGAGGTGGTAAGCACGATAACCGGTATCCGCTGTAATTCCGGGTCCTTTTTTATTTCCGCAAGTACTTCGTGTCCGTCGGTACCGGGGAGATTGAGGTCCAAGAGAATAATCCCCGGGCGTACCGGCTCTCGGGGCGGTCCGTATTTGCCCCGATGAAAGAGAAAATCCAGCGCCTCGTCCCCGTCCTCGCAGTGGTAGATCGGATTTGCAAGCCTCGCTTTTTTGAATCCCCGCTCCACTATGTAATAATCTTCCGGTGAATCCTCTATAACGAGGATTGGTTGATCGGCCACTTTGTTCACGAACGTTCCCCCTGTAATGTAAAATAGAAAGTCGAGCCTTTTCCGTATTCGGATTCCAGCCATATTGATCCGCCGTGCCGTTCGATCAACTTTTTTACTATCGTCAATCCGGACCCGGTCCCTCCGCCGTAACGGTCTCTGGGGTGGAGCCGTTTAAAGATCCGGAATATCGATTCCTTGTGTTTTTCCCGAATACCGATACCGTTGTCACGCACGTAAAATACAGGACCCGTACTGCCCTCTGTATATCCGACCTCGACCTTTTTCAGGTCACTCTCGTTATATTTTATACCGTTTGTAATAAGATTGTAAAATATTTCTCCGGTACGTACAGGATCACATGTTATGGTGGGGAGCTCATCTCTAATGATTACCTCCGCGTTGTTTTCTTTCAAGAAAATGGACAGAGAATCTACGGTTTCCTCTACGATTTTACCGATATCAGCGTTTTTGAAGGCGAACTCGAACCTGCCCGCACGAGAATATGAAAGCAGAGACTGAATCAGGTTTTCGAGCCGATTGGACAAACGCATCAGGGTCTGGACCAGCTCTTTGCCTTCCTCATTCAGCAAATCAGTATGTTCGCTTAAGAGCAGTTCGGAGTAGCTTCTAATGCCCCGCAGCGGTTCGCGGAGATCATGAGAAACGATATAGGCAAAATCATCGAGGTCGCGGTTTATCTTTGCCAATTCTGATTCCGTTTGTTTTCTCGATAGAATCTCCTCTTCCAAATCAGTATAGAGTGTCTGGAGCCGTTTGGTCATAATGTTAAACGTTCGGGCGAACTCACTTATCTCATCACGTGAATTCATGTCTATTCTGTAGGAGAGGTCTCCGCCGGCAACTTTTTCCGCGGCGATATGAAGCAGGTTGATCGGTTTCGTGATGGAGCGGGCGATTATCAGCGAGACAACAATAGCAATGATAAAAATGAGAATGGTGGCCGCGGTTAAGATACGTCCGATAACAATGGTGCCTCGTAAAACATCCGTAACCCCATGTTTGAGAATGAGAATCCAGTCCAGCCCGGCAAAGGAGCCGTATCCTCTCGAGTGGGCATAGGAGATAAGTTTTTTCTTCCGGTTCTCCTCGGAAATAAAATAGCCGCTTTGCCGGCCCAATTTGGAGAACAGGGCGGTATCATCGATACGCTCCATGAACCGGAACGCATTGGATTCGTAGAGCAGATAGCCCTGTTCGGTAATAAGCTGGACTTCACTCGTCTCGTACCGTTTAATGAGCACTTCGGCTTCTCGGAGAAGAGAGGTAAGCGGGATGGATGTGGCCAAGACCCCTAGAAACTCTCCGGCATCATTTTCAATATGTACGGAAATGAGCACCTCTGAACCCGCTGCCTGCGGTTCGTACAGTTCGGTGTCGACATATTCACCCTCTTCCTTGGTTTTTTTCCACCAGCTCTCTTGGGAAGCGTCCGTATTGATATCATCTTGTTGTGATGAACAGATAACTGTCCCTTCATGGTCCGTGATATACACGCGATTAAAGAAATTATAGCCTCTGGTAACTTCGAAATAGTCGATAAAGATACTTTTTAACTGTTCGGAACAATCGGTTACCAGATAAGTATCAGCATATCGGTGTAGATTGTCCTTTCTCAAGTAGAGTCCGTAGTCCAGTCGACGGACCATCTCCTCTGCAAGAAGAACCGAGCTTTTCCCGGCTTCTACCTGCAGGTAGTGCTGACTCAAAAGGAGGGATATCAGTGAAAGAGAGAGAATCAGGCCGATAAGCAGGCAGTAACTGATAATCAGTTTAGTCCGAATTTTCATGAGCGCTGTTTTAGATTGTAATCGAGTTTTCCCTCTTTGATCCGAGCGGGATAGAGTGGAAATCGTATTATTTTGTCTCCCGGATTGATAACACTGTCGCCAAACAGTCCGGGGTAGATAAACCCCCTATCGAGCTGTTCTTTGAGATCATCCCGTGTTGCAGCCGAGCCCTCCAAAAGACTGGAAATCAATGTAATGAACTCATACCCTGTCCCTGCATAGTGATTGAATGTTCGATTATACCGTTTTTCATATTTTCGTTTTATTTGGTTTGAGAGCCTGTAACCCTCTTTGTATATGATCGGAGCTGCAATGTAAGCACCCTGCGCCTCCGGAAGAGCACGGAATGAAGGAGTAGAGGCAGTTGAAGGTCCGATGCGATGACCGCGGTAATTGGATTTTTCGCACTCATTATAAATAGCGGAGAGATGGGAGGCGAATCCGACTGCGTAGATGGCATCAGTGTCTCTCATACTGCGTATGTGTTGTGAAAAATTGTCCGTATCGAGCGGATAGGAATGGCTCTCCACGGTGACATTCGATCCGGAAAGAGCAGCCGATAACTCTTGGTGCACTGATTCCCCGTATCCGTCTTCCTGATAGAGAAGCCCCAACGTGGTGATATCGAGGTGTTTTAAAATGGTGAGAATGGGCGGGACCTCATCCGCTGCTGTCGGAAAAAAGCTGTACACCCACTGTTTATTTTGGGTGATGGCCGGATTAGTAGAAACAAGGGCTATCATGGGGATTTGAATTTGTTCGGCCGCGGCAGCTACTTCTAAGGAAACCGAACTGATCGTCGTAACAATGAGAAGCGGTTTTACTTCCTCTTCTAAGCTTTTTAGTTTTTTTACCCCTATATCAGGGTCCGATTCGCTGTCTCTGACAGCAAGGCGCAACTCTCGACCATTAATCCCCCCGCTTTCGTTTACTTCGTCAACGGCCATCTGCATAGCATCGCGGACATCGACCATGTCTGAGCCGAAACCTGAAAGAGATATAATCGCGCCGATTTCAATTGGTTCATTCTGGAATGCTGGGAGAAGGATGAGAAAAAAAAAGATGAGAAGCACTACGATGAGCGCACTTCCCACCCCGATGAACATTGGTAATCTACGCTTAGAAGTCATATTCGGCCCCTCCATCTTCTCTCATACTAAGATAAAAGGGAGGGGATTACAATGCGGTCGTTACGGATTTGTTGTTACGGATTTTACTCCAAGGTGAACCGCAGCAGCGCCGCTACGCCGTGTGGATCCAATTCATCCCCTTTCTGCTCTAAATATCTGATTTCGGAATTGCCGGCGATCGCTTCATCGAGCATCTCTTCGATAATGTCGTCTCGCGATTCCAGTATGGTGCCGCACATGGGGCATTTGTTCTGTTCTACATCGAGATAGCCGTGTTCAGGACAAATGTATCCCGGCTGTTTGTGTCCGCTTTTTATGACAAAAGTGTGGACCTGTCCGAGACGAAGGGCTTCCACCGTTTCTTTTGCTCCGATAACCGCCTTACCACCCGGATAATTCTGCTCATAGATCTTTTCGATCAGTTCATCTTCCTTTTCCTGTTCCCACGTTTGGACCATGTCCAGTACTTTCTCTTTTATCTCTTCGTTATTCGCCTGGGGATGAATATGGATTTCTCCGATAACCCGATCTTGTAGGTAACTGTGTAGATGGTCCTTGAGCCAGGGTATGCTCTTGTCCTCCGGTCCGCCGAGAATCAGATGCTCAAAACCTTTTGTTTTGTACAGTTCAAACGTTTTTTCGGCAGCATTTTTAAGGTGCTGATGGATGTGATCTTCTATGTGTCTCTGGACCCGCTGCCCGCCGAGACCGCTTCTAATGCCCTCACCGCGCGAGGCGGACATGGAGAGGTTTACCTGCACTCTGTCCGGAACGTAATCTTGAAACAACATGTCGGTGTGGTCTTCGATCTCTCCGAGATAGAGTGTAAAAAGCCTTGCATCTCTGCTGTTGGAGAGGAGAATCCCGTAGCGGTGGTATTTGTCTAATAGCAGAGTAAGCGGGCGCGTATAGGGGTGATAATTGACCGAGAGCTGGCTGGGAATAGCAATCGGAAGCCAGAACTCTTCCCGCAGCTCCTTCCCGTTAGAGAAAATAACGATCATACGGGTGTTTTCATGGTTTTGGAGTTCTTCGACAATGTAGCGTTCCAGTTCTTCGAGAACCGTTTTGACTTTTTCGATTTCCTCTTCGTCGAACTTTTCGTTTTCCTTCATTTCACGTAATGTGGTATGGATGAGTGAGTTTATTTCAGTGTGATGATTATGGGGCGGGGTTACATTGAGGTAGAGGCTCACCACCGGTGTTTCGGTATGTGTGATCGTGCTCAACTCTTTAAGCAGTTCTGTATTCATTGGAATCCTCCTTACAAGTGTATCCTCTCTTTCAAAGTAAGCAATTTAGGTGGAGGAGGTCAAATAAAACTGTTCTCCCAACCTTTTTAAGCTCATTCCCGTATAATAGGGGCAGATGGATAAGGACAGATGGATAATCTAAGCGTGCTGCTCAAAGCTGTAAAACAGCATCCGACTGATGAGATTGCCAGACACAGGGCCTTTACCGAGATTTGGGAGCTCTACTATCGGAAAGTGGCGTATCTGGTATCCGGGTTCTGTGTGAAGAAAAGTGAATGTGAAGATCTGACCCAGGAAATATTCTTGAAAGTGTACCGCAATCTGCACCGTTACTCGGCTGCGTACGCTTTCAGTACGTGGTTATATACCGTCGCCCGAAATGCATGCCTCGATTACGCTCGAAAGCTGAAAACTAGGAAAGACGACTGCGGTGAAATGCGGGCTGCTGAAATTCCTGTTGCTGATTCGGCCGCCATGAGTGCCGAGAACAAGGAGCTTTCGGAGGCATTAGACCGCTGTATCGGGACCCTTTCCGAAAAAGATCGCCACATTGTCTTTTTCCATTTTTATGAGGGGATGAAATACAAAGATATTGCAGCGGTACTCGGAGTACCGCTCGGTACGGTCAAATACAGAATGTTCGAAATAAAAGAGAAATTGAAGAATGCATTGGAGAAGGTATATGGAGAAGAAGCGAAAACTGTATAAAACAATGTCCTATTATTTTGAGCAAAAACTAAACGGGATCGAGGTCCCTCCTGTACCGAAAGAGCTCCCTCCCATTGAGTATATTGAACGCAGGGAGGGGCAGGGACCTCCGATGCTCCTGCGGGTTGCTGCTGCTGCAGCGTTTGTACTTTTTACGCTCCCTCTCTACCTGCCGGAGAACCGACCGAATGAACTGGCGAACGCCGTCGCTGCGGTTTACCAAAAAAACAACGGACCTGATGTATTGAAGAGTTCGTTTGGAACGTTCCAGAGCTGGGTGCGCGACTATTATGGACAATAATGATATTGGATATCGAGGAGGAAAACAATGAGAAAGTTTTTTATTGTATCGGTGATTCTGTTTTTAGCACTCTGCGTGGGGGCCATTATAACGTCGGGAGGAAACTTGTTGTTTTTTATCAACATACCCTCCCTTGTCCTGGTCGTAGGGATACCATTTGTCATGCTGCTGTCGAATCACTCCCTGCGCGAGATGGGTTCCTACTTTGGAGCCGCCTTTCGATCAGGGGAGGAAGGTGCTGATCCCTCCGTTATCAAAAAAGGAATCGAGTTTTTCACAGCGATGCGGGGGTATCTCATCCTTTCCGGTTTTGTGGGGGCGCTGACCGGTGTTATGACCATGCTCAGCCTGTTCGAAGATGTGGACCGGGTAGGCTTCGGGGCAGCCCTCTCCCTCATGACTATTTTCTACGCGCTGCTTCTCATTATTCTTATTTCACTCCCCTTTAAGCACGGATTGCAGCGGAGATTAGTCGAGCAGGAGGAGTAAACCGGGAGTAACCCGATTATTATTTCAGCCCGAGCTTTGCGAGCTTGGGCCGGATCACTACCCTGCAGTATCCGGCATGAGGATTATTGGCGAAATAATTCTGATGATATTCTTCTGCTGGGTAGAACTTTTCGAGCGGTACGATTTCGGTTACGATGGGCCCGTCAAGTCTTTTGGCTGCCGACTCCTTGGACTGTTCGGCTATCTTCCGCTGTTCTTCGTTGTGGTACAGGATAATCGATCGATACTGAGTGCCGACATCCGCCCCCTGCCTGTTTAGGGTCGTGGGATCATGCGCTTTCCAGAATAGTGCCAGCAACTCGCCATAGGTGACCTGGTCCGGGTCGAATTCTATGTGGACCACCTCCGCGTGACCGGTCTCGCCGGTGCACACTTCTCTGTATGTTGGGTTTTCCGTGCTGCCCCCGGCATAGCCGGACACAACGGACCGGACTCCGGGTATATGTTGATAGACAGCCTCTAGACACCAGAAACATCCGCCGCCTAATGTTGCTGTCGCATTATTTTTTTCTTCAGACATACTGTTCCTCCGAACAATTTTTAACTTTACTATATTTATAATATATAAACGAAGGGAGGAACCGCCAATTCTTTTCTTACCGAAATTACTGTTATACCGGTAAATTTTATAAATTCACACTCATTTTTCTTGTTATAATGTCACATCCGTGATAAATTACCGGTATGACGGTAAATATTGGAGAAATAATCCAGGCGGTGAGAAAAAAATCAGGACTCACTCAGAAAGGTCTAGCCGATCTCGCGGGTGTCGGGAAAACGACAGTGTTCGATATAGAGAACGGCAAAAACAGCGTTAGATTTTCGAATGTCCTTAGAATTTGCAGAGTCCTTAACATCAGTTTATGGACAAAAGATCCGTTCGGGGAGGAGACGGAGGTGAAGTATGCCTGAAAGAAGGGCTGACGTCTATGTTCATGAGGAGCTCGCCGGAGTATTGAAGGAACAAGAAAAAGGCAAGCGGTACAGTTTTACATATCTTCCGGAATATTCGGGTCCGCCGGTCTCATTGACAATGCCGGTGCGGCGTGAACCCTTCATCTTTTACGAGTTCCCGCCCTTTTTTGACGGACTCCTGCCTGAAGGTATACAGTTGGAAAGCCTCCTCCGCCGGCGTAAAATCGACAAAAACGATTATTTCTCACAGCTGTTAGCAGTGGGTTCCGATATGGTGGGAAGTGTTACGGTATATTCTTCCGAGGATAATAGGTCGTAATATGAACCGCTGTCCGATCACCTACGAACCTATTGGTAAAGGTGCAACATACTCCCGTAACGGGTTGGTTTTGCTTTCCCGTAACATTGAAGATTTGAAGCCGTTTCCCTACAGCGTCGACGAGCAGTTACAGCTTGCATCGGAATTAGCGTCGAAAATCTCAATCCAAGGAGTTCAACCGAAATTAAGCGTGACAATAGATATCAAAAATGGTTCTTTCATTGTCGTTGAGAGAGGCGGAAGATTTATAATAAAACCGCAGAATCCGATGTTTCAACATTTACCTGAAAATGAGGACCTTACAATGAAGCTGGCCGCTTCATCCGGAATTGAGATACCCGTACACGGACTGGCATGGGGAAAGGACGCTACCCTCTTTTATTTTATTAAGCGCTTCGACCGAACGGACAAAGGTCGGAAAATCGCATTGGAGGATTTTGCACAGCTCGCGGGTTTGTCGAGAGATACGAAATATTCATACTCCGTTGAGAAAATAGTCGGTTTAATCGATTCATACATGACATTTCCAGTACTCGAGAAGGCGAAGTTTTTCAGACTCATCTTGTTCAATTTTCTGATCGGAAATGAAGATGCTCACCTAAAAAATTATTCTGTCATAGTACGTAAGGATAAGCAAGAATTATCCCCAGGGTACGATTTAGTTAATTCTACCCTTGCCCTCGGTGACAGAGCTTCCGAAGAAAGTGCGCTTCCCTTGGCGGGAAAAAAGAAAAATTTTACGAAAAATGATTTTTTCCGATACTTAGGTAGGGAACGGCTGGAGCTTACGAATAAAGCCGTCGCTTCAGTTACGGAAGAACTCGAACAAAGCATACCGAAATGGGAAACCCTGATACATGCCGGTTTTCTCCCGGCAAATAAACAAGAATTGTATTGGAAACTGATAAGGGAACGCGCAGGCCGCCTGTTCGGGTAGCGGTATTTATTTGATATAGATTTCTCTGCTGCCGGGAGTGTCTACCTGGTAGTGAAAATCGAACTCTTTGAAGATCATGTTCCCTTTAAACGTGTCGTTGGAAAGACCCTGCGGAGTCCAGAAATCTTTGCCCCACCCGGGATCGAACGTTATTCGGGAGAACCTGCAGTCGAGCATCGATGAGATCTTACTGTTCTCTTTCGTGATGCGTCCGAAAGAGATAAGGAGGTTATCTGCGGTCAGATCATCGGCAGTCACTTCGTAATTGACGGCAATTATAGTGGAACTCTCAGGCCGCTGTTCGCCGACATTTGTCCAACTGTATTCGAATTCGAGCAGCAGATGCTGTCCGGTTTCGCCTTCGGAGTAGGGGTCGAGGCGCACGTGTACGTGCGGTTCTATTGGAGTATTTTCTTTGTATCGGTGGGGCAGCTGAGCATGAAAATGGGCGTTTTGTATCATCCCTCGATCATAGCGGTCGTGCTCAAACGTATATCCGTACAGACCGGAAAAAGAAGGTCCCCGTTCTTTGTTGAACAGAATCCGGGTCCATCCAGGAGGCTGTGTAAATTGGGAACCGCTTACAGCAACCATATTTGCGGAGACGCGTAAATCATCCCAAAAATTATCAGTGTGGTCGTTTTTCATAATAAAAATCCCTTATAGCATTCAATTGTTAGGATAGTATGAAAAGCGAAAAAAATCCATATTTTCCTTGTAAATCGGAATCATTACGATTAATATTAGAATCGATAAACTTATTTCTATCTGAAAAACGAGGGGACCATGAGATTGCAGGCGTTTCCCATTGTGGTTTTCGCTCTTCTCTTATCTGCATGCGGGCCGGATGATGAAGCCCCTGTAGGCGAGAGCAATACTGAGCCTGAACCTTTTGCAGTAGAAGCGGTTCGGGCAGAGATGGGGTTTTTAGTAGAATCGATCGAGTCGGCAGGTTTAGTATCCGGTATAAAAGAAGCTGTCGTTGTATCCGAGACCACCGGGATTATCGAAGAGGTGCAATTTGAGCTCGGTCAGGAGATAGCTTCCGGGGACCTCCTCGTGCAGGTCGACGATACCATCGAACAACTCAATATGGAGCAGGCCGAAAATCAGTACGAAACAGCGATGATCGACCTCAATGCCAAAGAACAATCGTTTGAATCCGGAAATGTATCGAGGGCGGCCCTTATTCAAGCGAGAAGTACCGCTCAGGGGGCCAAAGCCCAGTACGAGCGGGCAAAAAAAGCGTACGAAGATTGTTCCATTCGTTCTCCGATAAGCGGCTTTATAGCTTCCAAAGAGAGTACCGTTTCTGTCGGCAATTACCTTACTCCGGGCTCTCGAATAGCCCGGGTCGTCGACCTCTCCGAATTGGAAGTCGAAATAGCCTTAGGTGAAGGTGAGATAGGTCTCATCGAGGAGGGGGCACCGGCCGTGGTCCGAGTGGGTTCCGCCTGCGAAGAGGGGCCGTTCGAGGCAGCGGTGGTCGCTGTTGCTGCCGGGAGTGATCCGGCAACGGGGAGTTTTGCTGTTGTGGTCAGGTGGCCGAACCCCTGCGGTGATAAGATAAAATCGGGTATGTCCGCCGAAGTTACTATCGAAGCGCGGAACATTGAAAAACAGCTGATTGTCCCCTCATCGGCAATCATTACCGAAGATAACAAAACCTATGTGAAAACCGTAGAGAAGGGCTCGGTAAAACAGACGCAGGTTGAATTGGGCCGGCGGAGAGGGAACAAAACAGTCATAACCGGCGGCCTCACCGAAGGTGATCTGGTGATACTTTCCCGGCTTACGGTTTTGGGCGAAGGTGATCCGGTCGAGCCGACAATAGTGGAACAATGAGTATCGGTAGATTTTCGGTATCAAATCCAGTCCTTATCAATGTTCTCATGGTCACACTCCTCATCTTGGGATATTTGAGTGTGTCCCAGCTTCCCCAAGAGCAGTATTCCGAAATTCCGTTTTTCTGGGTAAATGTCATCGTTCCATATCCTGGTGTTGCCGCGGAAGATGTCGAGCAGACCGTAACCGTAAAAATCGAACAGGAGATGCAGGACCTCGATAAGCTCAAAGAGATAAGTTCAGTCTCGAGGGAAGGGCTCTCCTCGGTCCGAGTCCAGTTCGATGACGGCATCTCCAACGAGGAGTTCGACCGGCTCTATCAGGAAGTGCAGACAAGGCTGGCAAATGTCTCACTTCCTGAAGATACGCTTTCTCCGCTCGTCGACCAGTTCTCCTCCTCCGATTTTCTGCCCGTCATCGAGGTTGTTGTATATGGAGACGTTCCGTATGAGCAGCTCTACAGCGCGGCACAGCTCCTGCAGGACCGCATTGAAGGGGTCCCCGAAGTATCGGAAGTAGGATTGGTGGGGGCCCGGGAGCGGCAGGTTTTAGTGGAAGTGGACCGGGAGAAACTGGAAGCAATTGGGTTAACCATAGATGAAATTACCCGGGCCATTTCCAGAAAGAACGTTTCTATTCCGGGGGGGACTCTGGAGACTGAATCCAGAGAGTATCTGCTCCGGACTGTGGGTGAACTCGACGATTACCAAGGCCTCGAAGATGTAATTGTACGGACGACTACGGCAAGTAAGCAGGGGATGGTCAAGGTAGAGGATGTTGCAACGGTTACTTCCGGTTTCAAATCCGGAGGAGTGACGGCCCGTTTCAACATGGAAGAGGCGATAACCCTCAATGTTGCAAAGGTCCCCCGCGGCAACTCGGTGGAAGTTATCGAAGGGGTCAAAAAAGTTGTAGAAGAGGAGCAGCCGAACATTTCCTCAGATGTAAAAATCGAGCTGTTCAATGATTCCACCGTGCAGATTCGGGACAGTATCGACACGCTTCTCTCCAACGCACTGCTCGGATTTATTCTGCTGGTCCTGATTCTGTTCTTGTTTATCGGATTCAGGAATGCACTCATTACCGCTTTAGGTATTCCCGTCACGTTTGCCATCACCTTTTTGATTCTTGATTTCTTAGGGGAGACGTTTAATACCAATACGCTTTTCGGATTGGTTCTCGTATTGGGACTGATCGTTGATCACGCTATCGTCATCATCGAAAACAGCTACCGGCTTATGCAGAACGGACTTTCCCGGGTAGATGCTGCGATCGAAGGGACTAACGAAGTAGCTAAACCGGTAATCGCTTCCACCCTTACCACGGTGGCGGCGTTTCTCCCTCTGATGCTCCTTCCCGGCGTTATCGGAAAATTCCTGCGGGTAATTCCCCTTACCGTCTCCATCGCCCTGCTTGCTTCTACATTCGAGGCGCTGGTATTCCTTCCCGTCCATTTTGCTGAATGGTCCGGAAACCTCAAGCAGAAACGGAAAGAGCTTTTTAAGAAGTTCCGCGCGGGTTTCAACAAATTTATCACAGTCCTCTACCGAAAACGGTATCTTGCAATCCTTGTAACGTTTGTGATCATGATCGGGGTCTTTTCTCTGATTACCACGGTGCAGCAGGACCTCTTCAGCGCCGAAGACTTCAGTCTCTTCTATATTGATCTGAAACTGCCCGTGGGCTCACCGCAGGAGAAGACGAATCAGGTAGTCCGGCAGTTCGAAGAACGTATTATGCCTCTGATCGGAGAGGGGGAGATTACGGCGGTCAACTCTGCAATCGGATTTCTCTCTACGGAGAGTTCCCGCAGTACCAGAAGCAATATTGCCCAGATAACGGTCGATCTGCTCGAGAAAGACCAGGGACGGACACGGCCGATTACCGCTGTTATGCAGGATGTCCAGGAAAGGTGCAGGGACATTCCCGGAGTAGAGGAGGTCCAGTACAGAAAGGCCCAAACCGGGCCGCCGACCGAACCGCCGCTCAGTTTCCGACTGTTCGGAGACAGCTACGAAGAGCTGATTCTTATTGCAAACAATTTCAAGCAGCGACTCGGTTCATATCCTGAACTCTATAACATAAGCGATAATCTCGAGACAGGTACACCCGAGCTGCAAGTGAACGTAAACGAAACGTCGGCTGCACAGTATGGATTGACCACAGCTGCTGTAGGCTCGTTTATCCGTAATTCTTTTGAAGGGGTCACCGCTACGTCCCTCTTTCTGAGAAACGAAGAGATCGATGTCATTGTCAAATACGACGGACGCAAGGGCAATTCGGTACAGACCCTGCTTCAGTCCAAGGTCCCGACACCGGACGGCAGGCTGATACCTTTCTCTTCAGTGGCATCGGTCGAAGAGGCCCGGCCGATCGCTGCTATCAAAAGGGTCGACGGAAAGCGGGAAGTGACCATAACCGCTGAAGCGTATACGGAAGAGAACATTCGTGAAACAAACGCCGATTTTCGGGAACTGTTTGACCAGCAGTATAAAAACCGGTATCCCGATGTAACGTTGAAAGTGGGCGGTGAGTTCGAAGAGCTGGACAATCTTATCTTTCAGATCCTGCGGATCATGCTCATCGGTGTTTTCTTAATCTATATCATCTTAGGGACCCAATTCAACTCGTATTTCCAGCCGGTCCTCATCATGTTTTCTGTTCCTTTTGCCTTTGTCGGAGTGGTCCTCTTTCTGGTCATTTCAGGGACACCGTTTTCTACGACAGTATTGTATGCCGGGGTGGCTCTAGCCGGTATTGCTGTAAACGACTCCATTGTTCTTATCAGTTACATCAACGACCGCCGGAAGGGCGGGATGTCCACCATGGAATCGGTGGTCGATGCCGCTTCTACCAGACTCCGCCCGGTCCTGCTTACCTCACTGACTACCATATCCGGTCTTCTCCCCACCGCCCTCGGGTTGGGCGGTAAATCGGTGGTGTGGGGCCCGATGGCAGGTACCATCATTTTCGGACTGATATTCTCTACGATAACGGCACTGTTACTTATACCGTGTCTCTACGGTATCTTGGATGATGTGATACTGTTTAGAACCAGGCGCCGGGAGCGAAAGGAGCAAAACAAACATGTCGGAGAAACCGAATAAGCGGGCCAATTACATTGCGAGTGCTATTTTCAACCTTATTT
>CAZKZZ010000039.1:0-8434 GCA_964557375.1 uncultured Spirochaetales bacterium | reverse complement strand
TATTTCCGTTTGATTTCTCATTTGTCGGTGACTGGCTGAATCTGATCGTCAAGATTGCTCTGTTTATCGGGGTAATCGGTACCGGTATTACGGCACTAGTGAACCTGGTGCGGTTTTTCAAGGCATTGAAGAGTGAGACGGGAACTATCGATGAAGAAAACGAGTAGCCGGAGAGCGAAAATTGGGTAGGCAACCGTAAACTTATACTGTATACTATAGTATATAAAACAAACTATATTACATCAATGAAAGGGAGAAACAGATGAAACAGGTTATTGTTTTTTTAGCGGCACTCTTTTTGATCGTTTCGTTTAACCTCTCAGCTGAAACAGTGGTGGCTGATGATGGGTTTTCGTCGAAAGGAAGCGCCTGGTCTGCCGGCTACGGTGATTGGAAAGTCCAATCAGGCAGACTCTATCAAATGGACAGTGAGGAACCTTTAGCAAAGATTAACCTGCGGGTCCCGCAATCCGGTGTTATGCAGTACGAGTTTCATGCAAAATACGTTGACGGCGGAATGGACGGCCACGCAGGATTTGGTGTACATATCTTTGTAGACAGGGCATTCAACGGCAGATCATGGGGTAACGGAAATTCCTATCTGTTGTGGTTGAATTACGACGTAAACACCGATGATATGGAACACTACGGGTACCGTGCTCAACTGTACAAAAGCACCGGCCACTCAACGATGAAAGTGGTGGACGCTTACAACCTAAAGATTCCATCGAGTTTTCTCAAACAGGAATATCTTTTTGCAGACATCCCCGTTAAATTGAGAATCGATGCCGACACCGGTGAGGTCCGAGCGTATAATCCGCTGCGTTCCGATTACTACTACTACTTTTATCTGCCGGAAGACCTCTCCCGTGGTTCCTATTTCTCGGTCAGAACTAACAGTCTGGCTGCGAGTTTTGATAATCTTAGGATAACTAAAATTCAATAATAAATACTTTGGAGGATCGTATGGCTGAATGGTTTCCACTACCCGCTGAGTTTCAATCACCCTATTCCGGACACGGCGCGCACCTGTGTGTGGCCCAGGCTGTTAAATATCTCGAAACCAACTTGGAAGATTATAAAAAGATGGTTCGGGACGGGAAGTTCGTCTGTAAGAACTGCGGAAGAGTAGCGAATAAGGCCGAATATCTCTGTAATCCGGAAGCATTGTAAAGTAAACTTAGATTATATCTCGTTCTCTCAGTTTATTGTTTAACTGTTCGAAGGTAATCCCGTAATGGGCGGCAATCTCTTTTGCGTAGCTGCTGCCTGCGGGAGGCCCTTCGACAATTTTAAACGTTCTTCTAAACTCCACCTCTTCTGATTCTCCCTTTCCATCTTTGATAAGTGAGACGAGACTTACTGCTTTGCTCGTGCCATTCGACTCCCGGTTTAAATCGTCGAGCTCGGCTGCTAACTCATGTAGATGGGTGGCAAATATGGTACGCGCGCCTAAGAGAAGAAATATCCGAATCAAGTCCCGGCAGAGGTAGAGACTCTCGCTGTGGCTGGTATTGGAGAGCGATTCGTTTAGGAGGATCAGGTCGCGGGGAGAAGCGTCGGCGAAAAGAGTGCTCAGCCTCTGGGCTTCTTCACCGAACCGTCCTGCATTGAGTTCGGGCCGCTCCTTTTTGGGGAAATGGGTGTGTATATCCTCTACAGGACTTATTACCGCTTCACTGCCCGGTACGAATAATCCCGCCTGGGCTAAGACCTGCGTCATCCCGACGGCCTGCATATAGGTTGTCTTCCCGCCCCGGTTCGGACCGGTAAGTACAAAAATTCGTTTTTCTCCTTCGAATGCAATGTCGTTGAACACGATTCTTTCAGGAGCAGGCTTGCGTCCGTTACCGTCTGAACTGCCCGCTGCCGTGTCCCCGTTTATAAGCCGTGAAGCAAGGTTCGGGTTGTACAGTTCCCTGATCGTAAAGTCTTGGTTCTCGCCGGCTGAAATTCGGGGTCTGCTTACAGGAAATCCCTCGGCGATGATCTTTTGAAAATAACGGACCGCACCTACATAGTATGATAATTCTCTGCTCAGCGAAAAGAGGACCGCGGTATTGACTGCTGCATATTTCCGCAGCGCTTCTGCGATCGGACGGCACACTTTGTTCAGCACCCCGGCAAGGTCCCTAAACAGGGGGACCATGAGCGGATGGACCGATGAGGAGCTGTTGTCGGAATCCATAGCGGTCCTGCCGTCGAGTGAGCCGGGCACGCTGTGAAGGCCTGCAATCCCCTTCCATTCGTTTTTCGGGTTCTTCAGGTTAAACAGCTTCTGCATAAGGGAGCCGGATGTTCCGTCGTACACCTTTTTGTTGATGGACAGCAGGGTCGCTTCGATCGGCCGGAGGCGGTGGTCGAGGTTCACCCCGATCGATACACTTTTAATACTGCGGACATTTTTCAGTAGTTCGGGTAATTCCTGTTTGAGGTTGCGGATTACCCGTTCCTCGAGGATGTGTGCAGTCATGGAACGGAGGGCCCGCAGCCCCGCGGATTTGATCTCTGTTTTATGTTTTTCGAGCAGGCGATGGATGGCTTCGATGATCTCGATGTACGTTTCGAGCTCTCCGAGCCTACGGGTAACCTCGTAGAGAAGCTGGTCCTCGTCTCCCTTACTTCTGAAATTGTACAGCCCGTCGAAAAGAGGTTTGAGCTCTTCGAACTCCGCTTCAAGGGACGGATTTCCCAGCAGGTCTTCCAGAATGTCCTGCCTGTAGGTGAGTACCTCGGGGTCGATTACAAGAGTAAAGAGGACTTCCTTGATATAGCTTAATCTGCTTCCGCCTGCCGTAAACTCCGCCGCCAGTTTATCGAGGTCGAGGTCCTCGATCGTTTCACCGGACAATGTTTTTGCATCGGGCCGGGATGTATCGGTCTTACCGGAAGGCGGGCCCAGCAGGGATATGTTGTGGTGTCCAACTTTACTCTTCTGCATAGGTTTAATGTACTAACAGGACGGTGGAAGAAAAAGAGTTTTTTGTTATACTAAACCGGTTATGAGTGATATCCAACCAATCCTTGGTACAAACCAAGACCCGTTTTTTGACGCGCAGAGGGGGTTCCCGGAGCCGGAGGACACGGTCCGGCTGATAGCAGATGCAGGTCTTACCCTTTTCGAACTGTGCCCCGAATACCTGCACCAGACTGCTGATGTGCTGACTCCCGGCCGCCGCAGGGATGTGCGTAAAGCGGCGGAAGATGCCGGAGTACGAATCATCATCCACGCCTCCTATTGTTCCCTCAATTTCTGCTTTCTCAATGAACATGTGAGACGGACTTCAATAGAACAGTTCAAACGGGAAATCGAGCTGGCCTCGGATCTGGAAAGCCGATTTATTACGATCCACCCCGGCCCGCCGTTCGGCATAGCCGAGTGGTACGATACCGAGCTGTTCCGCAAGATGATCCTGGACGGGTATGCCGAACTGGTCAATTACGCTCGTCCGTTAGGGGTTACGATCTGCACTGAGAATATTCCGTTCCCCCACCTGTATTCGATTGAGTTTATGGGTTCGGTCCTCTCGGCTCTGGACACAGAGAATTTCGGCCTTACCTTTGATCTGGGCCATCACAATTTGATGTATCATGATTTGGAGGCGCAAGAACGTATGACCTCCATGGCCGGAGTACTCCGCCGGTTCGGGCCCCGGGTCAAAGTCCTCCACATCCACGATAATAATGGAAAAGGAGATGACCATGCGGCGCTCGGCACCGGCGAGATCGACTTCGAAACCGTATTAATTGCGGCGCTCGAGAGCTGTCCGAATGCACTGTGGAGTATGGAGCTGCAGCAGCATGATGCTGTAGAGCAGTCGGTGGGGTATCTTAAAAAAGTGGAGACAGGATAGTATGAAGTTTCATCTTGGTATAAAAAGCGATCCGATCGAATACAGATACAGTTTCGAATGGCTTTTTTCTCTTATGGACCGGAATAATGTGCGGTTTCTTCAGTTGGGAAGTTTTGTGGAAATCTTCGGAGCGGAAGACGGGTATTTTCATGAACTCAAGGAATCAGCAGAGAAGTACGGAATACGGATAAAAAGCTGTTTTACTACCCACCGTGATTTAGGCGGCTGGATGACGGGAAATCCGTACCTGGAGCGGGCCTCTTATCGCAATTATAAACGGTATATCGAGATTGCGGAAATGCTCGGGGCCGATTATATGGGAGGCAACGCAGGCGGGGTATACCGCGATATGATGGAGTACAAGGCGGAGGGGATGGAGCGGTATCTTTTAAATATAAAAAAACTCGTGGAGTACGGGAAGGACAACGGGTTAAAAGGATTGAATCTAGAACCGATGTCCTGCAGTGGAGAACCGCCCTCGTATCCCGAAGAGATTAGATACATGATGGAAACCCTTCACTCCTACCATGGTAGCATGCCGGAGAAAACTGTGCCGGTGTATTTATGCAGCGATATCGGTCACGGAATAGCGGACAAGGACAGGAATGTGGTCCACGATAATTGGGAGCTGTTCCGGATGCAAATTCCCTGGATGTCCGAGTTCCACATCAAAAACACCGACAGCTCGTTTGATGCTACGTTCGGGTTTACCCGCTCAGAATACGAGCGAGGAATTATCGATCTGGGAAAGCTAAGGACGACGATCGAGGAGAATTGGGGCAGATGGCCGGTGGAGGAGCTTGTCGGTTACTTGGAAATTGCAGGACCTAAGACCGGCCGGGACTATTCCGATTATCTACTCGAAGGCATGCTCGAAGAATCGATTGATACGCTTCAGCGTGAGCTCGAGCCGATTCTCAGCAGAGACGGAGAGTACGTGCTCTAGGTAATTTCAGTATAATAAATCCGCCGACTAATAGTTTGCAATCCGCTCCGGCTTCCGGTCTTCGGTTTCGATTAACCTGTTGAGGAGGGTTGCGGTCAGTTCCTCTCTTACTGTCCGGTATTCCTTATTATCCCAGAGGTTGTAGAACTCGTCCGGATCATTGGTAAGGTCGTACAGCTCTCCGAAGTTTCTTCCTGCATAGTAGGTGAGGCGCCATTCATGGGAGCGGATTGTCTTGATGTTGAAACCCCATGCTTGATTATCGTGTTCAACAAAAGCAAATGGATACCCGAACCCCTGCTCTCCGGCCATCAGCGGTTCGAGTGTACGGCCCTGCACGCCGTGGGGCAGGGGGATGTTCGTCAATCCGAGCAGGGTCGGAACGATATCTGTGTGCTGAGTTATCTCGGGGATTCTTGACCCGCCGCAGATGCGATCTCCCCACTTTACGATAAACGGTATTCGAATGAGACAGTCGTAGTGGAAGGGGCCTTTGAAAAGGATGCCATGGTCTCCTAAGAGCTCTCCATGGTCCGAGGTGACGATGATGATGGTGTTCTCAAACAGACCCTTCTCTTTCAACGATTCGACGATCCTTCCGATGTTGTGGTCGATAAGGCTGACCATCCCGTAGTACTTTGCCCTCACTTCCTGCCAGCCCCGTTCGGTAACGGTACGGAAGTCGTATTTTTCATTTCCCGGGCTGTATCCGCGAAGCATCCGGTCGAAATGGGGCGGTTTGTCTTCGAACTCGTTCTCCCGTTTGACCGGGGGCGGGATCTTTTCCGGATCGTACATCGATGCATACGGTTCCGGCGGATCAAAGGGGTGATGGGGATCGACAAAGGAGACCCAGCTGAAAAACGGTTCATCTCCGCGGTTGTCGAGAAAATCGATAAACTTGTCCGCAATCCAGCTCGATTGGTGCAGTTCGGCGGGAATCGGATTGGGCCAGATCTGCGGAGCAAGGTCGAATGTCCGTTCCGCGGCACTGGCCAAATCTTCCCGGATTTTCTCTTCCCCTTGCTTCAGTACGAGCTTGTAGGTTTCGGGGTCTCTCGATTTCAGATAATCCAGATATTCACCGCTCTTATTGTCGTTTGTCAGATGTTTGACCTGGAATCCGAAGTCATCTTCCGGCCAATTCTCATCTTCGTATTTGGCATAGAGCTGCGGTGTAAGGTGCATCTTCCCGAAAGCTCCGGTTGCGTATCCGTTTTCACTCAATATCTGGGCAAGGGTACGTTCTTCCTTTTTGTACACCACACCGTTCTCCCTCACTCCGTGGGAGCGGGGATATCGTCCGGTAAACACGGTCCATCGGGACGGCATACAATAGGGGTTCTGACAGTAGTGCTGATCAAAAACCACCCCCTCAGCTCCGATCGCATCAATCACCGGTGTCTTTATGACCCGGTTTTCATAGATTCCCAATGCGTCCCGACGCAGCTGGTCGGCGCTGATGAGGAGGATGTTTGGTTTATTGTTCATAGAGTACTCCTTTTTATACTTTTTCCTATATACCTGCTATTCCTTGAGCGCTCCGGCAGTTAAGCCTGCGATGAAGTATTTCTGTAGGAAAAGGAATGCAATAACGACCGGGAGCATCACTCCGATCGAGGATGCCATCATCTCTATCCATTTGTACTCGTATTCACCGATGAATGCAAGGGCAATACCTGGAGCGAGAATCCGCATCTTATCCTGGCTGGTCAAAGTCAAACCGAAGAGAAAATCGTTCCAAGAGAAGATGAAAATGTAGATTCCTGCTGCCAGAATCCCGGGAGTACTCAGCGGAATGATAATCTTGAGCAACACCCGGTTTCGCATACAGCCGTCCATAAATGCCGATTCTTCGAGTTCCCTCGGGATGGTGTCGAAATAGCTTTTGACAATCCAGATCGTAAGGGGAAGAGCAAAGGTGGTGTGAGCAAGTACCAGTCCGAGATAAGTATCCAATAGTTTCAGTTTGAGAAAGAATATATACAAAGAGATGATAAGAAGGGCCCAGGGGAACATCTGTGCGGTAAGTGCTACGATCATAAGAGACTTCCGACCCGGATATTTAAATCGCGAAAAGGAGTAAGCGGCCAATATGCCGGCAAAAAGACATACCATAACGGTAGCTACAGCAACGATGATACTGTTTAGATAATAGCGGAGAAAGTTCCCCTCACTTAAAATGGTTGCATATCCTTCGGTGTTCAGTGCTCGGGGGAAAATTTTGACCGGGATTTCGAAGAGTTCAGGCCGGGGGCTTATAGAGATGCGTACCATCCAGAAAATGGGAAAGAAGAGAATGATTGTCAGAATCACTGTAATGGTGAGCATTATCCACTTCGATGTGTCGTATTTATAACCGAATGCCGAAATCCGCTGCCGCAGGTTCTCTTTTTTGGTTTTCATCGTATCACTCATTTTCTAAACTCCGTTTTGGTGACGATCCGTACATAAAAGATTGCAAGAATAAACAGAAAGATGAGCCAAGTAACACCGATGGCTGCCGCTTTAGCCATCGCCATTCCATCAAACGCAACCTTGTATACATACACGCTTAGTGTCATTGTTGCATTCATGGGACCACCCTGGGTGAGAATGTAAATGAGGGTTATGTCCTGAAAAAGACGAACAATAGAGAGTAGACAAGAGAGCAGGAGGATGTGCCGGATATAGGGAATGGTGATGTAGATAAAACGTTGAAAGCTGTTCGCTCCGTCAATTTTCCCCGCATCAACTATGTCATTGGGGATTGTCTGAAGAGCGGCTAAGATCATTACCATAAAAAAGGGTACTCCCCGCCATCCGTGGGTTAAAATTATAGAAAACTTAGCCGGTACGGGTCTTCCCAACCAAGCGATATATTCATCTATGAGTCCGAAACTTTGAAGGATGTGATTGAGAACGCCGAACTCTGAGTTATAGATAATCATCCACAAAAGGGAAACGACCATCATGGGGACGATCCAGATGATGAAAATAAGACCGCGGAAAAACCCGCGACCCGGGATCTTGTTGTTCAGAAGCAGGGCAACAATTAGTCCCAGGGACACCTGAATCAGTACCGCTGAAAACACGATGATTAGGGAGTTCGAGAAGACTTCCCAGTAAATGGGATCTCTGAAAATAAGCAGATAATTGCGAAGTCCCGACCAATTGTAGGTTGGTTGGAGTAATGAATATGAGGTAAAACTGAGCAGTACGCCGTTTATAAGCGGATAGATCAGGACGACCCCGCCGATGAGAAAAGTAGGAATCAATAATAAATAGGGATAGATTCGGGCGTACAGCCCGCCTCCCAATGTTTTTTGCCTGATTAGGTTCATTGTGATGATTCTTCTCCGTGAATGATTACGCCGAAACATAAAAGGCGGGGAATGTAATGAATACCCCGCCCTTACTGAATACAGGTTTATTGACCGTAGAGCGTTTTGATGTTACGTTCTGCCATAGCCGCTGCTTCTTCGGTGTCTTCACCTAATAGGGCCGCTTGCATGGCGATCGCAACGAAGTCGAGTGCAGGTGAATACTGAGGATGCTTTGATGCTACCCCTCGGCAGAACTCGGCCGATTCGATGAACGCTTTGGCAAAGGGATCGTTCTGATACAGAGGATCGGAGAGTAGTTCCTTATAGGT
>CAZKZZ010000038.1:0-25824 GCA_964557375.1 uncultured Spirochaetales bacterium | reverse complement strand
AACGTACCGGGGTCTCGCGGGTGTCGACGGTCAGCTCCACCGCCTCACTCTCCCCGCGGTTTCCGGCCCTGTCGGTCGAAACCAGCCGGTAGGTATACCGCCCGTCAGGGGCAATCCGTCCGTCCTCGCGCCTGCCGTCCCATACCACACGCCGGGCAGCTTCCCCGCGCCAGCGGAACTCCTTGACCACCGCTGCCTCTTCAGCAGCTTCCGTGCTGCTGAGCACCCCACGCCACAGCTCCTCACTGCCCGATTCCTGGAACACCGTAAGCTCGTCCTTTAACCCGTCTCCGTTCGGTGAGAAGACCTGCGTGTCCGCTTTCACCGTCGCCCGCGGCGGGGTCACATCCAAGACCAGCTCAGGAGTCGCCTCCTTCGGATTGTTCCCGTTAATGTAGAGTACGGCAAGCTCCCCGGTGTACGCGCCTTCAGGAAGTCTCCTCCCCGCCTCATCTCGTCCGTCAAAACTGATCCCCTCCGGAATCGTCTCCTCACCGGAAAACCGGCGTACCACATCACCCGCTTCATCCCGTACCGTAAACTCCCAATTCGAAAGCCCTTCGGTTACCGGGACCTCAAAGGCCACTTCGACCGCGTCCTGCTCTCCGTCCCCGTTCGGTGAGAAATACCGGTTCGATACCGTCACCGCCACCGGTGTGGGTGTGGTATTGATAACGACATTCTCGATTGTCTCCGTCGTACTATTTCCTGCACGATCAGTGCTTGATATCACATACCGGTAAACACCGTCCGGAGGCAGGACCCCTTCTTCACTTTTCCCGTCCCATTTAATGTCTCCCGGTTGTGTTGACTCCCAGGAAAACTGCTTGATCGTGTTGCCCTCGGCATCTTCTATCCGGGCATTCCATTCCTGTTCCCGGGAGCCTTCCTGATTAATAATGAGGAAATCCCGTTGTCCGTCGTTATTCGGAGAGAACACTTTATACGGGGTAGCAAGCTCAATTTCGGGGTCTGCGGTATCTATGGTAAACGACACCGGTTCACTCGTGCCTCTGTTGCCGTTATCATCCCACGCTTCGATAAAAAAGGAGTAATCCCCGTCAGGTACTACCGTCCCCTTCTCGGATTTTCCGTCCCAGGTTATCTGTTCCGGCACAGGTATCCCTTGTTTTACCGCGGTAAATCGGTCCCACACCTCTTTAAATCCGCCTTCACTCGTCTCCCGTTGTTCTTTGTTGGGAATCGTTTTTACCACATTCCCGGAATTATCCCGGATGATGATGTTATATCCTCGAAGATACCGCTCTTCTTCGATGGAAAGGGGGATTTCAAGCCTGTCCTGTGTGCCGTCAAAATCGGGCGAGACGTAGTCGGGCGTATTCCCAACGGAAATCTCGGGCGGGCGCACATCGCGCGGGGCGAGGGGCAGGGTTATCCCGCCTGCAAACGCCCACACATCTTCCTGGAGCGGGGCAGCGGCGGTTTGGATCGTCATATTTACCCTGTCTTCTTTTTCCTTTTTCCCTAAGGGGACCGAAAAAGCGAGCCCGAAGGAAAACGGAAAAGGCCGCGGGTTTTCATCAATATAATCTTTGACATCGAGGAGGTAGGTCGCATTGACGGATACAAAATTGAACAGTGTTATCCCAGTACCGATCGAGAACCGAACATCCTGGAACGTGGGGAAACTCACATCGCTGTAGAACGAGAGGGTTACCGGGTCGGTGTCGACGAGATCAAACGACATGCCGAAAGCCGGGGTAAAGGCGGGATATCCGTAATCTTTTCCCATCCATCTGATGCCTCCTCCCCATTTGAAATTCTTGATAATTCCTGTGTTCGTAGGCAGGTGGAGAAATCCCAAATCGAGCCCCAAGCCCCAATCCTCTCCGAAACTTGCACTCAAGCCCGCTCCGATATAGAAGGTGGAGTAGAGGTCTTTCGCGAAGTGGATATTAGCGAAGCCGAATGTTGTGTCGTAGAGGGACGCGAATGGAGAGGTGAAAAATCCGCCGTATCCTCCGAAAACCCCGATGCGGGTGGGGACGGAAAACCCGAGATGGGCCGAGTGTCCGAATCCGGCCGCGTCTCCTAACCCGGCTAAGCTCAGGTAATCCGCGTGCAGGGTCACCGCCTGAATGTCGGCCGAGGCGGCGGGATTGAGAAAACCGGATTGGGGTGTGTTCAGGAAGGTCGAGTTCGTGCCGTTTGCAAGGGCATTGACCGAAGTAAAGTCCTGAATGCCGCTCGGGCTCAACAGCCGGAACGGTTCTGTGCCTCCGTCCGCGCTGCCGTCTGTGTTCTCCTGTGCCGGAAGGACGGCAGGTGCGAAGATGCTCGCTGCTGACATAATTAATAATGCAGCGAGAATAACAGCAATACGGTTAAACGGTTTTTGTCTATTGTTTATATTCATTTTTCTCTCACGGTTTGATGATGTAGGTAATCTCTCCTTCCACCCGCTCTCGGCGAAGAGGTCGCGAGAACTTCCAGTCGCGGAGAACGTTTCGTACTATCCGGTCGATCTCATCATACCCTGAAGATTTTTCAAGGTATAGATGGGTGATTTTCCCGTCGGGCCCGATGAAAAATGAAAAGGTGATCTCTATTCTTCTGTTCACATTTTCGGTCCAGCCGGGAAGAGATGCGGCAATGGACGGGCCGATAATGGGCTGTGCAGAATCCGCGACACTGCCGAGTTCAATCGAAAACTCGTTTCCCGCGTCGCTGCCGTTAAACTCATTGGGCGGGGTCTCGGGCTGCTCTTCCGGTGGTGTGGGCACGATGTAATCAGTCTCTCCCTCTTCAGCTTCTTCAGCCGTGGTACTTTGGTTTGTCGGAGGCACCACCTCCTCTGCTTCTTCCTCGACTGTGGGGGCATCGGTGTCAGGGCTCGTCCGCTCTTCGGTAGTATCTTCCGGGGCGGCCTCCGGTTCCGCGGGCAGGGCATCCGGGTCTTCGACAAACGGTTCCTCTTCGACAGGTTCTATCTGCTCCGCCTCTTCTGAAGATTCCGGAATTGTCGTCACTTGTGAAATCTCGACGACCATGGGACCCACGAACTCGGCAGGTTCTTCGACCCGGACAATATCGGTGTATTCAATGATGAGGAACAGCACAATATGGATGATTACAGCACCTGCAATTGCGATGAGAAATCGTTCTGTCTCTTTTTTTTCCGCAGTTTTCATAAACGATTTATTCACTCTGCAGTTCGCGGGTTCTTAAGTTAACTCCGGTAAACCCGTTCTGCCGCAGTGTATCGAGTACTTCTACCAGCAGACTGTACGGGATGTCCTTGTCCCCCTCCAGAATGATGGTCCTCTTAATCTCTTCTTCTCTCGCTTCATCTTCAGCTTTTATCTCTTCTAACCGTTCGTTGAGTGATTGAATCGAATGTTCTTCTTTGTTGAGGTAGATCTCATCTCTCGAAGCAACGGTGATGACGATTCTCGTCATGGCCACCGGTTCCGCGGTAGCTGCTGCGGGAAAAGTAAGCCCGATTCCGGGGGTAACGATAAAGGTAGTCGAGACCATGAAGAAGATGACGAGTTGGAAGACTACATCGATCATGGGAACGAGATCAATGCGGACCTGCGGTTTCATTTGCCGCTGAAATTTCATACACGCTTTCCTTTTCCGTTTCCGAGTAATAGGACCAGTTCATTGACTCTGTTCTCGAGGTGAACAATCGTATGATTTACCTTTGACACGAGAAAATTGTAAAAGACGATCGTCGGAACGGCAAGGATGATACCTGCCGCGGTGGTGATGAGAGCTTCCGAGATTCCTTTGGCCAAAATGCTGGGGTCTCCAACCGAGCCGAACCGTCCTAACACTCCGAACGCTTCTATATTTCCGGTTACCGTGCCCAGCAGCCCGAGTAAAGGAGCAATATGGGCAATTGTCCCCAATGCGGAGAGAAACCGCTCCAGCCGCGGTATCTCCTGATTCGCCGCATCCATGATCACTTCTTTTTGTACATAGGATTCATGTTCCCGGTGGTCGATGCCGACCCGCATGAGATTGGTAATGGGAGAAGGGTTGTTTTCGCAGATGGAAAGTGCTTCATCGAAGTGGCCTTTCTCCAGGGTCGATTTCAGGCGGCTTATCATCTTCTCCTCATCGATCTTGATTTTCCGGAAATAGAGCAGACGTTCTATGATAATTGCAGTGGCGAGAGGGGATAGTCCTATTATGATCCAGAGGATTATTCCGCCTTTCTGTAATATTTCCAGCATAGTTTCTCCTTTAGAACGAAATTTGCATTCTGACTGTTACGTTAAATCCTGCATCCTGATACGGGTCGAGGATATACCTGGGATTTTCCTGCATAAACAGGGAGAGAACATCATTGACTTCGAGTGAAGTACCGATGTTCTCCTGAAAATTATAAAAACCGGTAAAACTCAACAGGGGCAGTTGCATCGATATATTCGGGTTGGTTTGAAAACCGGCTTCAATGTCCGCTCCGAATTTTGACGTGGCATTTGTCAATGATACCAGCAGTGAAATATCATTTATCGGTTCGAACTCATTCTCGAGATGGTAGTAGGCCTGCCAATCAAGAGAGAGCGATAGATTATGACTGAACTCCCATGCGAACGAGGCCCGCGGTTCGAGTGTAAATCCGTTGGTATCCAGTAAAGGGAAAAATCCGCGTTCTTCATCAAGACCGCCGAGATAAGGGAATGCCTCGTTCCAGGCAAAAGTGATACTTCCATCGAGTGCCGCGCCTTCCCACAGAAGAATATTGAGATCTAAAGTTCCGTACCAGCCGTGATTATCATCGAGAGAGGCGGGGACGCCGGCAAGCTCATACCCGCCGGTAAAATCTTTGAGGTTTTGCCTGATGTGCCGATATCCTCCTTCCGCGCCCACAGTTACGGTATGCCACAATGTTCCGTCTACCCGCAGATGAAAGGGGAAAATGTGGGTGAGGTTGGAGAGATAGGTCCATCCAATTGCGAGTTCTCCTAAAAACCGGGTAGATAAGAGGATCCGGTTAGAGAGGGAAGCGCCGACTCTATGCAGCTCGTAGTCATGAGGAAGATCGGTGTTCGTCGAAAAGGTCCGGTAGTTGTAATATGCGGAAAACCGTGAGAGCAGTACATCATAGATGAGCTCTGAGTTTATTGTACCGCCGGTGAGAATCTCTCCGAACCGCTCCGTATCATCACCTCTGTTTATAAAACCGGTATATGAAAACTCAGGTATAAAACTGAATCGTAAAGCCTCGCTTACACCGAGTGTGAGATCGGTATCCGCTGTGAGCGTTCTCGTAATCCGGGAGGAGAACGGAGAGTTGGACTGTAGTCCGAGCTCCTTTTCTATAAAAGATCCGGTAAACTCGAGCCTGTGTGTGTCGAACGTAAGGGCTAAATCTCCCGATAATTCATCGTTTCGCCGATGGAAGAACGGTTCTTCCGGGTTAAAAAATGTTCCGTCATACGTTTCATGATGAAAGTTAAACGAAAAATTGGGCGGGAGGCCGATCTTCGAGAGGAATACGGAACCGATTATCCGATTCTGCAGACCCGCACCGAGATTTGCTTCCGTTACAAAAGGAGAATCTTCAGGGTCCGGCTTATAGAGCACGTTTGTAGACGGGACTAGTACCGGTAATAGTCTCGGAGTTACCGGGGGAAGACTCAGGGCCGGAAGAGCCACGATTTGTCGAGCTGCATCTCCTGCAGAAAGCGGCGGTATGCCGATATCCGGTTCCTGCGGCGGCCGGGCTTCGGAAGATGTAATTTCTTCAGGCAGAATGGATTCCGATTTCGGCGGATCGAAGAGGCGGGGATACAATTCATCTTCTTCAAGAAGCCGTTCCCGGGAAAGTGGTCCCGCGGTTTGATCGGTCTGTGAAAAAAGTGATGCCGTTATAAAAAGGAAAAGTATTAATAAACTGTTTCTAAATCTCATTTTCATCACCACCACTTATCCTTCGATAATCGCCCGAGCTTCTTCCGTCCATCGGGATGACGGATGTTCCTGTTCCAATCTCGAAATGAGTTCCCGCACCAGATTATCTCGACCGATCGTGTTCGCGGTCTCTGCCCCTCTGTACAGTGACTTCGCTTTTGTGGTATCTGCGGCCTCCGGGATGTCCGCCGCGTTGAGAAAAGATTCTAGACTCCGGTCATAGTCTTTCTTTTTGGCGTAATACTCTCCTAGAAGATACTGAGCTTCCGCGGCGTCTTCGGGGTGCCCGCTCCCGGCAACTTCAGTGAGCAGTGAATATGCCTCTTCCATATGTCCCTCGACATCCGGGGCCTGCACATCGAAGATGTACATATCCGCGAGTTCGAGCATTGCCTGCCTGCCGGTTTTCGTTTGCGATCTCTCGGCATGGGTTATCGTGCTTTTGAGTTCCGCGATCCGTTCCGTATCTCCTGCCAACTGATACCGTAAGGCGGTAATTCTTTTTTCTATTTCCGTCCGATTTTCGAGATTCGGATAGTCCTGAACGAGCAGTTCATACTGTTCCAGTGCTTCCCTATAATTTCCGCGCTCACCGTACACTTTACCGCTGTTTTGCAGAGCAGCCTTACGGTAGCGGCTTTCAGGATACTGATCGATCAGTTTTTCCCAGAGAAGAAGCCCTTCAGTGGGAGAATCTGATTTCACGGCAGAATCGGCGGCGTAATAAAGGGCAGCATCGATAAAATTTCCTCGCGGAAAAAGCCGCTCATACTCCGCACAAACATCTTTCGCCCGTTCGTACCGCCCGCTGTTGTGGTAGAGGAGAGCGAGGTTGATTAGCGCATCATCCCGGAGCGGGCTCTTGGTGAATTTTTCCGGAAACTCCCTGTACGTTACTGCGGCTTCATCGATATTGCCCTCGAGCCCTAACACTTCCGCGTACTGGAGCTGTGATAATTCCGCAATTTCCGGGCTTTTTTCCTGATCGGCGAGATCATTGAAAACCGCTGCGGCTTCTCTATACTGGTTTTGTTTTTTTTGACACAAACCAAGGTTGAATCGTGCTTTCAGGTTGAGCTGGTCTTCCTCGGTTTCGACTTTCCTGAAATATCGTGCTGCATCTTCAAAAGACCCGAGTTCCATCGCAGCGAGCCCTGCAGTATACACTGCCTGAGGGCTGAACGCATGGTCCGGATACATGTCGGAAAAACTCGATAACACGGAGACAGCTTCTGAGTACTGTTCGATCCGGTACAGGGAATACCCATAATAGTAGCCTGCTTTAAATGAATCGGGTACGGACTCGAACGCTGCAGCACTGAGACTGTAATCTCCTTCCTCGTAGGCCGCAACACCGGTAAGGAATGAATGGGTATAAAAGAGTTGAGGTGATACTCTCTCCAATCCGGGAAAATCGCGCTCAATATCAGACTGGATGGAGAGAATTCTGCTGTATTTCTTCTGGATTGCGAAGATCTTTTCCAGGTCGACCCATCTGCGCGCATCATCGGGATACCGGTCGAGATATGAAGAAAGTACCTGTTCGGCTTCGGGAAATCGGTTCGATTCCCAAAGAACACCGATTTTTACATTTTTAAGTTCCCGAGTATAGCTGCCTTCAGGATATTCCGAGAGACCGGTATCTGCCAAAGCGAGAGCTTCATCATATTTACCGAGACTTCTCAGGGCTGAAGCTCCGTGATAGTAAGCTTGTTCTTTTGCTTCTTCTTCCGCACTGTTGGAGGCAGTTTGTTCAATTGCGTTGCGAAATTGCCGGACAGCTTTTTCATAATCTTGTTCGACAAAATAGAGGTTCCCCAGTTTTACATAAATCTGGGGCGGGGGCGTGCCGGCGTAATCCCTGAAATCCAGTAACATCTGTTTCGCCTTTGCCCGGTCTTCGCTTTGGATATAGATTTCCGCCAACGTCAAGGCGGCCTCTTGGGGAACGGCTGTTTTATCTCGGATGCTCCAGACCCGGTTGAGAAAATATTCTGAAAGGTCCACCTCTCCGCGTTCAAAACTTTCCATACCGGCTTGGAGCCAAAACCCCATCAACAGCTCCGGTTGTCCCGAAAACTTTCCTTCGACTTCGAGGAGGAGGGTTTCCATGAGATCACTTTCTTCCTGCTGCAGTGCAATAAAGTAGAGCCGATTATAGGCGATAAGGGAGATATACGAGGTCCCCTGCTTGAGCCGTTCATAAAGTGATTTCGCTTTTTCGATTGATTCGGTAAGCCGAAACGCTTCCGCGCGGTAGAGCGTAAGCTGCTCGATTTGGTCTGTATCTGCCGGCTCTGAAAAGTGCTCGGGTATTACCCAATCCGTGAAACTGATAACCTGCCCGCTCTCCCCATTCTGCAGGAGTATATCTGCATAATGAAGAGCAGCTTTTATCCCCAAATCGGATTGCGGCTGTTCTTCTAGAAAACGGGTCAGTACCTGCTCCGCCTCTTGATACTGCCGCATTCGCGCATGGGCGCGGATTGTGTAAAAAAAGGATTCTTCTGTATACTGACTCTCTATCGTTTTTTGCCTGTACTCTTCGAACTCCGTGACGGCATTCCGGTAGTCTCCGAGGGTAAAACCGCACAGGCCCTTCCAGTAAGAAACTGCAGGCGCAAAGGATGCATTTCGATACCGTTTTTCAATAAAGGTGAACCGCTCCAGAGCAGTTTCTACAAAGTCGATTTTGTAGAGAGAAATGGCCTTGTGATATGAGGCGAGGGGCACATATTCAGAGTCCGGATATTCGACAAGAAAGTAGCCAAACTGCTGATTTGCTTCTATATAGTTCTGATTGGCAAACAGCTCTTCTACTTCCTGAAACTGCCTGTAGTCGTCAGGAAGGGCGCCCACCCCTGCTGCGAGAATCACTATAAGTACTAAAAATATGATCAGGTGTTTTCTCATTTTCTTTTCTTAGTATATCTCATCAATATAGATTTCCCAAGTGCAATGCAGGCAATTTACTACCTTAGCCGGAGGAGACTTGTTGCCCTCAGGTTGGTATGGTAGTATCACCGTTATTCATAAAATAACTTTTTTATTTACAGGAGGCTACCATGAGGGCAACTTTTGGTGTAATAGTTGGAAACAGAGGGTTTTTCCCGGATGTTCTCGTCCGGGAGGGACGGGAAGAGATCCTCTCCGTTTTGAAAAAACATGACTGCGAAGCAGTCCTTTTGGGTACTGATGATACCGAGCTGGGTGCGGTTGTAACCTTAGAAGATGCCAAAAAATGTGCAAAACTGTTCAATAAAAACAGAGACAAAATTGACGGGATCATAATTACACTCCCTAATTTCGGAGAAGAGCGGGGAATAGCCGATACCATGAAGATGGTCGAGTTTGATGTGCCCGTTCTCGTGCAGGCGACTCCGGACGAGATCTCACGTGTTGATATTTCGAGGCGAAGAGATTCCTTCTGCGGGAAAATATCGACCTGCAACAATCTCCGGCAGTACAACGTACCGTTTACGTTGACCAAAAACCATACCACGGAACTCGACAGTGAACAGTTCAGCGAGGACCTCGATTTTTTTATCCGGGTCTGCAGGATTGTAAAGGGGATGAAGCAGCCGAGAATCGGTGCCATCGGGGCAAGACCGGCTGCATTCAACACAGTCCGGTACAGTGAAAAAATTCTTGCAGATTACGGGATAACGGTCGAAACAGTCGACCTCTCTGAGATCTACGGCCAAATCGAGGCCCTTTCAGACAGCGACGGTGCGGTACGGAAAAAACTCGAGGAGATCAAGAACTATGTGCCCACCGGCAATGTCCCCGAGGCGGCCCTCGCGAAAATGGCCAAACTCGGTGTGGTTGTCGGAAGATTTATCGAAGAAAACGACCTCGATGCAACGGCGATCCAGTGCTGGACATCTTTAGAGGAGTATTTCGGGGTGGTACCGTGTACAGTGATGAGTATGCTCAGCAATACCGGGTCCCCGAGTGCCTGTGAAGTCGATGTAACCGGCGCGCTCTCAATGTACGCGCTGCAGCTCGCATCCGGAAATCCGAGCGCACTCCTTGATTGGAACAACAACTACGGAAGTGATCAGGACAAATGTGTGGCTTTCCACTGCAGTAATCTCCCAAAAGACGTTTTCAAAGATGTTCACATGGATTATCAGGAGATCATCGCCGGTTCTGTGGGGCAGGAAAACACCTTCGGCACATGTGTAGGGAGAATTAAGGCCGGGGAGATGAGTTTTGCCAGGCTGACCACCGATGATACGGAAGGCAGATTGTTGAGCTATATGGGTGAGGGGTTGTTTACCGACGATCCGATAAAAACATTCGGCGGCTACGGTGTTCTCGAAATACCGAATCTCCAGACCCTGGTGCGGTTTATCTGCAATCACGGTTTTGAACATCATGTGGCGGTGACTTTCTCCCGTGCAGCGGATGCGTTGTACGAGGCGTTTACAAAATACCTTAATATCGACACCTATTATCACTGCTGAGCCATCATTATTAGAAACTATAACGGCATCGGTCTTGACGGCCGGTGCTTTTTTATGTATATTAACTTTGTAATGCAAAGTAGCTTTATATTGTAAAGCAGCTTAAGAATGGGGGATGTAATGGCAAGCAGGAAAGAAAACAACAATCTTACCGGAAGGCCGCGGGAGCTCGAACAGTACCTAGCCGATCTTACCCATATAAAGAAACTGCTCGATAAAAACGCGGAAAAACCGGTGCTCGAGTTTTGGGCATATCTGGTATGGGCAGGACTGGTTTTGGCAGGGACACTGCTGAATTTTGCTCTCTCGAGGACCCTCGACCTTTCGATGCATCAGGCGTATTTTCACATTTGGCTCCCTATCATTTTTACCGGCGGAATCTTCGAGACGATTGCATGGGTAAAAAAAATGAGTAAAGATGACTCACCGTTATTCACGAAGCGGTTTGTCAAGTTTATGTTAACCGGTGTTTCAATTATTGCTGTATCACTGGTTGCTCTCTATTATCTTCTCGATCCGTCACTTCCCGTCCCGGCATTTATTCTTCTTTTTGCTTCTCTTTCGTTCTTTCTATACGCCCAAGTAAGCTATTCGACTCTCTACATTGAAGGGGCTGCAGTATTTGCCGCAGGGGTTCTCTTCCTTATCCTGCAGGTATCGGATACGTTCGGGTTTTTGTTCGCAGGGTTATTTATTGCCGTGATGCTCGGTGTATCCGGTGTCCATTCCCGTTTAATCGAAAAGGAACGAGATGGGTAAGCTCTACACACAGTTCGACAACATCTTCTTCGAGAAAACACGTCTATCTATCTTGACCATTCTCTATCAGGAAGAGAAGGCATCTTTTAATCAGCTAAAACGGCAATTGGAAATGAGTGACGGTGCTGTATATACCCATTTGGAGAAGTTGATCAATTCCGGATATGTTGAAAAACAGCGGGAAATTGCCGGCAGTGCTGTGCAGACCGTATACAACTTGACTGAATACGGAAAGACGAGGTTCGAGGAATATATTAATTTTCTCGGGAATTTACTCGATGACACGATAACAACCTGAAAAGGAGAAACGATTTATGAAAAAAACAGTGATAACGGCAGCACTCTTTACAGCACTATTCGCCGGCATAGCAGTTTTTCAGCTCCCGGCCCAACAGCTGAGTGCGGAAGAGTTACTCGAGAAGGCGGAGCGGGTAATTGCACCGGAGAGATATTACTCCAAAGTCAGCCTGCACACCGAAAAGCCGGGTGAGCGGGACAAAACGATGGTGATGGAAACATATTACGAACGGGGTACGGGTACGTATATCGAAGTAATCGAGCCTGCACGCTCAAAAGGGATGCGGTTTCTTCAGAAAGAAGAGAACCTCTGGATGTTCAATCCCCGGTCCAACTCCCGCAGGGCAATCCGGCTTTCTCCGAAAGAATCGTTTCAGGGCAGCATCTTTTCCAATTCCGATGTGGGAGACCCGCAATACACTGACGATTACGATACGGTTTATGGCGAGGAAGAGACAATCAATCATCCCGACGGCGGAGAGACCCCCTGTTTTGTACTTATCGGTACTGCCAACCATCCCAAAGCACCGTACGGGAAAATAAAAATGTGGGTGGAGAAAGAGACCCTGATCCCCCTCGAGATAGAGTACTACGCGAAATCCGGCCTTCTTTTCAAACAGATGACTCTCTCGGATATAAAGCAGCTTGCCGGCAGAGAGCGGCCGGCACGGTTTAGAATGGAATCTCTCGAGCAGAAGGGCGCTTATTCCACGATGATAATCGAGACAATGGAACTGCGGGATGAAATCCCCGCCCGGATGTTTAGTCAGCACGCCTTGACCCGATAGAGAGGCTCCCTATGCTTTTTATACAATGGATCACGAAACAGAACAATAGATTTTTTTTGACTTGTGCGGCCGTAGTTCTTTGTGGGATTATCGTGCTTCCCGGTACCCTTTCAGCGGCCGATTACACCCTTTACGGGGAAATTACCGGCAGCGGGACCTATCATCACTACGATGAAGACCTCGCGGATCAGGAGCATGATGTAACCGGTATTCTCGAAGTCGATGCCAACCACCGGGTCTCCCTCGATGCCGGGGAGTTTTTCGCCCATCATTCTCTATCCCTTGATCAAAAGCCCGCACTGAACCACCATCTCTACGAGGCGTACTTCAGTATACCGGCAGGGCCCTTCGTGTTCGAACTGGGCAAACAGCGAATCAACTGGGGTTTCGGGTATATGTTTTCTCCCACCGATGCACTCCATCCGACAGAACTGGAGGTCGGAAGCCATTTTGTCGATGACGAAGAGGGGTTTATGGGTACGGCAATTACCTTCACTCCTGTGGCGGACTTGAGCATTACCACCGCACTCCGGCTCGATGACCTCTTCTCTGCAGAGGACGATTTGGCCGAAGAGCTCCGCTACGCGGGGTATGTGTCCGCATTCATCGACCCATTCGATATATTCGGCAGTTTTGTCTACCAGTGGGAGGATGTATTACGGCCCGGCGCCGGTGTTTCCGTGCAGCTTTTGGATTTTATCATCAGTACTGACATTGCAGTCGAGTTCTATAACCGGGTCGACTATCCGGAAGAGGATGATAACGAGCTCATTACAGCGGACACCCCGGAAAGGGGAGAGCCGTATTGGGCCGTGGAAGCGGCACTGGAACGCAGTTTCTATCTAAATGATCTTACTATTACTCCCATCATCGAATACGGATACAGGGAGTGGGGATATACCAAAGATGAAACCGAGCTGTATATCGATTTACTCCGTACTCCTTCGGCTATGGCTATTGCGGAACTCGATACCACGCCGGGGCTTCTTATCGGAAAACAGTATCTTACCTGCTCGATCGATTTTGTCTGGACAAACCGTTTTTCGGTCAATGCAGGTGTTCTCGTAAACCTGCTCGATTCGAGTACCGCGTTTAACGGAGAGCTTACCGCCCTCTTTCTTCCGGGAATCGATTTTTATGTAAAATCGCTCTGGCTTACCGGTGATGAGGATGAATCTGAGTTCGGCAGTTATGCCGAAGATGTTTCGGTCAGTTCAGGGGTGCGAGTACATTTTTAAAGAAAACAAGGAGGCACGATGTGTCCGTCGTAACACTTGAAAACGTCAAAAAAGATTACCGGCTCGGTAAAACAACAATACATGCCTTACGCGGAGTTTCATTTACCGTGGAGAAAGGGGATTTTCTGTCCGTAGTCGGTCCCTCCGGGTGCGGGAAAACGACCCTCCTCAATATTATCGGGTGTATCGACCGCCCTACCGAAGGGACCGTTCTGCTTCATGACCAAAATATCGCTGAACTCGGCGATGATGAAGAAGCGGAGAAAAGGCTCAACAAGATGGGTTTTATCTTTCAAAGTTTCAATCTCATCCCGGTGCTCTCAGTATTCGAGAACATTGAGTTTCCCCTCATTTTGAAAAAGGCGCCGAAGCAGCAGCGGCGGAAACGGGTAGAAGAAATCGTGGAGATTGTAGGACTCACGGAGTTTTCAACCCACAAACCGGATGAGCTTTCCGGCGGACAGCGGCAGCGGGTTGCAATTGCCAGAGCACTGGCCAATGATCCTGAAATAATTATAGCGGATGAACCAACCGCCAACCTGGACTCTGAGACCGGAGGGGCCATACTCGAGGAGATGGTTCGGCTCAATCGGGAACAAAACGTTACCTTTGTCTTCTCGACCCATGACCCTGATATCATGCAGTACGCTAAGCGAGTGGTCCGGCTCAGAGACGGGGCCGTCGATTCAATCGAAGCGGGGCAGGCACGATGATTTTTCTAAAGTTATCGTTTCTCAATCTATTGAAGCATCCTAAACGTACCATCCTTATCCTCTTTGCGGTACTGGTCTCCGTTCTGGTAATGCAGTTCGTAAGCGGGATGCTCGAAGGTATGCGCAATAATTTTTTTGAACACCTCCTGCAGGAGGGCGGACATGCTCAGCTCCACCGCGAAGGTTGGGAAGACAGGCTCAATCCATATTCTCTGGATTATCTAATCGAAGACCCGGACGAGATTCTTAAAAAGCTGAAACAGCACGGAGAGGTCACGGCAGCGGAGAAAATGATCCATTTCGGCGCACTCCTTACCAGCGGTGAAAAAGATCTCCATATAGAGGGGGTCGGGGTAGAAGCGAATACTTCCTTCTTCTCCCGCATTCGTCAAAGCATTATAGAGGGGGAATGGCTTCCCGATGGAAAGGGGGCCGCAATATCGAATGAGATTGCGGATCTTCTCGACGTCTCCTACGGGGAGGGATTGATTGTACTCGTGGAAGACAGTGCGGGAAGTCCATACTACATCCAATATCCGGTTACTGCCGTCTTCGATACCGGGTCCAAAGAAATCGATGAGAGGGCTTTTTATATGAGTCATTCCAACGCCGAGGAGCTTCTCTATGTAGAAAATAGTACCACGGAATTGAGAATAACGATTACAGACCACAATAGAATCGAACAATTTCTTGAGGATATTGCTCCTCTTCTCGAATCAAACAACATAGAAGCGCGAACGTGGAAGGAGATCCACGGCAGTATGATCGTTTTTATCAGGCTCTTTGATGTGATCATGGTCATCATCAATGTTCTTATCATCATCGTTTCTGCGACGGTCATTACGAATGCCATCCTGATGAACGTGTTCGAACGTCTCGGAGAGTTCGGGACAATGCGGGCGATCGGACTTAAAAAACGGCAGCTGTTCAGTTTGATCATGAGTGAAGGATTTATACAGGGGGCTGCAGGCAGTTTGCTCGGAATCGCGGTGGGGGTGCCGATCGTTTTATATTTTCAAATCCATGGACTCGATATGGGAGAAGTGTCGGAGTTTATGACCTCGAGCAGTGTGTATTATTTCCACTTCTCACTGAAGAGTGCTCTTATCAATACCGGCTCTGGTATTCTCATCGCCTTAGCCGGATCTCTTTACGCGGCACTTACGGCGCTGAGAATGAAACTGATAACAGCGCTCAACAGCAAATGAAAGGATGCGGTATGGAACTGTTAATAATAGCAATACGCAATGTTTTTAGAAACAGAAGAAGAAGTATTCTAAACATCATCGCCTTGACGGTGGGCATTTCGATTATGTTTATCGCCACCGGATGGATCCGGGGGTATTTCACCGTTCTCTACGACGGAATCATCAACGCGGAAACCGGCCATATCCAGCTCGTCCACGATCGCTACATTGATGAATCACGAAGGCTCCCGCTCGACCTCAATGTCGGCAACTATGCTACACTTCGAGAAGAGCTCGAAACGATAAACCGTATAAAGGCCGCCACGGGAAGAATCAATTTTACCATGAAATTGAGTAACGGCAGAGATTCTCTTCGGATGATGGGAAGGGCCATTCATCCCCGGCACGAACAGGAGGTGACCGTTATTTCCGAACATATTGTCGAGGGCTCTTATCTCACCGAACAGGAAGGGGTCCTTATCGGGGCGCCCGCGGCGGAAAAACTGGAAATAGAGACGGGGGACACGATTTTTATAACCGCTCGCGACAGGTATGGGGTCGAGAACTTTATCGATGCACCCGTGGTCGGCCTCTACGAGCTCGGATATCCTGCTGCCGATAACCATATCGTTTTTATGGATCTCGAAACCGCCCGATTTTTGTTGAGTATGGAAAATGAAGTGACTAAAGTGGTGGTCAAACTCGAGGAGGGGTACGCACCCGAGGATGTGCTTCCTTTCGTAGAACGCGCTGTCGAAAACGAAAAAGTAGCGGCTTTCACTTGGCAGAAGTTTGCTCAGACCCTGGTTTCTGCCGTAAAGGCAGATATGAATGGGTTTATCATAATGCTCATTATCATATACTTGTTAATACTACTGGGAATTCTAAACTCAATGTCCATGTCCGTGCATGAACGGGTCCGAGAGATCGGAACTTTACGGGCTATTGGGATGAAAAAGCGCGCACTTTTTCGGATGTTTATTCTGGAGAGTTTTGCCGTTGCGGTTATCGCCTCAATTGCCGCCTTTATACTCGGGGGAGCGATAGCTCTCTATATCGGGACCGTTGGATTCGATTTTGCAAAGTATGTACCGGCGGATATGCCGATTCCGTTTGGAAACCGGTTTACAGCTGATTTCAGATGGTACGATTTTGTCTTCGGAATCGGTGTGGGAACCGTTACTGCGGTGCTCGGCGGGTTGCTGCCGGCCCGGCGGGCCGCCCGTTACCCCATAGCAGAGGCGATGGGTAGTGCAAATCTGGGATAAAAAAATTTAAAAAAATATTGCTTGCTCCTTCTCCATATTAAGATTAGAATTCAGTATAATTAAAAATCCGGAGGAGTAACTATGTCGGATGTAATTAACACCATCAGGCGGGATGTTGATGATGACTCTTCCATTCATGCTAACGGAATCAACATCCAGGTGGAAACAAAGGGGTTTTTACCCAGGCGTAAGTTCATTCACATCACCGGAGCCGTAGAGAGAGAATCGGATAAAAATAAGGTGATGCAGATCGTAAACCATCATGCTGGAGACAACTTCAACATCGTCAACGATCTTATGATTAAATGAACCTTATTCAGCGGGAGTGAGATTACCGTTTCCTGCGGACCTCTTCCTTGATGCGCTGAATATGACCGCGGCCTAATCCTTTAACCTCACAACCGAGTTCAAAGTAACGTTTGATCTGACGGTCGCTTAACATTCCGAAACAGTCGATTATTGCAGCAGGTCCTCCGATATCTTTTACAACCGTATCCGGGTCGAGATCGAGATACGCTTCGTGCCGGACAGCGAGAACGACTGCTTCCGTGTCCGCTAATGCATGTTTCAAATCTTTTTCTACACGTATTTCTTTCAGTTTTTCCTGGTTTCGGAAAAAACGGGCCTTACTGTGGGAGGAGGCCGGGTAGTTGTCCTGGTTTTCGAACTCCCACCAGTGGTCGACATAGGGATCGTGCACTTTGATTTCCGCACCCATTTCAGCCAATTTTCTAATGATAATCTCCGATCCGCTGTAACGGGTATCTCCTACATCCTCCCGATAGGCTGCACCTAATACGAGGATATCAGCCGCGGCAATGGGAAGACCCATGTTGCGGAGGGCGTCCCGGGTGAGCTGGGCTGCATGGAGACCGCGGGTATCATTGATATCGATTGCCTGCGGGGTAATTTTGAATATATCATCTTCGAAGCCGAGGATGTGCTTGTACGCCCACATCCCCAATCCCCCGTCTTTAGGCAGGCAGTATCCGCCGATTCCGGGTCCGGGAAAAATCATATTGTCGTGTGTCGGTCTCTTTTTTATGGCCTCGATTACTTTAATGAGATCTACGCCGTTTCGCTCCGAAAAGAGGCTCCATTCATCGAGAAAGGCGAGGATAGTGGCCCGGTAGCTGTTTTCGATTATTTTCGCAGTTTCGGACTCTATAGGACGGTCCATGATGGTAAGGGGATACTCGTCGGTATTGAGCACTTCATTGAGAAATTTTACTACCTTTTGCTTTGCCTGTTCATTGATGCCGCTGCATACCCGCCAAAAATCTCTGATGCTCGAGACGTAGTTTCTCCCCGGCATGACCCGTTCATAACTGTGCGCGAGAAGGGGGTCGGATGTAATGCCCCGTTTTTTAAAGATTTTTTTCATAATCGGATAGGCGACCTGTTCTGTCGTGCCGGGTGCGACGGTGGTTTCGATGAGAACGAGTGCTTCCGGAGGAATGTGTTCCGCAATAACGGCCAAGGAGTTTTCCAAGGCGGCCATATCGGTTTCGCCGGTCCGCACATCCCCTAACGATTCTTTTACGTAGTCGCATTGTACATCGACTACGACCACATCCGCTAAGGAGAGGACTTCGTAGGTGTAGGTTGCGATAAGGGTTTTTTTCTCCAGCACACAGCGCGCAATAAGCGGGTCTACTTCAGGATCTTCCGCTTTTACCGGAGAGACACCCCTGTTGAGAAGCGGTATTTTCCAGAAGCTGCGCGTGCTCGGACGCTGCATCCCGATTACGAATTTTGCCGGCTCCCCGCGGCCGTTCTCGGTGTCCGCGACGATTGCAGCCATAACTGCTCCGACAAAACCTACCCCCATGACAACAACGATTTCTCTGCCTTTGCCGCGTTCTTCTTCTACTCTCTTCTGTAACCGACTGAACTCTTCGGCATACTCTTCCAGTTTAGGGAGTGGAAATTGCTCCCCCTCCGGGCTTATCGAATGTGTTTCCTGCATAGCATCTCCAATGATTGTATCTTCAATGATGTTTTTTTTCGCTTTGAGACTGTAGCCGTCTTTATTCGGGCGTGTCAACACGAAAAAGCTGGCTGTGTGTCAGTTATGTACCCCGAGGTAGGGTGGGGTGAGTCGATTTGTAAAACTGCCGGCTGATTGTTAGTCCGGGTCCCTAATCCTTCAATATCTTTAGAGGGGTTTTGACCCAGAAACCGACCAACCCGCCCCAGATCGCGACAGATATCAAAAAGACCTGATCTGCCTGGGAAGCAGCGACAAAAATGATAGAGAGAACCAGTACGACAACGGAATAGAGCGCCATCAGGAGAAGAATGAAGTATTTCACTATTCTTGATACCGAATAGTGGGAAATAATGGTAAAAACAACGATTCCGCCGACAAATACTGCAGCAAGTATAAAAAGTATTTGTGCCATAACATCCTCCAGTAGCAATAGTAAAACATTATTCTATTAATTGCAAAACAAATTATTTTTTTTGTCACAGCTACCCTGCTATTTGAATTTCGCCTTCATAGCGGCAAAATAATCCAGAGCTTCGTCCGCTTCTACCGGGTCCGAATCAGTATGAGTTTCCATCAACTCCTGCGGAATTTCCTCGAGAAAAGGTGACGGCGTGCATTCGACCATTCGGTTCATATATTTTCTTCTCGTACTCGAGGTAAGAAAGAGGTGCTGCTTCGCTCTCGTCAGTGCTACATAGAACAAACGGCGTTCTTCTTCGATGTTAGCCGCATTTTCATCGAGGGCGCGGGCATGGGGGATGATGCCGTCTTCTACTCCTGCCACGAACACGATGTCGAACTCGAGACCTTTTGCAGCGTGAATAGTCATAAGATTTACCTTACCTTTCTGCTCTTCATCGTCCGCTTCATCCTTGGTAATAAGCGTTATTCTGTTCAGATAAGCAAAGAGGGTGGGGTTTTCATTGTCCGGGTCCAATTCCCAATTCTTGAGCATGTCGATAAAGAGGGTGATGTTTCGGTATTTAAACGTGGCGATCTTATCATTGTGCTGATACTCCTGAATGAGCCACCCCCAGTAGCCGACTGCTTGTACCAGGGACTCGACGGTTTTCCACATTTTCTCTTTTGAGAACAGTTTCTCCCGGTAATAACTCAAAAGGCTCAAAAACTCTGTGATGCCTGTTTTTACTCTCTCGGAGACGGGAGCGTCCTCCGCGTAAGCGATGGCGGAGAGGGCCGTATAAATCGAGCACTGCTTTTTTTCGGCAATATCCCGCATGGTAAACAGGGTTTTTTTCCCCAAGCCCCTGCGCGGAGTATTGATAATGCGGAGCAGATTGATGTCGTCTTCAGGATTAGCAAGGACTTTCATATACGCTATAATATCTTTGACCTCTTTACGCTGAAAAAAACTGGTCCCGCCTGAGACCCTGTACGGTATGTTTTCCGCTAGAAAAGCCTCCTCGATTGTTCTGGTCAAACTGTTCGTGCGTACGAGTACCCCGAATTGATGGTAGCTGAACTTTTCACGGAGTGTAACCGTTTTTATCTGATTGGCAATAAAGAGTGCTTCCTTTTGTTCGTCGGCGGGGAAAAACAGTTCTACAGGCTTGCCCCCTCCAGTCCCTGTCCAGAGCTTTTTTAATTTTCTCGCTTTATTGTTGGCAATGAGTCCGTTTGCCGCAGTGAGGATCGTCGCTGTTGAGCGGTAATTCTGTTCCAGTTTGATTTCTTTGAGTCCGGGAAAATCCTGTTCGAACCTGATAAGGTTCTCGTAATTTGCACCCCTCCATGAATAAATCGACTGATCGTCATCACCGACCACACACACATTTTTTGAATTACTGCCCAAAAGGCGCAGCAGCTGGTATTGAACGAAAGAAGTGTCCTGAAACTCATCGACTAAGATGTAGCGGTATCGGTCCTGAAAAGATTCGAGGATTTCCGGAAAGCGGGTAAATATCTCGATAGGCAGAACGATGAGGTCGTCGAAGTCTACTGCGTTATACGCTTTCAGGTGCGACTGGTATTCGGCGTAGAAATCCCGGTAAAACTCGTTGGACCTGTCCCATCTCTGCCGTCCTGTCTTTATTCCCGAAATGAGGGACCCTATTCCGTTTATATCGATTTTATCGTTCTCCATAGAGAGTTCACGGGCAACCTCTTTGATAAGGGCCCCTTTATCACTCTGGTCGTAGATACTGAACTTCTCGTTATACCCGAGGTGACGGATCGTAGAGCGGAGAATTTTCACACCGAAAGCGTGAAACGTCGAAACGGTCAGTTTATTGAGCTTTTTGCCGGCCAGCGCGTGGATCCGCTGTGCCATCTCCCGCGCCGCCTTGTTGGTGAACGTGAGTGCCAAAAAAGAAGACTGCGGTATCCCTTTTTCGAGCATGTACGCTATGCGGTAGATGATGGTCCTTGTTTTCCCGGACCCGGCACCGGCTATGATGAGAAGCGGACCTTCCGTAGCCTTTACAGCGTCGAGCTGATCTTTGTTGAGATTGCCTTCCAATTGAAGTTGTTTCAAAAAGTGTCTCCTGAGGGTGAATACACAGGCTGTTCGTTCATGTTCCGGAACTCCCGATTTTAGAAACGGCAAAAGTAACACCCAACCCTGCCGCAACCAGGCCGATTGCGGCAACAATTTGTCCCGCCGAGGGGGCGAAAAAACCCGTCTCCTCCTGAAACGGCCAGAGACCTACGACCGCACCGATTAATAACCCCAGCAGTACACCGAGTGTACCGTTGCGGTGCCTTTTTAACAGGTATTTGAGCAGATTGCTTACGATAACGACGCCGGCAACAATACCGATCCCCACCGGGATGATAACCCGTACACCCACATCGAGGAGGAGAGGCACATCGAAACTGCTTAAGCCCTGTTTGAAAAGGTCTACCGCCGAGAGGATCGGGACATACTGTCCCAACACCAACAGAAGATACCCCCCGCTTATACCGGGCAGGATCATCGCACTCGCACCGGCGATACCGGCAATAAGGAGCATGATCCAGGCCCCCTCACCCGAAGTGCCGGTCCCGATACCCTGCTGCTGGAACCAGGCCAGTACCGCCATTCCGATAAACCCGCAGACCGCCCCGATCCATACAGAACGGTCCGGTGAGAAGATCATCCTCCACACGATGGGAGCACCCCCCACGGTAAGGCCGATAAAAAGGCTGTACATAATCCAGCGGTGAGAGACAACGAGGGTTTTGATGGGCCCCGCAAGGAGCAGAATACCCGCTGCTGCTGCAACGATGACCACTCCCAGAACAGCGACGGACCGGTCCCGAAACCTGAACCGGGTTATCTCAGCTATCCCGCTTATGAAGTAGGTGTAGATTCCCACAGCTAAGAGCATCGTCCCACCGCTAATCCCCGGAACGAGGTTTGCCAATCCCATGAGAATCCCGCCTGCCGCCGCACGGAGAAGAAGTCCGGAGGTGGAGACACTCCCGGACAACCTATCAGGCCCGCTCCCCGGGGTAGGGTTAGACATTGCCGCGTCCCGGTTCGACCGGTCGGGCGTTTGGGATTTGTGTTTGTCGTTCATTTCTATTCCTGATAAAAAGAGATCGTAGTAGTGTGATGATACTCTTCGCCCGGGTGCAGGACCATGGATGGAAACTGCTCCCGGTTAACAGCGTCGGGAAAATGCTCGGTCTCCAAACAGATGCCGTTATGTTTTGCATAGACCCGGTTGTTTCGCCCCGCAGTCCCCTCGAGAAAATTCCCGGTATAGAGCTGCATGCCCGGTTTCGTTGTTTTGAGCCGGAGTGCGATTCCGGTGCGTTCCGACCGGAGTACCGCCGCCGGCCGGAGCGTTCCCACCTCGCCCCGTACAACGTAGCAGTGGTCGATCCCTCCGAGAGAATGCAATGCTGTATCGACCTTTTTTTCTTCGGTAAAGTCGTATGGTGTCGAAGCCACCGGCATCTGTTCTCCGGTTGGTATCAGCTGTGCGTCTACCGGAAGAATGTAGTCAGATTCGATTGTCAAGAGATGATCTCGTACCGTCTCACTCTCGGTCCCTTCTAAGTTCCAGTATACATGGTTGGTAAGATTGACCGGTGTCGCTTTGTCGGTTTCAGCCTTGTACTCCAGGGTCAGCGTCCCGTCGGAGGAGAGGAAATAACTCGCGCGCGCCTGGAGTGCTCCAGGGTATCCTTCTTCTCCGTCGGGGCTGGTGTAGGAAAAATGTACTCCTATCTTGTCATTTTCTTCTACCTGCTCACTGTCCCACACCTTCCGATTGAACCCTTCGATGCCTCCGTGGAGGTGATTGTTCCCGTTGTTCTTTGCTAACGTGTAGCTCTTCCCCTCGAGGGTAAACGCTCCGTTGGCGATTCTGTTGGCGACCCTTCCCACGGTCGAGCCGAAAAACGGGTGTTCTCCTAAAAAACCGTCGAGGGTGTCGAACCCGAGAGTCAGCTCCTGCATGTGTCCCTGCCTGTCCTTCATCCGGACCGATTGGAGGGTGGCCCCGTAACTGATAACGGTCACCGAAAGATCGTCTCCCCGGGACAGTGTGAACGCGTGCACTTCCCGGCCGTCTTTGGTTTTTCCAAACAGATCACGTTTTATTTCCATTCACAAGCTCCTTATCACAATCTCCTTGGTCAATCATGTTCTCCTAACAGCATCTTCAATTCCCTGATTTCAGCAATCAGTTTTCCCCGGTCGAGGTTCTGAAACTTCTTCGGCACCATCTCTCTGCTGGTGCACTCGAGAACGGCAACCAGGTTCTGCAGTTCGATTTCGTGGGGATAGGTCGGAGGGACGAAATCCTGGATGGTCTCTTCTAAGTCTTCTCTGGTGATGATGACGTGGTTACGCATGGCAGCATTGAATTTCGCCCTGATGAGGATCGACTCGAGGTCCGCCCCGGAGAAATCGAACCTGTGCTTTTTGAGGAGATCTGTTACCGGGAACTTCTGTATCTTTACTTTCAGTTTTTTTACGAGTGTTTCAAAAAGGTCTTCCCGCTCCTCGTTCGTCTCGGGGTAGAAGAGTGCAAGGTGTTCTTCCGCCCGTCCCTGCCGTTTCAAGTCGATGGGGAGCAGGTCGGGACGGCATGTGATAAGAAACCAGATGATCTTTCCCCGGTATTCGGTGTTTCCCATGAATGAAGCAATAGTTGCGAAAATGCGGTTACTCGTCCCTGAATCTCCCTCCTGATTGCGGTCTCCTAAAAAAGCGTCAGCCTCATCGATCATCACCCCGACCGGAGCAAGCGCTTTGAGAATATTGAGCACCTTCTCGAGATTCGCTTCCGTTACACCCTGCCATTTGGAGCGGAAGTTGCGGAACTTCACGATGGGGATGCCGATCTCTCCTGCAAACGCGGTCACCATAAATGATTTACCGGTCCCGACTGCACCGGATAAAAGATATCCCATGGGTAGTACATCGAGCCGTCCCTGTTTGATGGCCCGGGCCGCCGATTTGAACCGTTTTTTAACGAAGTCGTGGCCGGAAATGTAGGAGAGGTCATGTTCGGTGTCGATAAACTCCAGCAGTCCGCCGGCCTCTTTTTCGATAATTTCTTTCTTCTTCTGCCGAAGATATTCGAGGGAGATCGGTTTGTCCTCCTCGTACGATTCGGCTGCGAGCTGGTTGAGATTTACCAGATTCAGCCCGCTGGTAATCGATGCCATCCGGGTAGGATTGAGTCTCGATTCGAGAAGTAGAGAATCCTGCCGCTCCAGAAAGGCGAGAAAACTCTCCCGTACCTTTTCGTCGGGAAACGGTATGTCCACCTTTACCGTACTCGGCGAGCCCACCAGACGGGGGCTTATATCGGAGAGGTTTTCGGTCAGGAGGATGATCGAGACATCACCCTGGGTAAATATAGGATCATGGGACCAGCGGTTTAGAGTGACCAGACAGTACCGGTCTTCTTCGCCGAGCTTGGAGATGTCGGTGTTCGGCACAATGGTCTCCGCGTAGTCGAGGATGAGAACGATCCGCTGCTTTTTGGGGATGTTGAAGAGAAAATATTTCTCGAGATAGAAAAACGATTTGAGCGGGTCGGTCGAGATAAAATCCGCCGGTTCGATCTCTTCGAAGTGGCTGCTCATGGTGTTCAGGTACTCACGCTGCATCTCCGGCGTGCAGAAATTGACTCCGGATGAGCGGTCGTAGAACGCGATGATGTCCCGGTTTCCGAACAGCACCTCGGAGATGTACTCCTGAATACGGACGAACACGAACTCCCCCTGGTAGAGCTTGTGGGGAAGAAAATCGCGGATGTTCCCGTTTAGAATATAGAGGTTGGCCGTCTTGGAGCAGTATTTGTAGGACAGTTCCTGTGCCCAGTACGGCAGTATCTTGATAAAGTCTAAATTTTTTACGATTAATTGTTCCGGCATGGTTCCCCTCCCAGACCTGTCAATAATCCTTTATTATAAGTTGAAATAGTGCTGCGGTCAATGCGTATCGTCAAAGCGTCAAAGTGTACTGGTATAGACCACGTTCCCGCCTGTAACAGTCTTCGTGACAGTAATCTCTTTTATCCGTTCGGGCGGCACTGTTGTCGGGTCCTCACTCAAAACGACAAAGTCGGCGAGCATCCCCGGTTTCAGGACACCTTTCTCATCTTCGGCAAACTCGGCGTAGGCGCTCCCGGTAGTGTAGCAGCGGAGTGCCTCCTCCGCGGTTATGCTGTTAGCGGCGGTTTCCCGGTTTACGGCCAGGTGCATTGCTCTCAAGGGGCTGCAAAACGATTCACCCGGGATGTCGGAGCCGAAGGAGAGATGAGCCCCAGAGTCGAGGAGCAGGCGGTACGGGTACGCTTTCTGAAGCCGCTTTTCGCCTAAGAGGTTACGGTCTTTCTCCGGCGTGGTCATCGCAGGCGGCTGAGAGGCGATCAGCACCCCGAGTTCGGCAGCTCTTCGGATGTCTTCCGAACGGATCAGCTGAACATGTTCGAGCCGGGTCCGGAGCGTCTCGAGGCCGGGATACCGTTCGAGGACCTGCTCATACGCGTCGAGGAACTCGCTTACGGTTCGGTCACCGATTACGTGAAAAGCGCCCTGTTTGTTTTTACGGGCCAAGGGGATGAGCATCTCTTTGATTGTGGGAGCGGGGGTCCCTTTTCCGTAATTGTCCGTCTCATCAGCGTACGGCTCCCACAGCCAGGCGCTCTTGGTAGAAAACGTACCGTCCAAAAAATGTTTGAGAAGACCCCCGCGGACCCAGTACCGGTCATAGCGGAGCAGGCCCATAAAAACCGGAGACCACCACTTGAGTACATACG
>CAZKZZ010000037.1:20766-26118 GCA_964557375.1 uncultured Spirochaetales bacterium | reverse complement strand
TATCTGCCTTACAGTGCTTATTATCCAAGGTAAGGGATGAGAAATGTTCGATTAAATCCTTTAGAAGGGCATCTGAGAGACGGTCTTTGTTTGTCCACTGAGCATCGCCAAAAATACCATGCAATGTGTCAGGGTTTGCCTGTTCAATACATCGCATGGCTTTCTGTAATGTATGGCCAATATTTTCACTTTTCGTTCTGATATCTTTCCAATGACAGCCGTTTGGAATCAGGAAGCGGTGGTTTTCCGGGAACTCGGCAAACTCTACATCGCCACCGGATTCTTGGAGTGCATTTTTATATTCCTCATCATATACATCCGAAAGACGCTTAAAAAAGAGTAAAGGGAAGATATAAGTCTTAAAATCGGAGGCATCGACTGGACCTCTTAAAATATTTGCCGCTTCCCAGAGATGTGATTCAAGGTCTCTTATGCTGATGTTTATTACCATTATAAATTATAGGATACTAAAATGGATTTTCCCTCAACCAATTCTAAATTATAGCAACTTTCATTTAGAATTCAAATTAAACGTATGGATTTTGTATAAAGGAAAGGATAATGGAAGCGACGCTATCAGTGTCTAACGTATAAAAATAAATATGCTGAACATACGGTGAGCGGAAAGACTATCTACCTAATAAAACCGGCTCACACAAAAAAAGCCGTCGACCTGGAGGCTAACGGCTTAAATATATACATATTAAGGGGTTATTTCTAAGCGCCCGACCGGAATCGAACCGGCATCTTCAGCTTGGAAGGCTGAGGTAATAACCATTATACCACAGGCGCAATTTTTAATAATATATAACAATATCACCCCGGTATGTCAAGGAAAAAAGAGGATTGTGCTCATCCGCTTTTTGGTGTTATAGTTACGCTGTCGGGCAAAAACTAAAATACTGTCCGATGTGCTTCATGCAAAAATCGGTTATTTTTGCATGAAGCCTTGAAGTTTTTGGTCTTAAATATAAATTATCTTTTATATAGCAATAAATTACCAAAAACTTCACTTAACATTAAGGTAGCTCTTTCAAAATTAGTCTTAATTTTGAAAGAGCCTTATCTCTGCACAATTCTTTGCGAGAGGAAGGATTATATGGGAATTCGGGGAGAGGTATTTACCTCAAAAGCTACATCAGGGAAAAGGACCTATTTCTTCAACGTTAAGGAAAACAGGCACGGTGATCTGTTTCTCAATGTTGTGGAAAGTAAAAAACATGGGGATACAGGGTTCGAGAGGCATTCAATAATCGTTTTCAACGAGGACCTCGACCTGTTTTTAGAGGAATTTAATAAAGCGGTTGCGTTCTTAAAAAAAGATCAGGGTAATTAATCAAAGTGAAAACTCTTTCGGTGTATCGGTGAGAGTCCGTAGGTACGACACCGTTGACGATGGAGTTTTGTCGGATATCCCTTGTGTTGTTCAAAAAGGTAATCAGGTTCGATCCAGGAATAGCGGACCATCCATCTGTCTCTGACCGTCTTCGCCAGTATTGAGGCGGCCTGGATTTCCGGAACAAAGGTGTCCCCCTTTATGATCGCTTCCGCCGGGACCGTCAGTTCGGGTATGAACTTACCGTCAACCAGTACATTCTCGGGTTGTACGGACAGCCCCTCCACCGCCCGCTGCATTGCCAGCAGTGTTGCGACGTGGATATTGAGCAGGTCTATTTCTCCGGGCCAGCACCACCCGATGCAGTATGAGACAGCACTGCACCTAATAATCTTGGATGCGGATTCACGCTTCAGAGGTGTAAGTTGTTTTGAATCACCCAATATATCACGGGGAAAGTCTTCGGGAAGAATGACTGCCGCCGCTGTAACCGGTCCTGCAAGGGGGCCGCGGCCGGCTTCATCGACTCCGCAAACCAGTTTCATACTGTAAAATGGTAGCGTATTTTATGAATTGAGACAATTATTATAAGGTGATATAGTACAAACGCTAGGAGCAAAATTGTTTTTAAAACGTGTTGAGCTTTTCGGATTTAAATCCTTTGCTGATAGAAGTATAATCGAGTTTGGTGATAACATCTCCGCCCTTGTGGGGCCGAACGGCTGCGGGAAGAGTAATGTCGTAGATGCCGTAAAATGGGTGCTCGGGGAGCAGTCGACGAAGACACTCCGCGCGGAACGGATGGAAGACGTCATCTTTAACGGCACCGAAAACCGGAAAAAACTGAACGTCGCGGAGATCACCCTCGTTCTCTCGAATGAAAAAGAGATTCTCCCCTTAGACCTCCCCGAAGTCTCGATAAAGCGGAGATTATACCGCTCAGGGGAGAGCAGTTACTTTATTAATAATGCACCGGTAAGATTAAAAGAGCTTCGGGAGCTGTTTTTTGACACCGGTATCGGAAAAACAGCCTATTCCATCATGGAGCAGGGAAAAATCGACCAGGTTTTGTCCAATAAACCGGAGGACCGCCGTATTATTTTCGAGGAAGCAGCCGGTATTACAAAATATAAGGTCAAAGGGGCGGAAGCCGAACGGAAACTGGAGAGGACCGAAGAGAATATGGTACAGGTCGAGAATATTCGAACTGAGGTAAAGCGGTCCTTCGACACTCTAAAAGTACAGGCTGAGAAAACGGAGCAGTACAGAAAGCAAAAAGAACGGTTATTCGAGCTAGAATTGGACAGCAATCTGCTCAAACTGAGAGATCTTCTCGAAAAGCAGGACAAAAAGCAGGCCCAGCTCGATAAACGGGCTGCAGAGCGAGAGGAGCTCAAAAAAAGTATAACCGAACTGAACGATACCATGGAAAGCAGCCTCGATTCTGTAAACTCTATGGAACACCGCCTCAACGAAGCCCATCGAAAGGTGTACGGAATCGAACTCGAAATAGGAAACAAAGAAAACCAGATTGTGTTATTGAGGGAACAGCACAACGAAATCGAACGGCAAATCGCATCCAACAAGTCGAGACAGGAAGCCATTCAGCAAAAGATTTCAGCTGTAAAGAACCAAATAAGTACAAAAGAGAAAAATTTAACTGATATTGAATCCCGTTTAAAAGAGATCCGGGAGAATATTGAAGAGTTTCTTCAATCTATCACCTACGCGGAAAACCGTATTGATGAGAATGAAGCCGATACGGCAAGAAGAGAAACTGCTATAGCTGAACTCGAAGAAGAACAGCTCGAGAAACAGGATGAACTGAGGGCACTTACCGACGATATCGTGACCCAACTCGACGAACGGCTCAAGGAGAGCGGCTATTCTCACAGTAAACGAAAGGAAGCGGAGGAAAACATCGACCAGCTTCTTAAATCGTTGGCAATCTCATTAGAAGGTAAGTTGAACCGACTGAAAGATGTATCACTGTTCGAAGAGATGGCCCCGAAAGATCTCAAAGACATCTGGGCCGGCGGCATAGAGACCCTGCAGTACACCTCGGAAAGCATCAAACAGCTCGATGAGAGTTTCGATAACTTCAAACAGAATATTCCGACTTTTCTCGATGAGTTCTTGGCGCCGGAAGGAATAATTACGAAAAAACGGGAGATAGACGATAAAATCGAGGCGATTCGAAAGAATATTATAAATCATCGGGAAAGTATTGCAAAAAACAGAGAAGACAACAAAAAACTCGGCTCCAAGATCGGGGAATACCGAAAAACGCTCGAAGAGCTCCGGCTAAACGAGGTACAGAACAAAACCCAGTATAACAATGTCAAAGAATCTATCACAGCTCTCACTGATGAGATCAAAGAACAGGAACAGCTCCTCGAAGCAAACCGAAAAGAGATCGAGGCCGGAACACGAAGGCTCATAAGTATCGAAGAGCAGATTACTGCACTGACCCAAAAAAAGGAAGAGCTGGTAGAAGAGGAGAAAACATTACGAGCTGAACTAACTGAGCTCGAAAAGAACATCTCCGAAAAGAACGAGGAGCTTGTCAAAGAGGAAAAAAGACTCAAAGCGAAGATGGCGGAAACGGAAAAACTGCAGACCGATATCGAAAAACTGCAGATCGATCTTTCTTCTCTCGGCACCGAAATCCGGAATATTCACGAAAACTTCAGAGAGAACCACTCCCGGGAGCTGCTCGAATTCGAATCACGGATGTTTGAAATAAGAGATTCACTCTCCGAATTGCGCTCCAAGCTTGGTTCAGTAAAGGACGATATCCGCAATCTCGGCCATATCAACCTGATGGCACCGGAAGAGTTTGCAGAAGTAAAGGAGCGGTACGAGTTTCTCACCAATCAACTAGAAGATTTACGAAAAGCCCGGGAAGACCTGCGCCGCGTAACGAAAGAAATCCGGGTTGAATCTACCCAGCTGTTTCTCGAGACATACGAAAAAATTAAGAAGAACTTTCACACGATGTTTCGCCGTCTTTTCGGAGGGGGGAGGGCGGAAGTGCGTCTTTTAGATGAACAAGATGTACTCGCTTCCGGAGTAGACATTCTCGCCCAGCCGCCGGGAAAAAAGCTCGAAAACATATCTCTCCTCTCGGGAGGAGAACGTTCTCTTACCGCCGTTGCTCTCCTGTTCGCGGTGTATATGGTGCGGCCTTCCCCGTTTTGTATATTAGATGAAATCGATGCTGCCCTCGACGAAGAAAACGTTGGCAGATTTGTCAATCTTTTGTTAGAATTCGGTACAAATTCGCAGTTTGTTATCATCACCCATAACAAGCGGACCATTGCTGCTGCCCGTACCCTGCTCGGAGTTACCATGTCTGAAGCGGGTGTATCGAAGGTTATCGCAGTACGGATAGATGAGGAACGAGAGAAGCTGATAGATGAGGTTGTTTAGCCGGCAGGAGATAAAAATTTTCCTACTCGTCGTAGTGCTAGGCTCTCTAGTAGCTGTCATTATAACTCTACTGGTCATGCTGGTTCCGCGAATGAACAGTGAAGAGGGAGAACCGGCCGGAAGAGACTTGCCTATTGAATCCGAAGTTGATATTACCGAACTCATTTTTCCGGAAGAGTTCCGTAATGTGTGGGAAGAACGCTGGTATCCCTATCGTCCACAATTTAAGCAGTGGTCTAGGGAGCAGGTCGAGTTTTTTTGGGTCGAACCCGAAGAGCTCCTCTTGCAGCATTTAGAACGGATAAACCGAGAAAAACTCGAGACAATCTTCAGTAATGCAGAGCAGTAACCGTTACAGATCGAACCCATTTCTCTGTATAATCGTACTGTTGACAGCTGCTGTATTTCATCTCAATGGGCAGGATGATGGGGATGACAAATCGTACGATTTTTTGACAAGACAGCGGGATATCCATCGTGAATTGACCGCACCCCTTTCCCAGGCCAATAAACCGGTATCTCATATTCTGCAGGAAGAACAAACGCAGGAAGAACAAACGCAGGAAGAACAAACGCAGGAAAAA
>CAZKZZ010000037.1:563-20666 GCA_964557375.1 uncultured Spirochaetales bacterium | reverse complement strand
GCAGGAAGAACAAACGCAGGAAGAACAAACGCAGGAAGAACAAACGCAGGAAAAACTCACGATCGAAGAACCGCCGGAGGAGTCTCCGAAGACTGTATCGGCAGGACCTCCCGCGTTGCCCGAGGAGACCGGCCCATCGCGGGAGGTGGTACCGGAACCGCCACGCGAACCACCCCCGGAATCCTCCCGGGAACCGGCCCCAGACCGCGGATCATCCACAGAGAACGCTTCGCAACCAGCTCCAAATTCAACCACGCAACCGGCCCCACAATCACCCCCGGAACCAAACCGCGAACCACCCCCGGAGCCGACGCCGGAACCGCCCCCCGCCACAGAAACAGCGCCGGCCGAGCAACCCAGAACAGCCTCGGTCCAGCCCGCGACCACCGAACTCGAAAAAGACCAGGTCTACGCAGTACTCGGCGACAGTGTTACCGTAACGCTCAAAGGGGAGGGATGGATTTTTCTAGGCGAGAAAGAACGAAAAGAAGGGATAACCTTCCTCACCCGAGAGAGTTCCCCGAACAGTACTGATTTCCTCTTTCAAGTCGACCGCAAAAACAGCTATGAGCTCGCCTTCCAGCTGCAGAAGAGCAGCACAGCAGAAACCCTGATAAAACAAGTCGGCATCGAAGTAGTGAGCAAAGAGGAGTTCTCCCGCTACATTAGCACGGGACCGGACAATTCTCTCTACAAACCGGGCGAAACGGAGAAAGCGGACTATTCGGTTGCACACCGCCTCTATGAAAATGAACGATACGCGGAAGCTCTCGAAGAGTATAAAAACCAATACGTGCCCGGAGACCCTGAAACAAGCCCTGAAATAGCGGACCGGATAGCCTCACTCTCCCTTACTTTCGACAAGTATAATGATGCGCTCCGGTTCTGGAATCAAAATATGGAAACGGAAGGGGAATATAGAGACAAAGCAGTAGCGGGAACCATCTCTGTCGCTATTGCGATAGGGGACGAGACACTGTTCCACTCACATATCGAGGATTTTCTCTCTATAGAAAACGTCCCGATCGAAAGGCAGCTCCTCGAAGCAGCCCTTTTTGCTGAAGAGAACGAGCTCAACAATACCGCAATAACGCTTCTCGAGGAGTATATCGATAGATATCCCCGCTCCCGGTCTGTCGATCTGGCCTATTTCACCTTAGGCCGTATGTACGAAAAAAAATCCTCTATACAGGATGTCAAACAAGCTATAAATTATTATACTAAAATAATCGAGAACTTTCCTGCCAGTGAGTATTGGATTACGGCAGAGGAGAGAAAAGAGTATTTGGATAGACATTTTCTTCATATCCGCTGAGTTGTTGACAATAACTACTTTTAACGTTATAAATTGTGCACATCGAACGTGTGAAACAGCAGGAACAGCGGAAACAGAGTAAAGAGATATATGCTAGAGGGAATTTCAAAAAAATTAAGTGATGTTGTCAGGCAAATATCTGGTAAATCGCACATAACCGAAAAAAACATTCAGGACGCGGTCGAAGAGATTAAACTTGCACTGCTCGAAGCGGATGTCAATGTGCGGGTGGTACGGAGGTTTATCAATCGGACCATAGAAGATGCCTCCGGCACGAAAGTGATATCGTCTGTTTCTCCGGACCAGCAGTTTATTAAAATTGTGTATGACCGGATGGTCCAGTTTTTAGGGGAGGCCAAGCAGGACCTCCATTTGAAAGGTCCTGATACCCAGACGAAGATCGTCCTTCTCGGCCTGCAGGGCTCCGGTAAGACCACAACCGCGGCAAAACTTGCTCTCAAACTGCAGAAAGAGGGGAGAAAACCCCTCCTGATTGCGGCTGACCTGGTCCGGCCCGCTGCAGTAGAGCAGTTAAAGGTGCTCGGAGACAAGATCGGCATAGAAGTGTATGCCGAAAAGACGGACGATCCTGTACCGCTCGTAAAACGGGGGCTTTCCTACGCGTCCAAAAACCAGTTCGATACGGTGGTTATTGATACGACAGGACGTCTCCATATCGACGAGCAGATGATGAATCAGCTCGAAGAGATCAAAAAGGTCTCGGATCCGGACGAAACCCTGCTCGTCGCGGACGCAATGACCGGGCAGCACGCTGTAGATATTGCTAAGAGCTTTGATAGTGAAATCGGCTTGACCGGGGTTATCCTCAGCAAGTTCGATTCCGATACCCGTGGCGGGGCGGCACTTTCCCTTAAAACGGTAACCGGTAAACCGATTAAGCTTATCGGTGTCGGGGAGAATGTAACCGACTTGGAAGTGTTTCACCCGGACCGGATCGCCTCCCGAATTCTGGGTATGGGTGATGTTGTCTCTTTAGTCGAGAAGGCCCAAGAGACGATCGAAGCCGATGAGGCCGAAGCCCTCCAAAAGAAGATGGCTTCAGCCACTTTTACCCTCGAAGATTATTTGGACCAGTTCAAGCGGGTAAAGAAGATGGGCAGTATGGAAAACCTCCTAAAGATGATCCCGGGGATGCAGGGGAAAATCAGTGAGGATGACATAAACGAAGATGAAATGAAACACGAAGAGGCAATTATTCTGTCAATGACGAAAAACGAACGGCAGAACCACAGAATAATCGGCCCTTCGAGAAGAAAAAGAATTGCAAAGGGGAGCGGTACTTCTGTATTCGAAGTGAATCGGCTGCTGAAGAAATTCGAAAAGACCCGGCTGATGATGAAAAAAGCAATGAAAAATAAGAAATACCAGGCTCAAATGCTCTCCCAGCTTGGTGGATGAGAATACTCAAATACTCAATAAGGACAAGGAGGCTCGAGTGAGTGTAAAAATACGGCTCAAACGGTTCGGTACAAAAAAAAGACCATACTATAGAGTTGTTGTTATCGATTCACGTGCGCCGCGAGACGGCAGAACACTTGAAGAAGTGGGATTTTATCACCCGATCGAGGTCGAGGACCAGCAAATCAACATCAAAGAAGATCGGGTCCGTGAATGGATCGATAAGGGTGCAAGACCCTCGGACACGGTACGAAAACTACTCAACAAAATCAATTTCTATCTCTAAACAAGACCATCAAAGCTTACTACAAGGAGTTTGCTGTGGAAAAGGAAATGGTTGAATTCATCGCTAGATCTCTTGTTGATGATCCTGATGGCGTTGTTGTTAATCTGATCGAAGGAGAAAAATCGACGATACTGGAGCTGAAAGTATCTCAGGCTGATATCGGCAAGGTAATAGGAAAACACGGACGGATTGCAAAAGCCATCCGCACGCTGCTCAGCGCGGCAGCTACGAAGACCGGAAAGAGGGTAGTGCTGGAAATCCTGGATTAAATACTACGGGGGACGAACGTTGCCTGCACAGGAATTGGCAATAGGAAATGTTGTAACCTCATTCGGAGTCAATGGATATCTGAAAATAAAAACCCTCTCCGGTGAATATGAACATATCCAAAAACTTCGAACCGTACAGCTGAAAAAGGCCGGCAGGCAGATCAGGAAGAATGTAGAAGCGGTAGAGATCACCGGAAAATATCTCATTATGAAACTTGAAGGTGTGGATACACCGGAAGAAGCAAAGTCTTACAGGGATTGGGAGTTGTGGGTACCGCGGATTTACGCGGCCCCGCTCATGCAGGATGAGTTTTATTACGCGGATGTTCATCACTGCAGAGTTATATGGGCCGGGCAGGTTTGCGGAACGGTAGAATCAATTTTTGCCGGCAACGCGGCGGATTTGCTGGAGATCAAAAAGAATGACGGAACTGTTTCTCTGGTTCCTTTTATCGAGCAGTTTATCGGAGAGGTGGATATAGAGAAAAAAACGATAGAACTGAAAGTCGACTGGATATTGGAATGAATATCGATGTTCTCACCCTGTTCCCGGAAATTCTGACAGGGTATTTGAACAGTTCGATCATGGCAAAGGCGGTTGAACGGGGATTGGTCGGCTGCAATGTTGTAAATATTCGGGATTTTGCGTATGATAAACATAAAACGTGCGATGACAGCCCGTACGGCGGGGGTGCAGGAATGGTGCTCAAGCCGGAACCGCTGGCAGGAGCTCTGGATTCTGTTTCCGCTCGGATAAAAAAAACGATTTATGTCACTCCGGCGGGAAGGCTGTTTGACCAGGAATATGCCCGAACGTTGGCCCGAGAAGAGAATCTGGTGTTCATCTGCGGAAGGTACGAGGGTATTGATCAGCGTATTATCGATGAATATGTAACCGATGAAATCAGCATCGGAGACTATATCCTTTCATCCGGAGAGATTGCCGCAATGGTCATAATTGACGCGGTGTATCGGCTGGTGGATGGAGTAATTAGCGGAGAGTCCCTTTTGGAAGAGAGTTTTGCAGACGGGTTACTGGAGTATCCACATTATACCCGTCCTGTTGAGTTTCAGGGGATGCGGGTCCCAGAGGTATTACTCTCCGGCCATCATGAGGAAATACGGCGCTGGCGGCTTTTAAAGAGTGTGGAAAAAACGGAAATGCTCAGGCCGGAACTCTTGAGGGAAGAGAGACTGACTGAAGAAGTGAGAAGTTTACTAAGAAATAGAGGAGAAAACAATGGACCTGATAAAAACGATTGAGGCGGAACAGGTTAAAGAATCTCGGGAAAATTTTCGAGTTGGAGATACAGTACGCGTGCACTTCAATATCATCGAAGGGGCCACTGAACGTGTCCAGATTTTTGAAGGATTGTGTATAGCAAAAAAGAACAGTGGAACACGGAAAACATTCACGGTACGAAAACTCTCTTATGGTGTGGGGGTAGAGAGAATTTTTCCGCTCCATTCACCGAGAATTGTCAAGATAGAAGTGGTCAGGCATGGTAGGGTCAGAAGAGCGAAACTTTACTACATACGAAATAGAGTAGGGAAAGCGGCGAAAGTTGCGGAACTCATCCGCAGTAAGAAAAAAAAGGAAAAAGCAACCTGACCGGCTGATTAACTCACATCCTGTTTTTGGCTGTATCCACCACTAACCGTTATGTTGGTAATAAAAAATATTGAAGGTATCCGAGGACTGGCAGGGGTCAAGCAGCAGATAAAAACAGGTGATACCGTATCAGTAAAAGTAATAAAACATCTCTCCGGAAACTCATGGCAGATTAGTCTAAAAGGTAAATTGCTACCGGTAATAAGCGAAATCCCCCTTCAGGAAGAAAATGCAGTTACCGCCCGGGCATTTTGGAGCGGTAAAACGTTGCGGTTGCGGGTACTCCACGGGAGCACGGATGCAAGGGCTGCACTCTCAAAAGCCATATCAGGGCTGCTATCACAGGCAGGCATACCCATTGATGGGATCTCTCAGGCAGTCGTCGAGGCGCTGCAGCGAAGCGGAATGCCTCTTCAACCGGAATTGATCTCCAGGCTGTACAAGCAGTTAAAACAGTACGGTACCGAAGAGAACCATATAGCCCGCCTACTCGTGCTCTTCGCGGACAAAGGCCTCGAAAATCCTTCAAAGTTTCTCGACACCGTTCTCCCCTATTTCCCGCAGCCGGACCATGAGAAACGGGAAAAAGAGAGGCAGAAAAAAAGAGAACAAGAGAAAAAAGATGACGAAGGCCAATATGATACTGATGGTCACAAAAAAAACAGGGCTGTCTCTAGTACGACAATTCAGGAAACGCTCAAAAACAGCCTCTTTTACCCGGCCGGGGCGAAGGACTCCGGTATCCTCTTATTCAATCATCTCCGCGGGTCCCACGACAATTGGGTAATCATTCCCGTTGCGTTATCCATTGAAGAGTGTACGATTACCGGTACAATCCGGATAAAAACCGTACCGGGGGAATCAACACCGGAAATTATCCTGGTAACGTTTTTAACGGATGCCGGTACGTGGGATTTTCAGTTCAAAAAACAGGATGACAGTTTTGATTGCCGGATTTTCAGCAGCCCGGAAGAGCTTCGGAATGAAGGAAACAAAAATCTAAGCGGATTTTCTGAAAAACTTCGAAAACTAGGAGTAAAAATCGTCGATACTATAAGAGAATGCAGTGTGTATGATGGTTTTTCCTCAAAAACCGAAATGAGGTATAAGAATATCGATACAATCGTGTAAATAGTGGTATAACTAAATGAAAAAAGCTGCTGCGATTACATATCATGAAGATTTACCCGCTCCAATACTTATTGCAAAAGGCAAAGGTGCATTAGCGGAGAAATTGATAGAGATTGCACAGGTAAACGGTATTACAATCACAGAACAGGCGGAACTTACCGATAGGCTCATTGAACTGGAAATCGGGGAATTGATTCCGGAAAAGTTCTATTCCATAATGGCAGAAATACTTGCATTCGTGTATAAAACAGAAAATAGATTAACAAACTATGGATACAAAGACACATGAAAACATTTAACGTTAGTGACTTAAAAGAAGGGATGAAGTTTTCTGAACCTGTCTACATTGAAGGCGACAGTCTTCTTGTCCCGCCGAATGTTCCTTTAAAACAGAAAGATATAGACCGGCTTGTAAAATGGCGGGTAGATGAGGTCGAGACCGATGGTGATGTGATAAAAGAAGCTGTAAACAAAACTAAGGAACAGGAACAGAACGGGGGAATCATTGATGAAATTCTGGGGGCCCAGGCGGATAGCGAGCTCTTAGAGTTCTATCAGGATATGGTTTCTAAACTCGATGTTATCTTTACGAAAGTAAAGAATGATGAACCCGTTGAAAACAGCCAAATCGATGAGATCGTTAATAGGGCCGTAAAAGAAATTCGGGACAAGAAAGATGAAATAATCAGTTTTATTATACTTCGAGGTAAAGGTAAAACCGAATTGGCTAGAAGTTCAGTCAACTGCATGGTCCTTTCTGTTGCTGTAGCGCATCAGCTTAAACTGGTTAGCCATAAAATCATCCACCTCGCCATTGCTGCTCTTCTCCACGACATCGGTATGATGAAAGTCCCGGATGCAATCCTCAACAAAAACGGCAAGCTCACTGAAAACGAAATGAAAGTGATGCGCACCCATACGGTCCACTCGTACAGAATTATCACCAAACAGTTCAAATACCCGGAAGAGGTAGGTCTTATTGCTGTTCAGCACCATGAGCGGTGGGACGGAAAAGGGTACCCGAAACGAGTTGCAGGAAAAGACATTATGCTCTCTTCGCGGATTCTCTCCGTAGCAGATGCTTTCGAAGCAATGGTGAGTGTCCGCCCCTACCGAAACTCGATGATAGGGTACAAGGCGATGAGGCAGCTCCTGAATGACAATTCGAGACGTTTCGACAGTGAAATTCTTAAAGTGTTTATCAAGACGATGGGGATTTACCCGATCGGAAGCATCGTACTTCTCAATGACGCGAGCATCGGGAGGGTAATTAGTACTCACAGTGATGCTCCGCTGCGGCCGTCGCTGAAGCTCATCGTCGATTCGAACGGACACAAATGTGTTGCGGATGATATTGTTGTAGATCTGCTCGAAGAGAAGAGTTTATTCATTACACGGGCAATAAACCCTCAAGAAATTGGAGAACAAAACGAACAATAGAGTGAACACCCGAAAAAAAGGAACAGCAGGAGAACAGAGGACAGTAGCGCTTCTCGAAAAAGAGGGATACACAATTATTGCCAAAAATTACCGCAGCAGAAGCGGAGAAGTTGATATCATAGCAATCGATGGAGATAGTATTGTTTTTATAGAAGTAAAGAGCTGGCAGGTATATCAAATGGATGACCTAGCTTATGTCATCGGACCGGAAAAACGGAGGCGGATTATCGCGACTTCTAGAGTTTTTTTAAGCGAACACAGAGAATACTCGAATTACGCGGTCCGCTACGATGTTGTGTTTCTTCATGGGCATAAAAACATGGCAAAACACCTGTATAATGTATTTACGGAGAGTGGTGCTGTATGGTAAGAATAGCTAAGAAATCTGACCCGAAAAAATTGGCTGATTTGAAAAAAAAGATCGAAGACGATACCTACATAACCCACGCCATACAGCGTATCGCCCAGGTATTGACTAAAGAGATCTTTGATATGAAAGAGGAATAATATGGCCGGAAATCACCGTAAAAAACACCACAACCGACACTCCAGCAAAAAACAATTCCAGGAAAACCAGGAAAAGGAAAAAGACAAAGAAAATCGTCTTCAGCTTCCAGTCTGTACGATTTGCGGAAAAGCTATAAGGAATTTGACTACTGCAATAGCCGGCGAGAAAGACAACTCCCCTGTACATTTTGACTGTATCCTAAAAAAGCTGACCGACCAGGAAACATTAGGCAATAATGAAAAGATATGTTATTTAGGCGGGGGCAGTTTCGGTATTGTTCGACAAAAGCCGGGCAGCGATTCAAAGCATTTTTTTATACGTAAGCGTATTCAAGTAGAAGCGCAGGATAATGTTTTGGAATGGAGAAAGGACATCAGTAAGAGCCTGCTCTAGGTGCAGTAACGGCTTTACAATCATGCTAAAACAAACTGAGCAAAACTGCGATGTCTCTTAAATTTGCGGTGCTCGGTCTATTGAAAAACAGTCCACACTACGGTTATGAAATCAAACAAAAGTTCGAAATCAGTCTAGGTGAGGTGTGGCCCATTTCATACGGCCAATTGTATCCCACTTTGAAGCGGCTTGAAGACGGCGGTTTTGTCGTAAAACGAAAAGAATCCGGTAAAAAAGCAATCGATAAAAACGTATACACGATAACCGACAAAGGCAGGGGGTATTTTGATGATTGGTGGAATAAAACCCCGAAAAAGCCGCACATAACGGTCAAAGATGAGTTCAGTCTTCTCGTTCTATTTCAAAACGAAGATAATTCGACAGAGTTTCGAGAAATAATCGCTAAGCAAAGAGAACTATTGCTGAAACTGCATGCCAGGTATAAACGGCAACTTAAATATCTTACTCTCAAAAGTGACAAAATCAGGAGAAACCTGGTAAAAAAGATGGTACTGCATATCGAGGCGGAACTTGCCTGGCTGCAGACACTCTTAGAGGAGTATGAGTAAAAACCGCTACTGAGAGTAGCTTCTCATCTTGTTCATTACATCGAGAGCTTTTCTGCGCACTTCTCGGATGTAGTTGCCCTGAGCAATCTGGATGATGGCATTGAACACATCCGGATTATTGAGTCCGTCGTTCGCTTCAGCGATTTTCTCGAATGCAAGCAATACAGCAAACGCGAGATTATCATCCGGAGCAACAACTGATTGCTGGGTAATCATATCCGCGAGTACGAGTGCTACCTGATCATCATTGTTTATACCGATTTCACCGAGGGCATAAGCCGCTTCTGCAAGAACCATCGGTTCATTGTCATTATCGATTACATCGAGGAGAGTGTTCTTCGCGGTTTCTCCGCCTACTTTTCCTAAAAGATTAGCCGATCTGCGCCGTACTTCCGGGAAATAGTTTATGAGCCGGCCGTTTACGCGTACTTCTCTCGCTATTCCCTCCATAGCTAAATAATCGAGCAGATACAGTGCATCGGCAGAATCCTCGGTTACTTTTCCCTCTTCGATAAGCTGTTCCATGTTATCTAAGGCAAGAAGTTTCATTTCCCGATCAACTGTAACTGCTTGCTGCCGGATAACACTCATTTCAGCGTTCTGAAGATACAGCTCTTCGATAGTCCTTTCAGCGGTCTCATCGACGCCGTTATCTTGTGCGATCAGGTAATGTGCACTGAAGACTACAAATAGAGTTGCAAAAAAAATAATACCGACCTTTTTCATCTTCTCACCCCGTTATAAAAACTTTCAGTCAAATTTCTTCTTTTGGTGCAATTTTCCATTGCCCGCTCACTTTCTCTAATAAATATAGTATAACACGATTACCTTTTATTTCCATAATCGCTTTAACATGATTCTCATCTTCAAATACGAGATCATCCAATTTTGCATTGGCCCTGCTCGGTGCTACAACGTAGATAAAGTAATCTTTCAAAGAATTGAGTTTTATATCGTACTTTTGGAGCGTCGGCTGGTTAGAGACTTCTTCTAAAACCTCGGGATTAGAGTATTTTTCACGGTATTCCCTGGTGAGGTACGTAAGCCATGTCGAATAATCTTTTCGTTTGATGATCTCATTGAGCTCTTTTATTAGTGACTCCACATCGTCAAAAGTTTGTTTGTATACCTCTTCGCTTACCTGATACTCGTCTTCGCTCTTCTCTTCGACTTCAGGAAGCACCTCTTCCTCTTCCGGTTTCTGTTCTGGTTCGGGTTCTTTTTCCGGTTCTTCGGTTTCTTGTGGTTCTTCTACAGGCTGCTCTTCGGTTTTTTCCGGCTGTTCCTCTTGAACAGGTTTTTCCTGCTCCTGCGGTTCAGGTTCCGCTGTAGTGCATCCAATAAGACAAACAGTACAGAGTATTGAAAACAATACAATTAATAGTTTATTCATTTGAATATAGTCTATAGTTTTATCATTTTTTTGTCAAAAACTATTTATAACCATTTGTTGACTTTATAGCAAATTTTAAGGTAATGTCGGTGTATGTTAAAAGCTATATATCCGGGTTCATTTGATCCCTGTACAAACGGCCATCTCAATATCATTGAACGTGCAGTTAATATCTTTGACGAACTGCACGTTGTTATTGCAGTCAATGTTCATAAAAGCTATTTTTTTGACCCGGAAACAAGATATAACCTGATGTGTGAAATCGTAAAAGAATATGAGACCGTCAAGGTACATCTTTGGGACAAACTGATTGTTGATTTTGCCGAAACAGTGGGCGCAAAAGTGCTGCTGCGGGGTGTGCGTGCTATAGCGGATTTCGGACATGAGTTCGAGCTTTCTATGATCAATAGGGGGTTGAACAAGAATATCGAAACGCTTATTATGCCGACGGACCCGAAATATTTTGTTCTCCGCTCATCAGCGATAAAAGAGCTTGTACAGCTCGGCGGGGACGTCTCAGAAATGGTGCCGTACGCGGTTGAGCAGGCCCTCGAAGCTAAAATGGATGAGTTTAACAATAACCTAACTTCTTGACATTACAATTACAATAGGTTAGGTTAAGTACTCTACCGTGACAGTCAAGTAAGCTGAAACAGAATTGGAAATGAGGTGATGTACTATGGCAGTACCCAAAAATAAAACATCGAAAGCAAGGTCAAGACGGCGAAAATCCGTTAATATGAAGCTGCACGCTCCCCATCTCGTGGAGTGTAATACATGTGGCAATAAAGTCCTTCCTCATAGAGTATGCCCGAAATGCGGTTTCTATAGAGGAAAACAAATTCTCGAAGTAGAAGAGATATCATAAACAAGACTAGGAGGGATTATAATGGATGATCTTTTCGAAAAAATGAAAAAGTTGATTGCCGAAAAACTGGAGATCGAGGAGGACAAGATTACAATGGAATCCTCTTTCCGCCAGGACTTGGGAGCGGACAGTCTCGATACGTACGAACTCGTATACGCAATCGAAGAAGAATTGGGGATCAGCATTCCTGATGAAAAAGCAAACGAGTTTGAGACAGTTGGAGACGCTCTCGACTATATCAAATCACAAATGTAATACAGAAAAGTTGAACTGTGTTTTCGTCAAAAAAACTCAAAAATCTACGCACAACCGTAGCTCCACCACCCGTGGATGATGAAAGACGCAGAGAATTACATCTTTTCGAAAAGCATGCAGGCATAAGGTTCAGAAAACTCGATTTTCTGAACCTTGCTTTTTGTCACCGCTCATTCGCGAATGAAAATACCGAAAATATCGATAACAACGAAAAACTGGAGTTCTTAGGCGACAGTGTACTCGGACTAGTCGTAAGTGAATATCTTTTCAAGATACTTCCTGATAAGGCGGAGGGGGATTTAGCCCGGATTAAATCTTTTGTAGTCAGTGAAGACAGTCTCGAAATTATCGCAAAGTCATTAAAAGTTGATAACTTCATTCTTATCGGGAAAGGAGAAGAGTATTCAGGGGGCAGAAACAAAAAAGCAATCTTAGCTGATGCTATGGAAGCGATTATCGGGGCATATTATCTCGACTCCGGGTTCAAAGCATCAAAACAGTTTACTTTAAAGTATCTCATCCCTGAGATAAATAAAGTCCTAGAGAACAAGCACAAGAAGGACTATAAAACTCTGCTCCAGGAACTCGTTCAAAAACGCTACAAAACATATCCGAAGTACAATCTGGTCAAGCGGACCGGACCCGATCATGATAAAACTTTTTGGATAGAAGTCCAGATAAACTCGATGCGTTTCGGACCCGGTGAGGGGAAAAACAAAAAAGTTGCGGAACAAAATGCGGCCGGTATTGCATATAAAGAGCTGATGAATAAGAAATCCCCTTAAGTGGGGTCTTCTACATGCTCTCGATAAAAATTCTCTGCAATCTCAAGAAGCCTCTCCTTCTCATTTAAGGACGGGTCGTCGAGTACCGTCTCGAGTAAGAACTGAAGAACGGTACCCATCTCCGGTCCTCGGGGTATCCCTGCTTCATCGCTAAGCTCATTACCGTTTACTGCCAGGTCTTTAACCGTAAAAGCGTTATCCCGGGCCAATACTTCATCGACACGCTGCGACAACTCTTCGAGCTGAGGGTTCGAAGCGGAGGAGCCGGTTATTCCTCGTTGATCGGCACGGCGCAATTTAAAGAGATTTTCCAGATTTTCTCTTCCAACCCGTGATATAAGCCTGCGCACCGCTGAATCGGACCAATCCGGGTTGTAGCTGAACATATGGTGTTTGATGAGAAGACGTACTTCCTGTTCTACTTTTTTGGGAAAACGGAGCCTGTTTAATATGTTTCCTGCCATCTGTTCTGAATACTCTTCATGGCGGTAGAAAGTGCGTACCCCGCTCTCATCATAATCTAAGGATTTCGGTTTTCCGATATCGTGGAGAAGGGCCGCTAGCCTGATCTCTAATATCGGTTCACTCATATCACATGCAGCGAGTGAGTGGTAATACACGTCATAGCGGTGAAACCCTTTCTGTTCAACCCCTTTGCACGCCTGCAGTTCGGGCATAATACATAAAAGAAGCCCCGTCTTTTCCATTATTTCGATCCCCCGTGAGGGCCGCTCGGAGAGGAGCACCTTTATCAATTCGTCCCTAATACGTTCCGCCGATACTTTTTTGATTTCTTTGCAGTTCTTCTTGATCCCGTCAAGCGTCTGTTCATCGATAGTAAAATCGAGTTCTGCGGCAAATCGGCACGCTCGGAGCATCCTCAGCGCGTCCTCTGAAAACCGCTCATTCGGGTTGCCGATTGCTCTGATAATTTTTCTTCCGAGATCTTTACGGCCCTCATGCGGATCAATCAATTCCCCTCCTTCGAGATCGAGGGCGAGAGAATTGACTGTAAAATCCCTCCGTTTGAGATCCTCGTAGATGGAAGGGGTGTAGGATACAGAATCCGGACGTCGTGAATCGCTGTATTCGCCTTCAACGCGGAAAGTCGTCACTTCGAATTGAGAAGTTTTATACAATACGGTGACAGTACCGTGTTTAATGCCTGTCGGAATGACCCGTTTAAAGAGACGCATTACCTGTTCAGGTTTCGCGTCTGTGGCCAGGTCGTAGTCCGTTACCGGCAGATTAGCCACCATATTCCGGATGGCACCTCCGACGAGATAACATTGGTACCCGTTTTTTATGAAGCGGGACCCAACCTCTTTGACTGTTCGCGGTATTCTCACAGATAAAAGTTAAGACGAAACATGCAGGTGGTGTCAACAGTCAGGTTGTAAACCTATAAAAAAGGCTGCTCGAAAGCGAGCAGCCTGAAATGATTTCGTTTCAATCTTTCGTTCTAATCTTACGGTTATCTCTCTACTGGAAGAGCTGCATAACCGATTGCGATTTCTGATTGGCCTGAGCGAGCATTGCTGTAGAGCTCTGGACTAAGATCTGATTTTTAACATACTGGACCATTTCTCGGGCCATGTCTGTGTCCCGAATTCTCGATTCGGCAGCCTGCAGGTTCTCCGCACCGACTGCAAGGCCTTTCATCGCGTGTTCGAACCGGTTCTGATACGCTCCGAGATCCGCCCGCTGTTTATTGACTTTTCTCAATGCGGTATCGATGGAGCCGATAGCTATATTCGCGTTGTCCGGTGTTGAAATGGAGATAAAGGTGGCTGAGTGGGGGAGGCCGTTCGCACCTTGAATCCCGAGTCCTTGAGCAGTCATGGTACCCACGTATACACGTTCGCGCTGGTCCATATTTGCACCGATGTGGAACCAGAGACTTCCTGTAATGGTGTTCTCACCGGTTTCGCCGGCGAATCTTCCGGTAAGCATGTTGAGCCCGTTGAACTGGGCGTGTGATGCAATACGGTTGACCTCGTCCACGAGCTGGGAGATTTCCACCTGGATCTGCATTCTGTCTTCGGAGGTGTAGATACCGTTCGAAGACTGGACGGCGAGTTCTCTCATCCTGTGAAGAATGTCCTGTGTTTCCTGCAGATATCCTTCGGTAGTCTGAATGAATGAAATACCGTCTTCAGCGTTCCGTTCGGCTCTTTGCAGGCCTCTGATTTGGGCACGCATCTTCTCTGAGACGGCAAGACCTGATGCATCGTCACCCGCTCTGTTGATCCGTTCTCCGGATGACAATTTTTCGATGTTATTGTCCAGAGACATGTTGTTGAATTTTAACTCTCGGTGGGCGAACAGAGCACTTAGATTGTGATTTATAACCATACAATCCTCCTTGATTTGTTGTACGGACATCCATGTCCGTTTAGAATTACATTCTCTATTTGGTTATCGGAATCCTAAAAAATCACTTTAGGAAATTTTAACGAGCGGTACGTATCGTTTGCGGCTTGTGCTTCTTGGAAAAATCGGTTAATTTGCGAGAAACTACTATTTCCTTGTGGTCGCTAAAATTATTGACAGGAGCATATGAGTGAAAGGTATTGTGCTGATCGGCGGGAAAAGTCCTGAATTCAAACTCGTAAAGCATGAGATTGATAGAGCAGATATAATTATTGCAGCAGATTCAGGATTGGAATACGCGGTAAACAATACGATACATGTCGATTATATTGTCGGAGACATGGACTCACTCGAGAATAAAAAGCTGCTCGAACAATTTCCGCCGGACATTATCAAGGTCTATCCCGAAGAAAAAGATGAAACCGATACAGAAATAGGAATTCGTACCTTACAACAGCTGGGAGCACAGCAGATTACGATTATAGGGGGCGGGGGAGGCCGTTTGGATCATCTCATCGGGATTCTTACTCTTTTTGAACGAAAAAATCCTCCTCATAAATGGTTAAATCACTCCTACCAGGTTATTGCTATTTTTGATACAATGGAGACGGAAGTAAAAGAAGGGGAGATAATTTCTTTCTTCCCTTTGGGATGTAATCCTTGCACGATGACATCTACAGGACTGAAATGGAATTTGGACGGACTTACCTGGAGAAGGGGAGATATGGGTATCAGCAACGTTGCCGTAGATAAAAAAGTATCTGTTGAAATGAAGACGGGAAGGGTTATAATGGTAAGAAAGATGGGAAAGGAGAACGGTAGTGAATAGCCGTCCAGTGCTGAGAGAATTGTCCCGCAGTCTTTCTGAACGTGAAAGAAAGGAGCTTCTCGATAAAATAAACCGCAGCATAAACCTAAGTGACTCGAGTGATAACAGTATCTACCCCAAAAATATGAATGATGAGGAACGGGAGATTCTGATAGAGCACGATATGCAGAACGCTTCCTTTTTTACGCGCTTCCTCCTCTGGATCAGGTCGATCGTAACAGGAAAAAACAAAAAGGACATTTTCTTAGAGTTGAAGATGAGTTCGCTCAAAAACTCGATTCAAAAGAGAAATCCCGGTTTGACCGGTTTTGAAACGAGAAACTTGAGCCCGAAAACCGCCCAGGAGTTCTTCTCCCTGTTTGTTCTGGTTAACCCGCTTATTCCTCTCTACAGGAAAATATGGAGTGATACTAACAGTTTTGAAAACGCACTGGTTGGACTTCTCGAGCGGAGTCTGCCTGAGCCGAAGAAAGATTTGTTTCAGCTTGTCTCAAATGAGGAGATGGAAGATATTTACGCGAAAACCGGTGTAAAGGAGAAGGTGCGGGATCTGGTAAACGACAGGATCGAAGCGTATATTGAACATATTCCAGCGGAAACTTTTGCACAATTGGAAGATCAAATTAAACCGGTGTATTACCTCAAAGAAGTTGTACTTTACCCCTATATCCGGTTTTTTAAGCTGTTTCACTATACACCTCAGCCTACTGATGAAAAGCCGTTATTCAAGAGTGCGTCGGCGATTCTTGCTATAGAGTATTTGGAGAAGATGTTTTACGCCGTCTATACGGCAACAAAGATAGAAGAACCGATCAGTTTAGATAAAAAGTTTGCACAGCATCTCCTCTCTTCGACCGGCGAATTGGTTGCATCGGTCGAAGAAGATGGCCCCCGGGATACTGAAAAACGGGAAGAAGATGAACAGAGCGGGGATGGAGAAACACCTAACGATGAACTCCCTTCGGAGGAACATGAAGCCACGGAAACTCATGAAGCTACCCAGGATGATGATACGGACTACGATACGGGCAGAGAGTTGGTGCTAAGTGTTCAACGAGTACTCCGGGGAGTACACGAGTTCTCGAAAGCCGTGCCCCTCGTAGAATTGATTCGGTATTTTAAAAAAGATCCCTATTATCAGCTGATTTTCTATATCCCGAAACTGTATCTTAAAGAGTTTTACTTATCGATTCTCAAGATACGGTTTATTCCAAAAGTTGATGAGGTGTTTCCCGAAGTAAGGAAGAACGTTATCGAGAAAAAGATCCAGGATCTCTTTAAAGGAAAACGGTTAGGTGGTTTTCTCTACTATCGAGATTATACGAGCACGGATTTTTCGAATCTGGGGCTGCCGACGTTCTCGCATGATCGTTCCGCAAACCTTCTCTACAACTATATCCGGCAATTCTACCGCGGTACTATTCAGGAACTCGTTCAGATTCTAAGCCGGGGCCTGCTGAAGACGAATAGAATCACACTCAATAGACTGCTTCTCCACGCGGCATCTGTTGAAGATCTCGAAGATAAACTCAAGAGTTTCGACAATTCTCTCTCTCCCGATGAGGAAGACGGAAAACTGTTTGAGAGAATACGCCACAGTCTGGCCAGTGATTCTACCCATCAGAGACTATTCCGTAATCTCGTTGTACAGAAAGACAAAGAAGTGGAGTCTTTGCTGGAAAAGGGTAAGGAAGGGTTTTTAGGTATTAAAAAGATATTCGACGAGCTGCTTTCGAGCCCGATGGAGAGTGTAAAACAGAAACTGCATACACACTATATGGTAAACGGCAAGTCACAATCCCTCGAAGAGCTGCTTAGAAACCAGTCAAACCACATCGAAAAATTCCACCGTCTTCTTCAGCAGTTATCAAAGATCGAGCGCGGGTTCTGATCCACTTTTTTCCGTATCTTTTTGGCCGTCATATCCGGAGACTCGAGTAGTACTCTCGTTCCCGAAAGCAGGTCTGTAATACCGGCTTCGTTGGGATATCGCGGTATGATGTGAAGATGCAGATGGGAGATCGAGGCGCCCGCTACCAGACCCATATTGTAGCCGATGTTATAGCCGGACGGATTCTGGAGCTCGTCGAGTATGTCGAGGAAATATCTGGTCAGTTTCTGGAGCTTCTTCTCTTCTTTTTCCGTAAACTCCCGTACATCTTCTATGTGCCTCTTGGGAAAAAGGAGTAAATGACCCGGATTATACGGGTAGAGATTGACCGTAGCGATAAAATGACTGCCTTCATAAACGGAAAGATCGATTACATCCTCAGATTTGTCCCTGATGAGACAGAGAATACAGCCGTGGGGTTTCTCCCCCTTTACGTACGATAATTTGTCGAAATTGAAAAGATAGTGCAACTAATCGTCCTGTTGAATATCTTCAAGGATATCGAGCTCTCCTGCCTGAAGAGCAAGATATTTTAATAAAATAGGATACTCAGAGAGGAGTTTACCGTACTCACGTAGAATTTCGACCTGTTCTATTTCATCGATTTCATCCTCCGTAGTCCGTCTCGTCCGTTCGGTGAATATAGAATGTCTTACATCCATAATATCAAAATAGTTTTCTCGGACAGTCATATACAGTTCGATATCCGGAATCTCAACAGATTTGGCCCTCGCCTGTATAAACTCGATTTCGGGATAGCGGGAGCGCAGCTGCCCTAGAAGGTCCTCTTCGAACGAAGCAAAATCAAAGTTGAGAGCGGAAACAAAACCGCTGCTGCCTGCTTTTTCTCTGAATAAAGTTGACGACAACCCCGCAGCATATTCTGAGACTTGAGTATAAAACGAATCTACCTCTTCCGGCTTCAAATCTCTTTCGTCGACCAAAGTGGGCAGCTGTTCAGATTTAATTGTAAATGTTACTGCGATATCGACTTTATAGTCGAATTCTGCTTCAGTTTCATAGAATTCGGCATATGTAGACCCGGAAGGCAGCTCACCCGACAGTGAAATATTTTTTGTTACAGAATCGGGCGAAAAAACCCGAAGCTCGAGATTTGTTGGAAGGAGTGCTTCCCATCGCCACACAAAATCGCCCGGTTCAATGACCTCTTTTTCCACACCTCCGGTCTTTGTAATCATAATACCGTAATGGCCGGGAGGAACTTTGAACTGGACCCACCCAAAATAAAATGCGACACCGCCTACAATGATAAGCAGAAAGAGAATCAATAATAGTTTTTTCATAATATAATCACCATGCTGTAATTGTAAGATGAAAAAAGTATCCTCGCAAGATGCATTTACACGCTCTATTTGCTTTTTCCATAGCGGGTGATATACTGGTGGTAGTATATGAGTAGACTATCAACGTACCGATTTTGGATAACAGGGGTATTACGCAAAGCATCAATTTTCCTTTTTTTACTCCTTCTTTTTTTGCTTCTCCAGTTTTATTTGGGAAACCTCCAAAATTTTCTCGATTCTACACAGCTCAAACTGTTGACCATGGTCGAAATCACCGGCCTGCTCTTTATCATCATTTCAGTCTACTACTTTGTATTTCTTATCATTTCAGCTGTAGTGGAAAAACGGGTGAGAATTTTCGCTTTACTCTCTTCTGTCCTTGGCGCGGGAGTAGGGATTGGGGTTTATTTTGGGGTCCAATTTCTCATTTCCTGGTTCCAGCTTTCACATTGACCCGGCCATATCCAGTTGATATAGTTTTCTATTATGGTGTTTGCAGTAAGAGGAGCAACGTTAGTAGCGGAAAACTCGGAACAGGGGGTCTGTACCGCCACAATCGAATTGGTCGAACGGCTTGTAGAAAAAAACCGTATTAGAATCGAACGGATCGTCTCAATTGTTTTTTCAATCACGGCTGATGTAACCGCTTTTAATCCGGCTACAGCATTGAGAACAAAGACGCAGTTCAATGACGTACCTCTTTTCTGTACGGCAGAGCCTGAGATCTCCGGTGCGGCAAAGAGTGTTATCAGAGTGCTTATTACGTATAAGAAAATTGCGGGGTTTCGTAAGCTGTACCCGGTCTATATTAACGGTGCCGAAAGGCTCAGGCCGGATTTACCTTCCGGATAGAACGGCAAGGTATTCCGGTTATGTGAGCTCGTGCAATATAACCGGCTCTGCAATACACACAAGTGGAAAAAAGATGCTGTTACCTGAAGTTCCTTTGAAAACTGTTATCGATGTTGCTCGGATCCGCAGAGCCTGCCGTATCGTGGAAACGATATTAGCCGAGCTCCCATCTCTTATGATTCCCGGTGTTTCTACCAAACGGATAGACAGTTTCTGTTCAGCGCGGATATCAAAGAACCGGGTCGATTCGGCTATTAAAGGATATAAAGATTTTCCCGGCAACGTGTGTATATCGGTGAACAACGTTGCCGCCCACGGTGTTCCTGATTCGTATACATTGTGTGAAGGAGATGTTGTCTCAGTTGATATTGCGGTCATGGCCGACGGATGGTACGGCGACGGTGCATGGACCTATGTAGTGGGAAAGCCGAAAAAAGATATTATTCGGCTGTTAAAAGCAACATGGCAGGCGGTGGCCGAAGGGATAGACAACGCCCGTCCCGGAAAGCGGTTCGGAGATATCGGCTATGCCATTCAGGAGCGGGCAGCTTCATTCGGCTGTTCCGTTTTGGGGGATTTTGTCGGCCACGGCGACGATGACGGCGTAGTCG
>CAZKZZ010000037.1:0-553 GCA_964557375.1 uncultured Spirochaetales bacterium | reverse complement strand
CACGGCATCGGATCAGAGCTCCACGAAGAACCGAAAGTTCTGAACTTCGGAGACAAAAACACCGGAATGATCATTGTTCCGGGGATGGTATTTACCATCGAACCGATTATCACATTGGGCGCTGCGGAAGTGAAGCATCTCGGTAACAATTGGTCCTTTATCACGGCCGACGGAAGTGTCAGCGCCCAGTTCGAGCATACGGTAGCGGTCTTCAAAGAGAGGACTGAAATTCTCACATTTTCTCAAAACGACATCAGAAAACATGTTGACTTTCCGCCGTACTTTTAATAATTTTAGTACAGCCGCGGCGGGCTTCTGGCGCTCTACATGATCGTGCAGCACGCCGGCCTGGCCGGCGCCCAGATCCTGATGATCACCGCGCCCACAGACGGCCTCGGTCTTTATGTGACCACTTCGATCATCCTCTCGGCCGCGCTGATCCCGATCCTGCTCAGCTCCGCCCCGCAGCCCCATGTGACGCTGGAGGTCGAGCGGCTGAGCCTCGCCCGGCTTTACCGCACCTCGCCTTTGGGCGTGGTGGGGTGTTTGATGG
>CAZKZZ010000036.1:0-26119 GCA_964557375.1 uncultured Spirochaetales bacterium | reverse complement strand
GTGGGTACTGCAGAAAGCCAGTTCAATTTATCCGAGGAGCGGGCCAAGGTGATCATCGATTATTTGATATCGAGCGGAATTGAGGCGAGACGGTTCATCTACGAAGGCCGGGGAGGGACCGACCCGATAGCCCCAAACGATACCGAAGAGAACCGGGCCAGAAACCGCCGGGTGGAAATTATTATTTTGGAGGATTGAGTATACGGAAGTTTTCAACTTGTTTAAAATGGTGAAGTTTCAGCGCTAAAACTGAACGATTTGTAGATAATCGTTTAGAGGGAGAAACCCGGCGCCCCTAAAAAGCAAGTCGCCTGTAAATTTGCTTTTTATGAACTGTATGTCCTCAAAAGTTTCTGGAAGATATTGTTCTTTTGTTTTCTTCATTGCTTCATGGAAAAGGAAATCAAGCTGTTCAATTGTTCTACCGCCGTAAAAAATCCGCTCCGGTCTCGTCAAATGAATAAAATTAAAAAGTGCAACTGCAATTGCATCAACTAATTTTTCATAGTATTCACGTATTTTAGGGATTGAAATAGATTCATTAAAAACTTCACGTACGGCATGTAGTTCTGGTGTTGATTCCCAGATATTTGCATCTACATTTTCTTTCTTTCTATATTTTTTTATTTTTTGTTCGGTGTCGGGATATATGCCGAGGATGCCCGATACAATGGAATCTATCGAAGCGTATGTTTCCAAACACCCTCTCTTACCGCAAAGGCACTGTTCACCTTGAAAATCGATAATAATATGTCCAATACTGCTGCTCGTATCAACACTCCCCATCCCCAGCACTCCATGAGAATAGATTCCACAGCCGATGCCTCTATCCATCCATACGTATGCCGAAGATGTCCTGTTTCTGTCCTCTCCGTATATGAGCTCACTTAACAGAGCAGTTTCAGTGAGACTGTCGATCCAAGTTCGAAATCCTGTTTTCATCTCTAGGAGGTCTCTTATTGAGACAACATCCCATTCAGGGTACCGCAGATGCAGGGGATGATACATAATTCCTTTGCTTTTTAATATCGGGCCCATGACTGCTAATCCGATACCGAGAATATCATCAGTATTAATGGTGCTCTTATGTTTGGCTGATTTTATAAAGGCGGCAAAGCGTTCCGCTACATCGAGCGGTTTTGTCTCTTTTGTAAATGGGAATTCCTTTTTTTCTATAATGTCTCCACCTACATTGCATATGCCGATACCGTAGAGATCAGGAGTAATATATGCTCCGAAGGAAAAAATGGGATGAGGATTGATTATATAGGTGAGCGCTTTTCTTCCTCCGGCTTCATTTCTATTTTCTTCAATGATGAGGTTTTTCTCTTCTAGAGATTTGAGAATTCTAGAAATTGTTGTAAGTGAACTATCAAGATGGTTGGAAATATCGTTTTTTGTTACCGGTCCAAATTGTTCAATAATTCGTAGAACTGATTTCTCCGATACTTTTACTTCGATCTTGTTCGGTAACTCTCTAATCACACTCTTTTTCTCTACTACAATTAGCTTTTTTTTTGTATGCAATGTAACTAATATTGAAAGTATATGCCATAATTGTTCAACCCCATCCCGGAAGGTCATATTCCGCAATGAAATACGGATATAATTCGTCAAAGTTGGTTAGGGGTTTTGGATTATCTACCGTCCCGCACGGTCTTCTGTTTTCTCCCTCCATCTCGTGTAACGAATCTCCAATATCATTACGACTCTGTTCGAGAAGCTTTTTAAGTTTTTTTACGATATCCGGGTGTGAATCATACATATTATTCTTTTCACTTGGGTCTTTTTCCAGATTATACATTTCTTGTATTGGAATTCTATCTTTAGAGACGTGAAGTTTCCAATTATTATGCCTAACCGCTTCGAGCATATCCATTTTATAGTAGAAAAACGTTTCCCGGGGACTCACCGCAGACGCATCAAAGAAAAGATTACTTATATCCATACCGTCTATAGTTTTATCACCAGGCAAGTCCCTCTTTATAATTGCGGCGATGCTCGGCAACAAATCCAACGAAGTCGATAGACCATTGCATACTTGGCCCTCTTTAATTTTGTCCGGCCAGCGAATTATGAACGGCAACCGCATTCCGCCCTCCCATGTATCTCCTTTGATTCCGCGTAGGGACCCGTTCGAACCTCCCTCGCCCTGCACACGTGACCCATTGTCACTTGTGAAAATTACCATCGTATTCGATTCGATTCCCAGCTCTTCCAACTCTTTCATGAGTACGGCGGTAACCCAATCGATACATTCAACGGCAGCTCCGTATGGACCGTTTTTCGATTCTTTGAGAAACCGCTTTGGAACATAGAGAGGAAGATGCACATACATATGTGCAAAATAAAGAAAGAAAGGTTTATCTTTGTTTTGGCGAAGGAAACCGACAGCCTCTTCGAGATACCTTTCGGTCAAAGATGTCTGGTCCGGCTGCTGCTGAATGACTTCCGTATCACGGATAAGCGGCAGAGGTGGATTTTCGGTCCGGCCTACTTGCCTGCCCATGTCGTTGGAATAGGGCAGTCCGTAGTAACTGTCGAACCCAAAATTAGTAGGCAGAAATTCCGGCTGATCGCCGCAGTGCCATTTCCCGACTATTTTAGTAGAATAACCGCTGTCCTTCATGAGCTGTCCAATCGTATATTCCTCCGGGTTGAGTCCTTCTCCCATACCGGGGAATAACACCCATGCTTTCTCTTTCTCTTCCCGTCCGGGGAATAAGTTCCTCATTTTCTCTTCGCCGAAGGAGCCGAAGTTTATCCGGGGAGGATAACATCCTGTGAGCATGGCACCTCTTGAAGGTGTACACAAAGGCGAGGCCATATAGAAGTCGGTGAACTTCACTCCTTCTGCTGCAAGCGTATCAATGGCCGGTGTACTGTTTACAGTCGAACCATAACAGCCGAGATCCCCATAGCCTAGGTCGTCACAGTTGATGAGGATGATATTTGGTTTTGACATGTGTTTTCTCCTTAGCCCTTTATGCTTTCAATCCGCTCGATACTGCTGTTTGTATAAAAAGCCGCTGCAGCATTAAAAACGCAATCACTAGAGGCAAACATACCAGAATATTAGCAGCCATGAGAAGGTCCCATCTGAATAGTGCATAATTCTGATATGACTGCAATCCTAACTGAACGGTACGCATTGAATCACTTGTCGTCATGATGAGCGGATAGAAGAAGTCGTTCCACACGGCAACGGTTTTTAGAATACCTAAACTGGCATAAATAGGTTTACTTAATGGAATGTATATTCTAATGAATGTTTGAAATTGATTACATCCGTCGATTTTGGCTGCCTCGTGAAGATCATACGGAATGTTTAAATAGTACTGCCTACAGAGAAAAATACCTATTGAACCCGATAATTGGGGAATGATGAGCGCCCAATACGTATCGAGCCAGCCGGCCCCACCTTTCCCGAGAAGGTTATTCCCTCCGAAAAAAGGGATAGATTTCATGATCAAGTATTGTGGAATGATTATCGATTGATATGGGATCATAATCCCAATAAGCAGGAAAATAAAAAGAAAATTGCGAAATCTGAATCGGAGTACCGCAAAACTGTATCCAGCGAGCGAGTTGAAAAACAGGCTCCCTATAACAGTAATGGAAGTAACAAAAAAGGAATTGAAAAAATATCTCCCCCAATTTGCCACCTTGAGTGTATCGATGAAATTTGAAAATCGCCAAGCCTCGGGAATGAATGTAAATTTTTCCTGCATGTAGATTTCATTTTCCCCTTTGAGAGCTGTTGAGACCATGATTGCCAGAGGGAACAGCATAATCAGAGCAAACACAACCAGTACGATAAACTTGATCGCTTTTATACTTGTAGTTTGTTTCTTCAATGAGCTCATCATGTCATTTCCCCTCCATACCCTTCCTTGCCGTATGTGAAATTGACAAATGTAATAAGAGCTACGATGAGGAGGAGGATAAAGGACATTGCCGCTGCGTAACCCATTTTAAAATATTGAAATCCGTTTTCGTACACTTCGAACGCTATAGTTGTCGTTGACTTTACCGGTCCGCCCCTGGTCATCACGTATATTTGATCGAAGACCATAAAAGATTTTATCGTCGAAACGACGAAAATAAAAAAGGATACCGTACGAAGCATGGGAACGGTTATTTTAAAAAATTGTTTTATATCGGATGCCCCGTCTATCCGCGCTGCTTCGTAATATTGGTCCGGTATTCCCTGAAGCCCGGCTAGGTATATGACCATATTAAATCCAAGCATGGCCCAAATGTTCGGAACGATTACCGAAAACAGAGCTATACTCGGATCGAGCAGCCAATCAGAAGTAGGTAACCCTATTGCCCGTAGTATTGTGTTAAACACTCCTTTAGCAGGATCGTACATCCAGAGCCACATGATTGATACTGAAACTAGAGAGAGAACATTAGGAAGGTAATAGGCTGCCCGGAAAAAACCGCGTCCACGTACAGGCTTGTTTAAGAGAATAGCAAGAAGAAGTCCGATAATCATGCTGACGAATACGGTTGCAATCCAGTAGATAAATGTATTTTTAAGGGCCTTCAAGAAATCCTGATCTGTAAACAACTTAAAAAAATTTTGCAGACCGATAAATGCAGGTGGTTTGACCAATTCGTAGTCTGTAAATCCTAAGAATACCACGATAAAAATAGGTATTAGAATAAAGACAAAATAGATAAGGTAATTGGGGAGGATAAATAAATAAGCAATTGTGTCCTGTTGCTGGATTTTATTCTTTTTTCTCATGGAAAATCCTATTTGCAATTTTTTTGTATTAAAATATCGCCTGCAGTAGTTGGAACCGGCGGAACCCGTACTGCAGGCGATGCATATTTAGATGTAGTATTTATTCAAGGAGTTCGAGCATTTTCTCGTGAGCATCCTTGAGGGCCTGTTCAGGTGTTTTGGTTTCGAAAAAGGCTTCTTCAACAGCATCGGCCACGATCTGGCGGGCCTGGCCGAACTCAGGGTGAATATTGTAGTTAACACTAATCTGCATACATTCTGCGAGTGCTTTATTGTAGGGTGCGTCCTCTAGGAATTTGTCCCATAAAGAGTTTCGTGTCGGATGGAAAAGAATACCTTTATAGATTGCCCACATGCTCTCCTCCGAATAGAGATGGGCTAGAAAATCGAAGCCGCCTTCCTGGTTTTTGGCATTTTTATACACAGAGAGGAACGTGCCTAACGTAAGGGCCCGGCTATCGACTTCTTTTGTGGGCGTGGTAAGTCCTACTTGTCCGGGTTTACTCTTTATCAGTGTAGGTAAGCCGATTGATTTAGGGAACCCCATTGAAGCTACGCCTGCTTCGAAAGCAGCTCCTTGCAGACTCTGCTGATTACTCGGAACAACGACATCGTGTTCGATCCTCAGATCACTCAAGTATTTGAGCGTGTCGATCCCTTCCTGGTTATAGAAAACCGGCTTACCGCCCTCTTCCCACAGCTGAGCGTTCTTTTTTTTCTGAGCATAGAAAACAAGGTAAATCTGTTCACCAAATCCAATATAGGGGATATCGATTCCGGCCCTTGTAACATCGCTACCGGTCCGTTCAGTTAATTTGACCGCATAATCCGTCAATTGGTCCCAGTCACGAGGCGGCTTGTCCGGATCAAGGCCCGCTTCTTCGAAGTGGTCGATCCGGTATCCGAACGGATACGTGGACGGAAGAAACAGTGCATACTGTTTTCCCTTATACTGACCCGATTTTAATGCCCACTCTTGAACATCCTCCAATTTGAATTTGGGGTCGTCCGGTATTTCCGCCAACACATCTTTAGTGCACATCATTCCAAACTGGCCGTACCCCAATCCGCTGACATCCGGGACCATGTTCCCGGCGATTGCTGTACTCAATTTGGTAAACCATTCTCCCCAGGGCACTTGAACGTACTCTACTGTTATATTCGGATTTTCTTTCTCATAGGCTTCGATAATACCTTCATAAGTGCTGCGTATTGTAGCTTCCTGACCGGGCATCCAACATGTGATTGTTTGTGGCCCAGTTTCCGAAGATTCTGTACTTCCTTCCTGCTGACCGGCAGCAAAAATGAAAGAGGCTGCGAGAATAAATGACAATACAAGGAGAGCTTTTTTTGCATGTTTCATACATGACTCCTTTTTGGATAAAATTTTGTTCACCAAAATGGTGAACAATTTAGCTACATTCTAGACCCGAATATCACACTTGTCAAGAAAAAAAAGTACAGGTTAGTGTGAAAGCGGAATAGTCTTACCATGGCGCAATACAGCACAACGGGCAGATGACCTGGTCTTCCCCGATATGGGTGAGGCCGAGGTGATTACTTTAAAAAGGGATTTACCGGGATAATATTTTCTATACCTTCAAAATCTTTTGTGTTTTCCGTGATGAGTAAAGGGATGGAATAGCGAAGCATAAAAGCTGCGATCTGCATGTCGAAATATTTTTGTCGGCGGATACCGTATTTTTGCGATAATTCCAGTGCGAGAGAAACGATATCATTTGTGAGGGGTAACACAGTAACATCCGGAAGGGCCGCTATGCTTTCGATTTTTTCTCTCGCCAAAACAGGGTCGTCCGGTTCTGACATTTTAGGGCCGGTAAGATTCGGATACATTTCTCCCAAATTTTGTGTCGTTGTATATTTGTAACCGGAATATTCAGTATTCTCCAACAAAATAGACTGCGCGGTTTGGTATCTTGTATCGTTTTTCAGCGTTGAATATATAAGGATATTCGTATCGATAAGGATATCAAGGCTTTTATCGATCATACGTTTCTTCTCTAGAAAAAGTCCCATTAAAATAGGCCGTGCTTGTCGGTATAGGATTTGTTTCTTTTAATCTTTGCCGTGTGTAGTCGGCGGCAGCTATTTCCATTATCCTGCTCAGGGAACTGTGATTTGCCTTTGCTATCTTTTTCAATACTTGTAGAACTTGATCATCAATAGTAATACTTATATGTTTTTTCATAATACCAATATGCTACAATACGAATTACATGTCAACCATACACTTTATCCACACAGTGGAATCATTGACAGATATCCTCCTCTCGAGTATAGTGCAAAATTGCGGCAAAATTGCATTAAAGTTGCATTCAATTGAAAAGTATATTCAAGCTTATAGGAGAGAGCGGACTTTATGAATCAGCCTGTAGAAATCAAACCGGATTTAGGATATCTCGTTAAGACCCAAGAAAAGCTGTACGCGGAAAATGAACTGCGGCTTAGAGAATCACTCAAACGGTGTACCGATGCACTCCATCTCACACCGCCGGACCGCATACCGGTGTGGCAGGTGAGCCAAACCTCACTCTTTCCCCGGCATGAACTGTTCTACGACCCTGAGAAGAACCTGATGGCAGCGCTCTCGAAGAACATCATGTCCATGCAGGCAGGCTCCGATTTCGTCCCCTTTCTCGATCCGTTCGAGGGGGTCACTATCATTGCCGAAGCGTTCGGCTGTAAGACCCACGTTCAGCACAACGGAGATCCGGTCGTATCGGACCCGATCATCAAAAAAGCAGAGGATGTGTATTCGCTTAAAAAACCTGACTTAGACCACCCCGTATTTCGGCGTATTTTCGAGACCCAGAAAGTGTGGGGGGAAGCAACCGGATGGCAGGTCCCCATCGGCACAACAGATCCTCAAAGCCCGCTCGATGTGGTCTCTATCATGTGGGAGACGGAAAACTTCTATATGAGTCTCTACGATAACCCGAAAGAGATGCACTACATCCTAGACCTGGTAACGGAGACCTTTATCGAGTTCTACAGTGAGCAGCTCGAGCGGATCGAAAACCCGGCCTTTCCGGTGCATCTGTTCCCGCTCGTCTCGACGAACGACGGAATTGCGGTCTCCGAGGACCAGATGATAAACATGAGCCCCGCCCTCTACGAAGAGTTCGGGCTGCAGTATCTCGACCGCGTCTCGGAGTCGTTCGGAGGGATATATTTTCACAGCTGCGGCAACTTCGAGCGGTTTTTCGACCAGGTGTTTGCTACGAAAAACCTGCGCGCTGTAAACGGCCACTTAAGCCCCATCGAAATACGGCCCGAAGCGGTGAGGACCATTCTCGACAGCGGAATCGGACTTTTCATCGGTATCAGTGACCGTACCGTAGGCTGGGACGACCAGGGGTGGGAGAGTATGGATACAGTGGCCATGTACCACGACTACTATCTCCCTGCAATCGTCCAGTACAGCAAGGACAACTGCATCGTGATAACCGGATACGGCAGCTACCGGGGATACTTCGACACCCCCGAGAGCGAGAAGGGTAAACTGACTATAGACGGCCGGGGCAGACCGGTAGAAGAAGACCCGCTTATCAACGTACCGCTGCCGCAAAAACAGCAAAACGTAAACGCAATCTATGAACGGATCGATGAGCTGCAGCGGCAAAAGGCGGCCGGAAGTGATGTTACCGACAACGACCGGTTCCGCAGGTATGCAAGCAGATAACAAGCGCACCTTAAAAATGATTGACAGCGGGGCCCTTTTCAATTAGAATGCAAAATTGCAGAGTATTTTGCGCATAATTGCACATCTGCCGGGGAGAGAATTATGTATAAACGGAAGCTTGCAGATATCAAAGTAGGATTTGTCCCAATCTCGAAGTTTATCTTTGACCGCAACGAGACCATGCGGATAAAGTCGGAGATAGAGGCAAAACTCAAAGCGTGGGGAATTACCTTTGTTGGGATAGAATCGATCGTAGAGAACGGCCTTATTTATGAGATGAAAGACATCGATCCTGTTGTGGATTTTCTAAAGGCGGAAAAGATCGATGCGGTGTTCTGCCCGCACTGCAATTTCGGTACGGAAGGATTGGTCGGGTTATTGGGACGGAGGTTGGACCTTCCGTTTCTGCTGTGGGGACCTGTTGATGATCCCCCCTTGGAGAACGGAGCTCGGACCCGGGACACGCTCTGCGGGCTTATGGCAAGCAGTAAGGTGCTCAATAAACTGAGAGTCCCCTTTACCTACATAGAAAATTGTCCTATCGATGATCCTGTATTCGAAAAAGAGTTTCACCAATTTATCCGGGTCGCTTCAGTTATAAAATCTTGTAAAAAGATACGAATCGGACAAATCGGCCCGAGGGTGGATTTTTTCTTTACTACCATAATAAACGAGAGCACCCTCCTCGACCGTTTCGATGTAGAAATATGGCCAAAAGACTTAGCCCAGGTTGTAGCGGAAACCAAAAAACGGGCTGCTGCCGGCGGGCCTCACTACAAAGCACAGATCCGGGAGCTGAAGCGTGATTTCGACCTGGAAGGGTTTACCGATGATGCACAGCTCGTCATCCTTCTCGCTTTACGGGACGAAATCCTCTCCATTGTAGAAAAACAGGACCTCCACGGGATTGCCATCCAGAACATACAGACCCTCGTCTACGAGCTCGGGGTTGATCAAGCCTGGGTCTACGCGGTGCTCAACGATATGGGAATACCCGTAGGAACGGAGACGGACATTCACGGGGTTATCAGTTCCCTGATGCTCCAGGCGGCCGCACTCGACGACGGGCCTACCTTTCTCTCCGACGTGACGATCCGCCATCCGGAAAACAAGAATGCATTTCTCCTCTGGCACACATCCTGGCCGCCTTCCTTGGCTGATGAATCCGTAAAACCGAAACTGGGAGTACACTGGCTGTGGCGGAGCGAGTATCCGGGGATGTCCCACTGGAAAACGAAGGAAGGCGAGTTGACACTGCTCCGCTTTGACGGGGAGCAGGATGAATACAGGATCGGTTTGGGAGAGGTGAAGACTGTACCCGGTCCGTTTACCCAAAACAACTACGTGTGGGCGGAAGCGGAGAATTGGAAGCGGTGGGAACGAAAGCTGATCTACGGGCCCTATCCGCACCACATCTCCTGTGTATATGGAAGATATAAAGAGGTCATCATAGAAGCCGCCCGGTATCTGCCCGGAGTACTGGTGGAACAGTTTGATGAGTGAAAAGGCTGTTCTGAATAATGTAGAGAAGGAAAAACGGTTTAAATATCCTGATGTAAACCAGCTCTACTTCGACCGGGCTATGAAAACAACCGTCGCCGAAGGGGAGCTCTGGGGAACTACTGTGTGCGGGAGAAGAGGCGAAGAGCAGGTCATCGCCTTCCGGTTCGGGGAGTCAGGACCTGCTCCCGAGGTTGTAAGGGGACCGAAAGGGATTGTGTATAAACCGGTTATTCTCCCCGGCCCCGACGGTCTGCTCCTCTACTGGAGTGAGGCCTTTGGACCTGAGGCCGGATTTAAACGGTGGACAATACGGAGGGCATGTATCGATGTCCAATCGATGAAGATTGGCGAGCCGGAGACGATACATGAATGCGGCGGTGCCGTCTATGCGTTCTCCGCCGCTCACTCTCTTGCCTCATCACCCGACTCACATTGCCACTACCTTGCCTGGACTGAAATAGAAGAGCATGCCGTTACCCTCACTGCGGCGGTAATCGAGGTGAGCGGCCCTTCAGACAGTGGAAAGAGACCGACGGTTCTGTTCTCGCGAACGGACGGGTTCTACTTTCGTCCCGATATCGCCGTCGGTGATACAAAAGCTCTCCTCGTCTGCGATACGTATAGAGATGGTAGATACGAGCTGGACCTTTTCAATCTACCCGGCAGCAGCGATCGGGAGATCGATGCGCCGGTTGTGGTTTTATCGAGTAGTAAACGCCCGGGACGAGAAGATGAAGACTGGAACCATCCTAAAATTGCTGCCGGGGGGGATGTGTTTTCGATCGTGTGGCTTGCAACCCGGGATGTTGTCGACGAACGGGGAATATATGAGAGGCACAGTTTCCTAAGAGGCGGCACGTACACTCCCGGCCGGTCTCCCCGGTTCGAACAGTTTCGTGATCCGGAGAATCCGGAGGACAGCGGGATCATAGCTGATCTGCGGGAAGGTCTCCTCCCCCGTGAGGTCTCTAAGGGGTATGTAGGCCTGCGGCGGAACCCGCAGATTGCAGTAGTAGACGGGGCCCCCTCCATTTTCTGGGAGGTGCGCCCGGAAGCCGACAAGACCTCCATCTACGGCAATCTCGTCGCCAGGAAAATCGGGCCGGACGGGACAGTAGGCCCAGCTTTCCGTCTCCACTCCGGAGGATACTGCTACGCGGTCCCTGCCAATGCATTCCGGCAAAAAGGAATAGGACAAAACCGGGACCAACTGCCCATCGGCTACTATCTCTTCGAAGAAGAAGGGTTCGATATCCTCAACACTAGTTGCGTAACATTCGATAAAAAAAGTACGTATAATCTTGATCCCAGACAATGGCAGCGGTGGAAGCCTGTCGTACTTTCCGGGCGGGGAAAAAGCAGTCCCGCTTTTAGAGGGCCGACTCTTGAACGGCGGTCTTCGACCCGGGGAAAAGTAAAGGCTGGTAAAAAGGAGTACACCTGTTTTTGGGGTGATACGCACTGTCACAGCATCCTGAGCCCCGATGCTGAAGGGGAGGCGGACGAGCTAATCCTGTATGCACGGGATAAAGCCGGAATCGATGTGGTCTCTCTCGTTGATAATGATTTCTATCCGCACAAAGCGCTTACTGCCGCGGAGTGGATCATAAAGCAGGAGCTTTCTTTCTGTTTTACTGAAGATGGTGTTTTTGTAGCTCTGCCCGGGTATGAATACGCCTCACATGAGGCGGAGGGAAAATCGGAGTTCAACCATCGGTGTGTTCTCTATCCGAAAAGGGGAGGGAAGCTGTTGGGAAGGGTCCACCCGGGGGCGGAAACAATTGAACAATCTGTGGCTCTTCTCAAAAAGGACCCGGGTGTTGTTATCTATCCCCACCACTGCGGGTACAGGCTGATAGATGAATCTGTGGAGAGGAATGTGGAAGTGGTAAGCTCCTGGCGGGTGTGCATCGAAGAGACCAGGTTCACCTGGGATATGCTCGAGAACGGGAAAAAACTCGGGTTTATCGGCTCGAGCGATATGCACCGCCAAGTACCCGGATTGGGCGGCGCGCTTACCGGGATCTTTGCAGAGGAGCTCACCCCGGCTTCTATTGCGGACGCGTTTTACAGCAGGCGGCTTACGGCTACACAGGGCAGTTTTATATTCATCGATTTTCGGATAAACGGTTTTTTCATCGGTGAGGGCGGAGAAACCGAAGGTCCTCCGGAAATCACCGCCCGGGTAGGCGGGCCGCGGACTGTAGAATCGGTTGCTGTAATTCGGGACGGTAACATCATCCTGGATGATAAGCCGAACGGTCTTGAACATACATTGCGGCTTACCGATACGGAAGCGGGGGCGGGTGAGCATTGGTACTGCCTCAGAGTAAAGCTCCTAGGTGAGGAAGGGTTTAACTTTCCGCCCCCCGGGCCGGGGCAGAACGATTCACTCGCACCGTTTACCAACAAGAGCAGGTTTCCCCATAATATGGCACAGGGAAGAGGCCCGCTGGCGTGGTCATCTCCGATATGGGTCCGAGTAAAAGGATGAGGTTGAAATAATGTCCATTACCATGAAAAGAATTGCGGAATTGGCGCAGGTAAATATCTCCACCGTTTCCCGCGCTTTGAACAACGATGCCTCCATCTCTGATGAGGTGCGAAAGCGTATTCTGGATATTGCCTATAAGCACAATTACCAGAAACGGAAAGCCGCCAAAACGACAATCTCCTACATTCTCGATAAACGGTTTTTCCTCATGTCCAGTAACTTCTACAACCGCATTATAGAAAGCATCGAAAGCGAGGTTACCGGAAGGGGATACAGTTTCCAGTTGAGTTTTTTAGAACCGGACAGTTTTTCTTTGGAAAGCATCAGTATAAAGAATCTCGCAGGGATGATCATTACCAGCTGGCAGTTTGATGCGTATATCGAAGAGCTTGTAAAACCGGGTATTCCCGTGGTTTTGGTCGATTTTTATGAACCGAATAAGAACATACCAGCCGTGCTCTCCGATAAAATCGACGGGGTTTTTACGGGGATAGAGTACCTGCACTCTCTCGGACACAAGCGGGTCCTATATCTCCAGGGCGACAGTACCTTGTGGGGCTCTCAGGACAGGCTTACCGGCTACAAGCGGGCGGTACGCACCTACGGGCTCGATGATGATGAGAGTCTTATCTTGAGCTGTAAAATAAGTATTGACAGCGGATATGAAGCGATGAAACGGTACCTCAATGAGGAACCACACCTTCCCACCGCAGTGATGGGTGCCAATGACATCGTTGCCATCGGGGCGATGATGGCAATCAAAGAGCTCCATTACAGAATACCGGAAGATATCAGTGTACTCGGATATGATGATATCGACCTCTCCCGGGAGGTCGTCCCGAAGCTTTCCACGATGCAGGTGGAGAAAAATAAAATGGGAAAACTTGCAGTCAGCCAGCTGATGAGTATTTTCGATCGAGGCGAACCGGAATACGATAAGATTATTATAAAACCGAAGTTACTCGTCCGCGAATCTACTGCCTCTGCTCCCTCTACCGCCGGTGCGATAAAGGGATAACCTCCGATGGAGAACAGCTGCAGCCTCGTACTCGACCTCGGTACCAGCTCGGTAAAATACGGTATGGTTACCGGTACAAACAGGGTGCTCTGCCACGGAGCGCTCCCCATCCGGTTCACTGCAAGCAGGTCCAGTTGGGAAACCGATGTGGAGGAGCTGTTCAACGAGACGCTAAACGCGCTTTCTGATATGGTCAGAAAGGCCGAGCGCGAAGGGTATTACGGGAATGTTCTGCTTTTAACCAGCCAGGCGAACACGTTTGTCGCGGTTGACAGCAGTTTTCGACCCCTTATTCCGGGTATTGTCTGGATAGATGCCCGGGCCGATGCGGAAGCAGTACAGTTGAGAAAGGAGTTTCCCGATTTCCGCGAGTGGTCCGGAATTTTCGAGGTCCGGCCGACTCACTACATTGCGAAACTGCTCTGGCTCAAGAACAATATGCCGGATATCGTGACCGGCAGTCTCTATTTTCCGCTGATAAATGAGTATTTCGCTCTCAAACTAACCGGCAGCTATTTTTCGGATTATTCGAACCGGGGGATGTCGGGACTGCTCGACATTCATCGTCTGAAAGTACCCGAGAAAGTGGTTAGATTCTTGGGGCTCGATGTAAGCACGCAGCCCGAGGTCGCCCCTTCTTGCGGCCTGGCGTATCCGGTAAAACCGGAGATGGCGGAGAGAATAGGCGTACCGCATGACTGCCGGGTGCTGCTTGCCGGAAACGATCAGTCATCTTCCGCGGTAGGGAGCGGGGTAACAGGGCCGGAGACGTTGTCGGTTACCTTCGGTACAGCTCAAACGTTTTATACCCTCGTAGAAAAAATGCCCGCATCACTCACTGTCGCAATGAGCAGGGGTGAGGTTTTCGGCAGGAGTCCGTTGGACCCGTTCTATTTTCATATAAAGTTCGAAGAGAACTGCGGACTCATGCTCGAGCGGGTAAAAGAGAACAGGTTCCCCGACCTCTCTTACGATGAATTATTCGAATTGTATCAACGGGATCAGATGAAACCTGAACAGTACTATCTCGGTTTTGATAAACGTATCGACTTAAATGATTTAAACGACAGGGCCGATATCGATATCGAAACGGTAATCGATTATATCATCTCTGTCTTCTTTACCAATCTCGAACTGTTCGAATCGGCACATCCAATACAGAAAATCGTCATATCGGGCGGACTGTCTCAATCTCCCCTGTGGGGGCAAATTCTCTCCGAGATAAGCGGGCGGACTATAGTTGGGGCCGAAGACCGCTTGGGGGCGTTAGTCGGGGCTGCACGCATCTACAAGCACCACTACCCGGACGTGCAATAAAGTTGCTTCTGCAAAGTGAAATTGACTGTCGGCATAAACTGTAGTAAAATAATCAGAAAAGGAGGATGATATAGTGAAAAAATTATTTATTCTATTAGTAGTTATGCTGGTTACTGTCTCGTTTGCAGCCGGAGAAGGGCAAAAAGAGCCCGAACCTGCCGGATTTAATGAAGGAGAGATCGTCTATCTCGAGGGGAATGTAACAGTCGATGGTGGTGCGGCTGATTTCGGGACAGTGGTTCAGCCCGGCTCAGTCATTGAAACGGGCGGCAGCTCTCTGTGCGATGTCGTCTTTGGTGATAAGAACGTTATCCGGATCTATGAAAACACGATTACCGAGCTGGATATGTATACCGGAAAAGCCGAGCTAAAAAAAGGTGCTCTCGGCGCCGTGCTGTACAGACTCACCTCTTTTGTCTCTCCCGACGGCTCGAAATTCCAGGTATCGTCTCCTGATGTGGTCGCAGGTGTGCGGGGCACGGTGCTGTATCTCAAAATAGAGGAGGACGGGCAAACCTATTTCTGCACCTGTTACGGTAAGGTCCAGCTGGAAGCACCTACCGGGAAGGCACGCAGGACTGTTGAGGCGTATCACCATAAGGCATATCGGTATATAACCGGAGAAGACGGCAAGGTAAGACTCGAGCGCGCGCTCAAAGAGCATCATGATGATATTTCCATGGAATCAATAGCCGACCAAATCGGAGAGGAGATTGAGTGGCGTGACGAGGTTGAGCCGTCCGCTCCAGCCGGGGATGGCGAGCAGTCTGAGGCCCCTTCTGCCGTAACTTCCGGTTACTGATCGCTGAACACGACGCGGTTTCGGCCTGTGTTTTTTGCCTGATAGAGAGCACTGTCTGCTCGTGTAATCAGCTCGTCGATTTCCGAACTGATGGCTTCGTTCACTGTTCCACCGGCAGAAAAATCTCGAACAGAAGGTGCCGGACCTGCGAGTGTTACCCCGATGCTGATGGTAAGTTTTATCGAGTCCGAGTTCACCGGAATACTCATCTTCTCGATATCACTGCGCAGTTTCTCGAGCAGGGTACGAAGGTCTTCCCGCTCAGCGCCGGTTAAAAGGATGCAGAACTCCTCCCCGCCGAAACGGGCCACAATATCGGATTCTCGAAACCGGCTGTTCAACGTGTCCGCTACCACCTGTAGTGCCGTGTCCCCCGCGGCATGGCCGTAGTCGTCGTTTATTCGCTTGAAATGGTCGATATCGATCATGGCCACAGCAATAGGAAGCTGTTTTCGCCTCGCAGTTGCGAACAGTTTTGTACCAGCTTCGAAGAAGTACTTTCGATTGAAGATCCCCGTTAGATAGTCCCGATTGGACGATTCCTTTATGGTTTGTATTTGTTCTACGATCTCGATGTTCTGCGTGATCCTGCAGTAGAACTCTTCGATTATGAAGGGCCGATTGATAAAGTCATTTGCCCCGTACTTGATAAACCGCGCGGAGAGTGTGTGCGAGCCGGTGGTACCGGACAACCCGATAATGGCGAGCTGGTCCTTGCTGTGGGTTTGCCGTATTCGCTGGGTCAGTTCGAAACCGTTTACATTCGGCATATGATAATCAGTGATCAAAAGCTTAATATCCGGATGGGTTTGGAGAATTTTAAGTGCTTCCAGTCCGTCTTTTGCTTCGAAAACATTGTATCGGTGTACCTTGAGCAGTTTTGCAATAGACTCTCTGTTCGCGTCACTGTCATCAACAACGAGGGACTTAATATGCCGATTGGCCAGAATTCGTTTTATAAGGGTGACAATATAATCGAGGTTATGGGTGCCGCGCTTGATTACATAATCGACAATACCCTTTTTCCAGATCTTTTCTCTCGTCTCTTCGTTGAACTCTCCGGTAAATACTATAGAAGGGATGTTGTATTCATTGATAAAGTCGACGATCTCTCCGCTCGGCGCATCGGGAAGGTACAGATCGACTAAGGCTACCGGAATGTTGACGTGATATTGGTCTAAGTGAGTTTTGGCCTCGGCAAAACTCGTGGCCCAGAGTACTTTGAAAGAGAGTGTTTTTTCAATCCTGCTCTTTACCAAGGGAGCAATCAAGGTGCTGTCCTCGACTAACAGCACATACGGCATAAGCGGCACCTGTGAAACATATAATGTTTATAATATATTCAATAATGAAAAATGATACAATAGGTTATATACGCCCAATCTTGGCTTTTTCCGCCCACAAGCCGAGGGCCGGGTTGGAAATATAGTAGATCTCCTCACCGTCGGGGAGGGTGTTGAACCCGTTTTGCAGTGTTTCCGGGTCGTACCGCCGGCTCATCGCATCGAGATCTCCATAACAAAAATGTGCGCCCTCGATTTCTTCCCGGGTGAGGTGTCCGGGACAGTAGGTTATGGTAAAACGGCCTTCCGAGGACCCCTGAATAAGATGGGCCGCAACCCCTAGATTTTTTTTGAGTTCAGGATCTTCATCGACAAGTTTCATGACCCGCTCGGTTCCGGGATACCCGTATTTTCTGATAAGCACGTCGTTGTCATTGTCCTCTCCGAACTCTTTTACTCCCGGGGCCATGACGATGAGCTCTCCTCCGTCCGCTATGGCCATTCTGGTACGGTAGATGCTCTTGTTTCCGAGCCAGGTGCTCTTGAACTCATCCGGGTCGAGGTAGACCACTACTTTATCGAGCGGCTTCTCGAGCAGGGTAATGTTCTCCCGGGCGGAGAGCTCCGCCGCCTTGTAGAAACAGTCGTGATCATCTCCGATGAAAAGACCCCGTACTCCCAAGTTCCCACCGCTGTCGTAACCGATGACGGTGAGGATATAGATAATCGGCATACCTGCTGCAAAATGCTCGGAGGCGTAGTTTAGGAGTTTCCGTACCGGGTTGTCCGCCTGTCCTAGAATTCGTTCTATCCCGTGGACAGCGGAGATGAAATGGCTCTTGTTGATGCATTCGCTCCCCCCTGTGCCTACGAATATATTCTTGTTGTAATTGGCCATCCCGATTACTTCGTGGGGGACGACCTGTCCTATCGAGAGGATGAGGTCGTGTCCGCCTTCGGTGAGGAGGGTGTTCACTTCGGCAGGCCAGTCGAAATCTACCATTCCTTTGGTAAACTTTTCTACGAGATCGGCGGGAACAGTACCGAGCCTGGTTATGTCCTGCCGCCAGTTGTGGACCCGAAAACGGTCCGACGGGACGGAACCGTACATCCGGGCGAGCTCCCCTTCGGTCATGGGAGCGTGAGTACCGAGTGCTGGGAGTACATCGGTCAGTGCATCCCCGTAGTAGGTGTAGACCATCTCGGTGATCTTCCCCGCTTTGGAGTGATACCGGGTAAAATCAGGAGGAATTGCCATCACCTTCCGTTTTTCAGAAAGTGAGCCGAGAAACCGGTGAATGTGGTCTCGAAGTTCTCCTTCCGTCATAATTTTTCCGTTCTTCTCTATTTTTGATAGGTACAGCATGGAGCGCCTCCTCTCAGCAGTTTTTCCGTTTCTTTTTCTTTCGAAAATAAAAATAATTCGTAACCATCTCTGTTACGGCCATCTATAGCACGATATTAGTTAAGCAGTCAAGTTTTTGCAAATTTTCTCTTGACAACCCTCTGTTCTGTGTTAAACTAACAACTAGCTGTTAGTTGTTAGTTTATATATCTTACACGAAAAGAAGAACTATTGAAAGACCATACAAAGCTTATTGAAAAATTCCAGAAGATAGAACTGCCCGATCCTGTGGATTCAGTAATTCAGCAGATAAGGGAGCTCATCCACAACGGAGATCTCAAACCGGGCGACAGATTACCATCGGAGCGACGTTTAGAAGAGAGAATGGCGATACCCCGCGGATATATAAGCAAAGCACTCAAACGGATGGAAACGTACGGTATTCTAAAAACCGTACCCCAGAGCGGGACCTATGTGGCTGCAATCGGTATCGATGCGCTCGAAGGGCTTCTGACCAACGTTTTGAAGTTGGACAACGAAGAGTTTGAAGCTTTAGACAGTGTTCGGTGTGTTCTGGAAGTATACGCTGCAGAACTGGTGGCAACCGAGTCTTCAGATGAGGAAATTTCTGAGTTGGAAAACGTCCACAAATCGATCCGTAAGCAGATAGAGCACGGAACGGTCAGTTTTGATGAGGACATGGTGTTTCACCTCAAGCTTGCGGAGTTCTCGAAGAACCCGATTCTCAAATCTCTTATTACCCTGTTGACCTCCGACTTCATTCAACTGGCTAAAAACTACGAGGAGAAAATGGGCAAGGAGAAGCTGTTCGACCGTCTTGTTTCCGCAGGTGACGAACACGGAAAGGTAATCGAGGCTATAAAGCGGCGAGACCCTGAGGGGGCATCAGCTGCAATACGGGAACATTTTTCAAAATCAAAAGATTTTCGAACCAAAATATTCAATGAAAATGAAACAGGGAGCGAGCATTGATAACGAAATCCGGAAGTAAGCCAAACATCCTTTTTTTGATGGCAGATCAGATGTCGCAGTTCGTTCTGCCCATGTTCGGCCGGGAAAATGAGTCTTCTAAGCGTGTCGCCAAAGTTCCGCACCTCTCCGGATTGGCTGAAAAAGGGGCCATATTCGATAACTGCTACTGCAATTCTCCATTATGCGCGCCGGCAAGAGCTTCTCTTGTTACCGGTATGCGGGTAAGAGACCATAAAGCGTACGGGAACGGTGCGGAGTTCTGTGCAACGGTACCAACTATGATGCATCACCTGAAACGGAACGGCTACTATACCGTTGTCTCCGGCAAGACCCACTTTGTCGGACCGGACCAGCTCCACGGTTTTGACGACAGGCTTACCACAGATATTTACCCCTCCGATTTTCTCTGGACCCCGAACTGGGAAGAAGGGGTCAAACACGGACCGGGAACATCGGTAAAAAAGCTTAAAATCTCAGGTCTTTGCAGGACAAATAACCAGATCCAGTACGACACCGAGGTAAAAAACCGTGCGGTGGAGTTTCTCCAGTCATACGCACTCGGAGACAATAACGCGTATGAAGAGAGGCCGTTTTTCCTGATGGCATCCTTTACCCAGCCGCACGAATCGTTTCAGACTATTCCGAAATACTGGGACCTGTATAATGACGTAGATATCCCCTTGCCCGATCAATCGATAATCGAGAACACTATAGACCACCCCCACAGCCGGTGGGTACAGACCCATCACGGAGTGGACCGGTACCAGCCGACCAATGATGTCATCCGTACCTCGATCAGGGCCTATTTGGCAATGATCAGTCACGTTGATGATTTGATCGGTGAAATACTCGCCGAACTGGAAGTGCTCGGGTTATCGGATAATACGATGATTATATTTACCAGTGACCATGGGGAGATGCTCGGTGAACACAATATGTGGTACAAGCGTACCTTTTACGATGAAAACGCCAAGGTGCCTCTGCTCATCTCCTGGCCGGGGACAATACCAGCTGGACGGACCTCGGAAGTTGTATCTCATATAGACCTTCAACCCACAGTGCTCGATCTCCTCGGCGACGACACTAACCGGAATAACGACCGGAAAGCGTTCGGTGTTCAAGGTGACAGTTTCAAGCACCTTCTCACCGGAACATCCGGCAAATGGAAAAATGAAGCGGTAATCGATTACTGCGGAGGCGGTACCGCCGCTCCCATGTTCATTATCCGAAAAGATGAGTGGAAATACGTGTATGTCTACGGATTCGAGCCTCTTCTCTTCAATCTGGCCGAAGATCCCCACGAACTGCAGAACAGGGCGGATAATCAGGACCAGAAAGAGCGGGTAACTGAACTCCACCGTCGTCTTCTCGACGGACTGGACGTTGAGGCCTTTACCGAAGAGATCAAACAGGACCAGAAAAGAAGACTTTTTCTGCAGCAGATACGTAATGCAGATACGAAGAAAAAGCACACATGGGATTTTCAACCCTATGTTGATGCATCAAAACAGTACGTGCGGGGAGCGAACAAACCTGTCTACTGTTAGCAACAAACAATGTAAGCAAACACACACCGTAACTCCGTGCGGAACCGGAGAAAGGTGATGTTAATAAAAATACGTTTCAGGAGGAACAGTATGAAAAAAATGAACAAAGTACTCTGGCTTGTACTCATCATAAGCCTGGTACTCTCTGTAGCCCTCATCTGGGCAGGAGGACAGCAAGAAAGCGCCTCCAGCGGAGCCGCAACCGATGAAGAGGGCTTCGACTGGAGACGCTATGAAGGAACAAGGCTGGTGGTAAACTTCCCCCCGAACCTTGCTTACAACAAAGTCGTAGAAATGCTTCCCGAGTTCGAGGCATTGACCGGCATGAAAGTTGAAGCAGATATGATCAACTACATGCGTTTACATGATAAACAGGTTCTCGAGTTTAGTAAACCGACTGGTGATTATGATGTTGTATCGTTTGTCTGTATGTGGAAAACCGAATACGTTGCAGGGGACAATCTCGAGCAGCTCGAACCGTACTTCGATAACGAAAATCTTGCCATGCCCGACTACGATTTCGACGACCTCGTTCCTGCCTTTGTAGACAACACGGGCCGCGTCGGCGGAACCAAGATCTACATGGGGGGCCCCGGATCCAAACTGTACGGCTTGCCGCTGTCCGCGGAAACCAGTATCCTCGCCTACCGCACCGATGTGTATGACGAGCTCGGGTTGGAGTATCCCAAGTGGTACGAAGAAGTACATGAACATGCGAAAATCATCCATGAAGAAGTTCCCGGGGTAAATGGTTTGACTATGCGGGGAGCTTCCGGGCACCAGGCAACAGCCGGTTGGCTTACCCATGGGGACCCCATGGGGGCGAAAGTATTTAATGAGGATTGGGAGCCCGTTTTCGACAATGAAGATTCTATCCGTACCCTCGACTTCATGAAAGACATGGTTGAATGGGGACCTCCGGGAATTCCGAGCTTCTCAGTCGGTGATGCCGACAATGCGTTCCTGCAAGGGAAAGCGGCCCTCTATATCGACCATGATAAGATTGCAGGTCTCTCCCGGGACGAAACTCAATCCAAAGTCGTGGGTAAGGTGGGTTATGCGCTCCATCCGAAGGACAAAAAATATCCGGACATGGAAAAATGGTCTGAAACCGGTGGTTTCGGTATCGGCATTCCAACGAACTCCGCGAACAAAGAAGCTGCATTTCTGCTCCTTCAGTGGCTAACCTCGAAGGAAGTATCAGAGGCAGTGGCCCTCGCAGGCGGTTCCTCGAACAGAATGTCTATCTTCGAAGATCCTGAAATGCAGGAAAAATTCCCCGAATTCGAGGTACTCGTCGAGCAGATCAAATATGCGGATCCTGACTGGCGGCCTATCATCAAAGAATGGGGTGAGATCAATGTCCAATACATGGGTGTTGCCATCAACCAGGTGTTGACCGGCGAAAAAACACCTGAAAGAGCCATGGACGAAATCAAAGAGCCTGTACGCGAAATCATGCAAAAAGCCGGTTATTACGATTAAAGTGTAAGCTGCCGGCCAAGGCTTATCTAGATTACGAAAGTAACGTGCGGCCCTGCCGCACGTTACACATTAAGGAGAAAATCCCATGAGAGCATCAAAACTCGTTCAAAAATCGACCCCGTACATGTTTTTACTTCCTGCTTTTCTCGTATTGGGATTTGCTATGCTCTATCCGGTAGTTTTTGGAATCCGCTTGAGCTTTTTTGAATGGGCTTTACGGGATATTGCCAAGGCACCAAAATTTATCGGATTGAGCAACTATATCCAGCTATTCAAAAATGAATACTTTCACACCAGTGTTCGTGTAACCTTTATTTTTACCTTTAGCGTAGTTATCGCCGAACTGTTCCTCGGCTTGGTCCTTGCACTTTTGGTCGAGGAGAAAATAAAAGGGTTAAGAGTTTTTCGTACTATTTTTGTACTTCCCATTATGATTGCACCTGTAGTCGTCGGTGTTACCTGGCGGTTCCTCTACGACCCGGAATATGGATACATCAATTTTTTTATTAGACTGTTCGGAGGAAAAGGACCGCTGTGGCTTGCAGACCCCCAGTTAGCACTTCTCTCGATTATTATTACCGATATCTGGCAATGGACCCCCTTTGTTTTTTTGCTCGTATTGGCAGGACTGCAGGGAATACCGAGAGACCTACTTGAAGCAGGGGTGGTAGACGGTACTAATCAATGGCAGAATTTTTGGCACATCAAACTACCCATGATCAAATCGGTTCTCGGAATTACAGCGGCCTTGCGTCTCATTGACGCGTTCAGGGGGCTCGTTGTGATGTACATAATGACCTACGGAGGGCCGGGAATGTCTACTCAGATACTCTCCCTGCACCTCTATAAGACCGCATTCGTCAGTCAGCGGCTCGGGTTGGCTTCCGCCATCGCCGTCATACTTCTGCTGGTGATTGCAATCGTGACGATAATCCTGATGATGATCCTCAGACAGGGAAGAGAACAGAGATAGGAGACGGAGAAGATGAAAGCAGGAACAAAAAAATATTTTATCGTGCTGCGGTATGTGGTAATTGTACTGTTTGCTCTGGTAAGTCTCTTCCCTATCATTGTGATGATTACCACCGCATTCAAAACCAGGGCCCAGGTATTCAGCGTACCTCCTGTGTGGTTTTTTAAGCCGACTCTCAACAACTTTGAATATGTTGTTCTCCACTACAACTTTGTCCGATACTTTATAAACAGTCTTACCATAACGCTGGCTTCTACATTTCTGGCAGTCTCTATAGGAGCGCTTTCAGGATATGCCCTTGCCCGGTTCAAATTCATGGGGAAGGGAGTTGTAGCTACGGGGACTCTCTTTTTGCGGATGATCCCTCCGGTAATACTTATCATCCCGCTGTTTATCATGTGGAATTCGATCGGCTTGGTGAACAGCAGGTTCGGCCTTATATTCGCGTATGTCGCTCTCAATATCCCGTTCAACATATGGGTGCTCAGGACTTTTATTGCTGATCTCCCTGTCGAAATCGAAGAGTCAGCGGTCATCGACGGGTGTTCTGAAATCGGCATATTTACCCGTATCATCATTCCGCTCATCAGCCCGGGGCTGGCGGTGGCCAGTATTTTCACATTCAGGATCTCCTGGAATGAGTTTCCCATGGCACTGGTCCTTACCAACAGGTACACAAGGACACTACCTGTATCCATTTCTCTTTATATGACTGAGACAGGAATAGAGTGGGGACAGATAACGGCAATGGCAACGGTAATAGCACTACCGGCGTTCATTTTTACTTTTGCGGCAGCCAAGAGTCTTATCATGGGACTCACCGCAGGGGCGGTCAAAGGGTAGACCGGAGATTTAAAAAATGGAAAAGAATAAATGAAAAAAAGTATGACGCCGGAACAACGTGTACTTACAGCTCTCGACCACAAGGAACCGGATAGAATCCCTTTCGATTTGGGCTCGAGCATTATTACCGGTATTAATATCAACGCCTACAAGAGGCTCCTCGATTATCTCGATATAGAGCGGGACAAAACACCCCGGCTCCTCTATGAACGGTCGGAAATTGTCGAGATTACGGATTCAGTACTCGAATATTTTAAAGTAGACACAAGAGCACTTTTCCCGCGGGTGTACAAGCCTGAGGACTGGCCCCGGAGCAGAGACGACGATGAGGAATATCTTTATATCATCGATGAGTTCGGTATTACCTGGCGCAAACCGAAAAAAGAGGGACATTTTTATGACATGTGCGCTCATCCTCTAGATGGGCAAATTTCGGTGGAAGATGCAGAACAGTACAATTGGCCTGATTTTTCGGTTTCTTCCAAAGTAGAAGGGATAAAAGAACGTGCCGAGGAAATCAAAGCTCATGGTGATTTTGCCCTGGTGCTCGAGAGTGCAGTGGTAGAAGTGTTTACCACTCCATTTATGCTGAGGGGGTACAGCAATTTCTATATGGATTTGGCTGCCGACCCCGAGCTTGCCGGATATCTCATGGACAAGACGCTGGAATTGAATCTCGATTACTGGCAGACAGCCTTGGAACAACTGCCCGAATATACGCTCATACTCCGGGCCGGCGATGATCTGGGCAATCAATCGAGCCCTCTCATCTCGCCTGAGATGTACCGCGATCTGGTCAAACCCCGTCACAAGAAACTGTTTTCGGAACTAAAACGGATGGGCGGAGACCGGGTTTTTATATTTTTTCATAGTGACGGTGCAGTCCGCGAGTTTATCCCGGACCTCATCGAGATGGGTGTAGACATTCTCAATCCGGTCCAGTACAGCGCGGCAGGCATGGATACAAAGGAGCTCAAGCGCGAGTTCGGCAGGGATATCAGTTTCTGGGGGGGCGGAATCGACACCCAAAATGTACTGCCGTTCGGTTCACCTCAGGATGTGCGCGATGAAGTAAAGCACCGGATTGACGATCTGGCACCCGGAGGCGGTTTTGTGTTCGGTCCGGTGCACAACATTCAGTACGATGTGCCTCCGGAAAATATCATGGCAATGTGGGAGACGCTTCAGGAGTACGGTGTTTATTAGGTAAAAATTTTTGTAAGGAAGGCATTATATGAAAGCAGCAGTATTGACGAAACCGAAAACGATAGAAATACAGGATGTTCCGGACCCGAAACCGGCACCGCATGAGGTCCTCATCAGGGTAAAGACAGTGGGAATCTGCGGGTCGGACCTCCATTACTACGAACACGGGAAGATCGGTACCCAGGTGGTGGAATATCCGTTTATTCTCGGGCATGAGGTAGGCGGGGAGATCGCCGAAGTCGGGAGCAATGTAAAAGGGTTCGAGCCCGGTGATAAAATAGCAATAGAACCGCAGCAGACCTGCGGTAAGTGCGAGTTCTGCAAATCGGGGCGGTACAATCTCTGCCCCCATGTCAAGTTTCTCGCCACCCCTCCGGTAAACGGCGCTTTTGCAGAGTATATAACCCATCCCGCGGACATGACCTTCAAACTGCCCGACACGATGGACTACGAACAGGGAGCATTACTCGAACCGCTGGCAATCGGATTTCATGTCTCCGATCGGGCGGAAGCTTCCCTCGGAGAGCGGGTTCTCATAACAGGGGCCGGCTGTATCGGACTGGTCATTCTCTTAGCACTCAAGGCAAAAGGGCTCTCCGAGATCTACGTCTCCGATGTACTCGACAACCGGCTTGCCATGGCCCGTGAGCTCGGGGCGCGAGAGGTATTCCGGGCGGACAGGACGGACCCGGTAAAAGAAGTCTTAGGAAGAACCGACGGCAGGGGAGCTGACATTGTCATCGAGGCATCGGGAAATCCCAAAGCGATTGCCGGGACTGTGGATGCGGTACGCAGAGGTGGGAAGATCCTCATGCTCGGGTATGCGCCCACCGATAGTGTGGAGTTCGATT
>CAZKZZ010000035.1:24962-26709 GCA_964557375.1 uncultured Spirochaetales bacterium | reverse complement strand
AGCCCCTTCTTTCTCGATAAAAACGCGGGTGATGTGCTGCTCGGATTTGCTAAGCGGGGTCTTCCCTGTACGATCATCCCCATGCCCATCACCGGTATGAGTACTCCCGTTACTATGGCGGGAAATGCGGTCGTGGGAAATGCTGAAATATTGGGGGTGATGGCTGCGGTCAAAGCTGTCTACCCGGAAGCGGTTGTCGGCGGGGGGACTATCTCCGGGATTATGGACATGCAGACCAGTGTTGCCTCCTTCAGCGCTCCGGAGGCGATTCTTCAGGACATCGCTATTGCCGAAGTGCACGAACATCTCTACGGGCTAAACTACCTCATCGGTACCGGATACACTGATGCCAAATATCCGAACAGCCAGCTCCTCGCTGAAAAAACAGCCAAGTTCCTGTTTACCTATCTTTCCGGCCGATACACCTATCCGGTCGGTCTTCTGAATGCGGGCGCGCTATTCAGTGCCGAACAGGCCTTGGTCGACCTGGAGCTGTGCCGGTACATCCACGGTCATTTTGAACAAACCTTCAATGTTGCCGAATTAGGGGAGATTGTTCAGGTTATAAAAGATACCGGGATTCGGGGAAATACTATTGGGGAACAGCACACCTACGAGCATTTCCGCGAGAACTGGTTCCCTTCGATCATGGACCGGACGGCATTTTCTACCATCGAAGAGAACAGCCGCCAGGAGATCTACGGTAAGGCCCATGCAAAGGTGACCGAGCTGCTCTCAGGTGATGATTTCTGGCGGATCGAACCGGAGAAAGAGAAGGAAATCGACGCTATCGTAAAAAAAGCTGATCAGATATTATAGAAGTCAAAACCGTTTGACCGGTGTAAATTATCGAAATTATCGAAATTACCGAACTTTTTAAAGATTTCCTTGACAAGGTAGAGAACTTGGTGTATAAATGTACTTATATACATAAGTACCTAAGAAAGGTGCCTGTGAGGAAATATGTTGATATCACCGCACGGCGGTTCATTAGTAGACAGAATAATTCCCGAAAAAGACCTCGAAGATATCCGTGCTTCTGCCCGGAACCTGAAGAAGATCAAGCTTGCGACCCTGGAAGAGAGTGATTTGATCATGATCGGAATCGGGGCCTACACCCCACTTCGGGGATTTATGGCGGAACGGGATTACCTGGCGGTCGTACACTCGATGCGGCTGGCAGACGGTACAGTGTGGCCGATGCCGGTTACCTTAGCAGTATCGGAGGAGGAGGGGGCTGAGCTCGATATCGGTTCGCATGCTGGTCTCGTATCGTCTGAGACCGGCGAGCTGATGGGGATGATTACGATAGAGGATATATACAGGCCTGATAAATCGGCCGAGTGCGCAGAGGTGTTTCACACCGATGACCCCCACCATCCCGGCGTGGAGAAAGTACTCTCCCGGGGTAGTGTCTACATAGGCGGACCGGTCACCCTCTTTTCCGAAGGGCACTATCCGAGGCGGTTTTCCGCATACGCTCGGCCCGAAGAGACGAGAAACCTCTTCGAGGAACAAGGGTGGAGTACTATCGCTGCCTTTCAGACGAGAAACCCCATGCACCGCTCTCATGAATATCTGGCTAAGCTCGCCCTGGAGATGATGGACGGATTGTTGATCCATCCGGTGGTAGGCAGATTAAAAGAAGGGGACATCCCGGCAGAAATCAGGATGCGCTGCTACGAGGTCCTTATCAATAACTACTTTCCACCCGGGCGGGTGGTATGCAGAGTGTATCCTATGGAGA
>CAZKZZ010000035.1:15965-24862 GCA_964557375.1 uncultured Spirochaetales bacterium | reverse complement strand
GAGAGGCGGTCCTTCATGCCATCATCAGGCAGAACTTCGGATGCAGCCACATCATCATCGGCCGGGACCACGCCGGGGTTGGGGACTTTTACAGTCCCTTTGAATCGCAGAACATCTTTGACCGGTTCGCGGAAGAAGAGCTTGCTATAAAACCGATCAAGGTGGACTGGACCTTTTGGTGCTACAAATGCGGGCAGATGGCTTCCAAAAAAACATGTCCCCATTCGGACAGCGAACACCTTATCATCAGCGGAACGAAGCTGAGAGGAATGCTCTCCAAGGGCGAAGATGTTCCGGACCAGTTCAGCAGACCGGAAGTAATTGATATTCTCAAGCAATACTACAAAAAAGAGGAGAACAGGAATACATGCCGACAAAAAACACCATATTAGTAACGATAGATACATTACGGCGGGACGTGCTCGAATGCTACGGCGCCGGAGAATCGAGAATGCCGTTTCTCGATTCCATCCAGGACCATTGTATTCGGTTTGATACTGCAAAAGCGGCCGGCCCGTATACGCAGGCGTCTTTCCCGGCCCTGCTCACATCATCCTACTTTCTCGAATACGGAAAACAGAAGAAACTGCCTCCCCAAAAAGTGCTCATCTCGGAAGTACTCAAGAAAAACGGTATAAAAACCGCCGGATTCCACTCCAACACCTATTTGAGCTACTATTTCGGCTACAACCGGGGGTGGGACATGTTTTACGATTCCATGCAGGATGATGTGACCGACTACTATCCCTTTATCAGAGGGAATGGAATAAACAAAAAGGTGGGCACATGGCTCGACAGCTATGTTAAGAAAACCGATTACGGGCCTTTTTTCCTGTGGGTCCACTATATGGACGTTCATGAGCCGTACATCCCGGATGAAGAGTTTATAAACCGGATAGACCCCTCCCTCTCGCTTACCAAAGAGCAGATGTTCTCACTTTTCAAGGAGGTTGTCCTCCCCCGGGATGTAACGGACCCGGACACCGTAAGAACCCTTCGAAGCCTCTACGACGCAGGAGTCCTGGAAACCGACAGCTACCTGAAAGAGCTTTTTTCCATTTTCGACCAGCTCGGAGTACTCGATGACTCGACGGTTATCATAACCTCGGACCATGGTGATGAGTTCGGCGAACACGGCGGACTCTCCCACGACGGGAAGATGTACGGTGAGCTCATCGACGTACCGCTTTTTATCTATGACTCTGATCGGCAGGAAAACCGGTCTGTGCAAACTCTCGCCGGTGGGGCCGATATTCCTCCCACTATTTGTACGCTCTTCGGAGTGGAAAATCCTGCCGGCTTTCGGGGGAAATCACTCTATCCGCTCGAATCGTTCGACCGCTCTTCAGTTTACGGAGAGGCAATGGACAAATCGGGCCACAAGGAGAAGGAGAGCGACCGGCCCGTTTATTACTATCTCGAAAGCGGGAAGAAGTGCGTCTACCGTGAACGGGACAAGAGTGTTGAACTGTATGACCTTACTTCTGACCCCGGGGAGCAAAACAACCTGGCCGGAGAAAACCCGGATACCGACCGGTATAAAACCAAACTGATCGAAACAATGAAAGAATACAAAGCGTAACCCGGGAGAAGATTATCCCGCGAATACCGTAAGGAGATAAGGAGACCTGAATGCTTGAAGAAAAAAGGATAGACGAACTCAAGGAAAAAATCGAAAAGTCGAAAGAGATATTCGAGACCGCCTTTTCGGAATTCAGTCCGGAAGCGACCCGGGTCATCTGGTCCGGCGGTAAGGACAGTACCCTCATGCTCTGGATCTGTCTCGAGTATTGCCGGGAGAAAGAAATAAAACCTCCGAAAGCGTTTACCATCGACGAGGGAGATGCTTTCGAGGAGATCGATAATTTTCTCAAGACCTACTCCCGCGAGTGGAACGTAGAGCTGGACTGGGGCCGCAATGAGGATGTCCTCAAAGCGGCAAACTATACCTTAAACGAAGATGTGGAAGTGAGTGAGCTAAACGATCGCAATCGTGCCGAGATAAAACGGATCGGGTTCGATCTGGAACGGTTTCCCTTCGAGGCGGAATCGTACGTTGGAAACCATCTGATGAAGACCGTGGTTTTCAACCAATACATCGAAGAGAACGGAGTCGAAGCGGTGTTTCAGGGAATTCGATGGGACGAACAGGCGGCAAGAAAGAACGATCCCTACGAAGAGGCGGTGAACGAAGATTATCTCATTCCTGCACACACCCGGTTTAGGCCCATCCTCCACTTTACCGAACGGGACATCTGGGACACAACGCTCAGCTTCGGAATTCCCTACTGTCCTCTCTATGAGGAGGGGTACCGGTCACTCGGGGCAAAGACGACGAGCATCAAGTCTGTAGAAACACCGGCTTGGGAACAGGACCTCGAGAATACCGAAGAGCGGGCCGGAAGGCGTCAGGACAAGGAAGAGGCCATGGAGCGGCTCCGGAAACTCGGATACATGTAGGAGGAGAGACCGATGAGTACCCCTGAAAACAGCTCTGCCTGGTCTTCTCAAACTTCCATAGGCTTCCTGCCCCTCGACGCATCGTTTCTCGAAAAATCTGTGCCCGGATTCAACGAGCGGGTGGCCCGATTCAGTGAGGAAGTACGGAAAACGGTAGAGGAGTGGCTCCGCCGGGAAAATGCGGTCCTCATCACCCCGCCGGAGGGAAGGGCGGTCAACACCGAAGCCGCGGTGAAAGGAGCGGTCGACCATTTCGAGAAGGCCGGCTGTGACGGCATTATCGTCCTATTTCTTTCCTACTCTCCTTCCCTCAATCTGGTGGGACCTTTTTCGAAAACCCTGCTCCCTCTCATCTTTCTCGATACAACCGGACGGTACGACTTTATGGAAGCAGAGGGGGCAGAGGAGCTGATGTTCAACCACGGCATCCACGGAGTTCAGGACACCTGCAGCCTGCTCGCGAGAGCGAGAAAACCATATATCGTCGAGGCGGGGCATATGGGTGAGCAGCTTCCAGGCGGGAAGCGCGAAAAATGCTTGAAGGACAAACTGCTAGACAGAATCCGTCAGGTGAGATTGGCCTCTGCGTTTTCGAAAGAGCGGGTGGGCCTTATCGGGGACCCGCTGGAAGGAATGGGAGATTTCCGGGTCGATTTCGATGTTCTCCGGAGGCGGACCGGGGTGGAGGTGGTACTACTAGACCTGCAGGAGCTTGCTGAAATCGCTCAAAATACCCGGGGTGCCGGCGAAAAGAACGGTTCGGTTTCTGCGGACAATCTCGCCCTCACCTTGGGGTATGAGGCCGCCCTGAGGCTTGCAGCGGATAGGAATTCCCTCACCGCTTTTGCCTCGAACGCGTTTGTGTTCAAAGAGGCAACCGAATCCGGCGTGGTCCCCTTCTACGCCTTCTCCCGGCTGCTTGCAGACGGGTTCGGATATGCCGGGGAAGGGGACGTAGTTAGCGCCGCGCTGACCGGAGCGCTCCTGAAAGCGTGTGAAGGGAAGGCGACTTTTACCGAGATGTTCTGTCCGGACTGGAAGCAGGACCGGGTGCTGTTGAGCCATGTCGGAGAGATGAACTTCAGCATCAGCGAGGATGCCGATCTCATAGAGAAAACGTACGCATTGACCGGGACAAAGGCAGTGGCCCTCCGTGGCCGCTATCGAAGCGGTAAGGCAGTCCTCCTGAATCTGGTCCCGAATGAGAGAGGCCCGTTTCGCTTGATCGAGGTCGGGGGCGAGGTAGAAGAGACCCCCGATAATCCGGCACTCGAAAACACCGTCCGGGGCTGGTTCCGGCCGGACAGCGGGCTCGTCTCCATGCTCGAGTCGTACAGCTACGCCGGGGGGACACACCACCTCGCCCTGGTATACGAACAGGTGCGAGAATTGTTCAGTGAGTTCGCCAGGCTTATGAGTTGGGAATACATTCATATATAGCCGAACGAAATAGATATGAATTACGCAAGAAAAAAAGCTCTGGAGGAAATGAATGGCTTATAGAAGAGAGATGACACAGGATGTAACTATCCATGACGAATCGAAAGTATATCGGGGGTACACCCTGTTTGCTCCCATGATGGAAAAAATCGCCTGGCTGGTCGATATGCAGGGCCGGGTCGTCCACTACTGGGAGATGGAACACCCTCCCGGAGTGCATGGGAAACTGACACCGGAGGGCACCCTGATGTGGCTCGGGCGGGGTGAAGGTGCTATCGAAGACCTGGGCGGCAATGCGACCTACCTGGTTGAAGTGGACTGGGACGGAAACGAAGTGTGGCGCTACGATGACAGGTTTCTCCATCATGATTTTAAAGTACTCGATAATGGAAACATTATGGTTCTTCGGTTCGGCGAAATACCTAAAGATATACAAAAACGGATCAAAGGCGGTGTACCCGGTACGGAGCTAGAAGGCGGTGAGATCCTGGGAGTGACGGCCGCGGAGATCAACCGTAAGGGAGAAATCCTCTGGGAATGGAAGAATTGGGAACACTTCGACCCGGACAGAGAGGTGGAGTGCGAGCTTGCCAACCGTCTGGTGTGGGGATACACCAACTCGGTGGATGTGTTTCCTAACGGTGATGTTCTTCTCTCTTTCAGACATCTCAACACAGTGGCCCGTATTTCCCGGGAGACCGGAGAGATTGTCTGGAGATGGGGGCCGGAGCATCTCTTGGGACATCAGCATGCAGCCTCAGTACTGGACAACGGCAACATCCTGCTCTTCGATAACGGGCTTCACCGAAAACCGATGCGCCCGGGCGATCCGCATGAGATATCGAGTTTCACCGTCTCCCGTCCGGTGGAGGTAAACCCGGACACCGACGAGATCGTGTGGGAGTACATCGACCCTCTTCACAATCTATTTACCAATTTCTGCGGCAGTGCAGAGCGGCTTGCGAACGGCAATACGTTTATCTGCGAATCGAGAACAGGCACATTTTTTGAGATAACCTATGATAAAGAGGTTGTCTGGAAATATATCAGTCCGTTTGTTGTGCTGAGGCCGGAAATTTGGGGATGGAAAGAATCAAAACTGATTTTTCAGGCCCACCGGTACGGCGTAGATTTTGAAGGGTTTAGAGGGAAAGAGCTGGACCCGGACCGGTACGAGTGGGTCATTCGGGAGAAACCGAAAGAGATTTCCGAGGAGGAAGACCTCATCGCTTCCAGGCTGAGCAGGGCAGGATACTGATGAATATCGGGGTAATCGGGATAAAACCCGCTGCGCCTCCATTTTCAGCACTGTTTGGCGGCTCTCGATGCGGGAAAACATGTTATGTGTGCCGAGCCTCTTGCGGAATCTCATCAGGAGGAAGCGGCTTTGGCCGCATTGGCCGGGAAAAGAGACCTGATTCTGCAGACGGTCGACCCCATTCGTTGTTCGGCCGAGGATATGGTATGGTTCATGGACCGGATAGAAAAAAAAGCACCGGTGAAGCTATTTCAAAATTAAGACTAATTTTGAAATAGCTACCTTATTTGATAAATAACTAACAAGATGCTGGAGGAATTAATGACAGGTAAAGAGATTCGTCTTAACCGACTCTTCAACGGAGATCTGGAAAAAGAAAATATAATCATTTCCGCAATCGACCACGGGATGTTTCAGGGAGTGCAGCCGGGACTCGAAAAAATGGAGCCGATACTCGAGAGTTCTCAGACCGCGGATGCCATTCTCCTGGGTCCTGGTATGATCGAACATAACAGGAAGTATTTCCACAGAGCAAAGCCGACTCTGATAACCCGGCTCGGTTTCACATCGGCTTACTGTTTTCCCTGGGATTATCACTCCGGGGTAACTCGAAGGATGTTTTCCCCATCGTATCTGCAGGCGTTGGGAGCTGATGTAATCGTCACTTCGCTCCAGCTCAAGACCGGAAGTGAACAAATCGACGCTGACAATGCATCCCTGTGGGGTGAGGTCGTAGAAGAGAAGGAACGGCTCGGTCTGCCCCTTATGGGAGAGTTCCATCCTGCAGTCTACGAAGATGTAGAGAGAGACGAATGGCATGATCTCATAAAACGGGGATGCCGGATCCTCGCGGAGCTCGGGGCCGATCTTATCAAGACCTTTTACACGGATGAACGTTTCGGGGAGATTACCCGATCGGTCCCCGTACCGATCGTGGTACTCGGGTCCAAGAAACTGCCTGAAGAAATCGATGCCCTCCGCTTAGCCGAGCATGCGGTAGCCGGTGGAGCGAGAGGGGTTGCAATCGGGAGAAATATCTTCCAGGCGAAGGATCCGGGAAAGATGATCCATGCACTCCGGGCAGTGGTCAAAGATAGGAAGAGTGCGGATGAGAGTGCGGCACTGCTTTGACAAGCTGCTTTGACAAATGGCCGTTTCATGGTAAAACTATAGAGCTATGGCAAAAGATCAAATAGATAAAGAATCGGTGATCCCCTATTACGTGCAGCTCAAGGAGATTCTGCTCGAAAAAATCAATACCAACAGCTTCCCTGACGGCAAACTGCCTTCTGAAAACGAGCTCGCCAACACATACGATATTACGGTTACTACGGTACGCAAAGTGCTCTCCGAGCTGCAGAACAGCGGCCGAATCTACAAGGTAAAAGGACTCGGCTCCTTCGTTAAGAAACCCAAACTCGAACTGGACATCGCGAAGTATCTCAGCTTCGGCCGCATCATCAAGGAAAAAGGATACTCCGAGAACATCGAAGTCGTAAAAAGAGAAGTTATTGATTTTGATCATGGGTTGTTGAACGGATTTACCATAGAAAATCCCGGCAAGAAGATGATTCATATCGAACGTGTCCGCTCTATCGAGGATGAACCGATGGCTATTGAGCGGCTCTTTTTCAATAACGATGTGTGCGGACCGATGTTTGACAAGTCGGCGGATAACTTGATATATGATTTTCTCATAAATGAGCTGCATATCAATTTCGAACATATCGAAGAGTACCTCGAACCGATCAATCTGGCCAAAGAAGAAGCGGCCCTGCTTCATGTAAAGCAGAACTCCGCCGCCCTCCTCATCACAAAACTCTCCTTTGATCATAACGATACCTGGCTCGAATACAGTAATACGATTATCCGGGGCGATAAATGCAGGTATCACGTACATCTCAAATAACAGCAAAAGGAGCATCTTTTTATGGTTGGGATAAAACCTGAGACTTCTTTTTTGATGGATCAGTACGAGCGGCTCTACGCGCGGCATGAAAAGCGTATTGCAGCCTCGCTCGACCGGTGCACGAAAGCACTCCATCACCGGCCGGTAGACCGCCCGCCGGTATGGCAGGTAAGTCAAACCAGACTCTTTCCCCGTCATGAGCTGTTTTATGACAAGGAGAAAAACCTCCTCAACAATCTGGCCAAAAACGTCCTCTCCATGGAGCCGGAGACCGATTTTGTCCCCTTTCTCGACCCGTTCGAAGGGGTCACTAAAATAGCTGAAGCGTTCGGGTGCCGGGTCGTGATTCCGGAAAATGGAGATCCGGCGGTCGCAGCTCCTATCATCAAAAAAGCGGAGGATGTCTACAGCCTTAAAAAACCGGACCCGGACAATCCGGTCTTCCTCGATGTATTCGATACGATCAGAACGTGGCAGGATTTGACCGGGAGCATAATCCCGATCGGTACGACCGACCCGCAGAGCCCGCTCAATGTTGCAGATCTTCTCTGGGAGACAAACGATTTTTTCATCAGTCTCTATACCCATAAAAAGGAAGTCCACTATCTGCTCGATATGATTACCGAAGTGTTCATCGATTTTTATTCGCGGCAGCTCGAGATAATCGATAACCGCGCTTGTCCCGTGCACGCGTTCCCGCTCGTCTCGCCGAACGACGGAATTGCAGTCTCGGATGATGAGATGGCCCTTCTCTCGCCGGAGCTCTACGAAGAGTACGGGGTCCCCTGCAACAGCAGAATCGGGGAGCATTTCGGGGGCATATACCTTCACTCGTGTGGACGCTACGGTGATTTTCTCGATGCTGTTACCTCGATCGAACAGATCAGAGCGGTAAACGGACACTTGAGTCCGATGGAATTCCAGCCGGAGTTTATTCCGAAACTGATGGATAAAAAGGTAGGTCTATTTATCGGGATAAGCGATAAATCGGTCGGGTGGAAGCAAAACTCCTGGGGCCCGGGCGAAGAGATCGATTTTTATCATTCATACTATCTGCCGGCCGTACTGTCCCGGACCGGCGGGACGGGAGTTGTGCTGGCAGGTTACGGCGGTTATTTCGGTTATTTTCACAATCCGGAACATAGCGGAGAGGGACCGATTGTCGATAGCAGAGGTCATGTTGTCGAGAATAATCCCTTTATCGATGTCTCTCTCGATGAGAAAAACCGAAACTTCCGTGCTATTATTGAAGCGGTTACTTCTCTCCTGGAAAAAATTGAAAACGGGGAGGATGTCTGTAATAATGATGCCTACAGGCGGTACGCTGTACCGTAAGGGGGTGTTATGAAAAAACGCATAGTTCTGTTCATTTTTGCTGTCGTGCTCTTTTTCTCTTTTACGGCTGCATCAATTTCCGCACTGGATGTCAATCGGGATATCATTTCCACAGCCCGCCGTTTTATCGGGAACGGCTACTGCTACGGAGGGGTTGCTCCTCCCTGTTTCGACTGTTCCGGGTTCGTGGTCTACATCTATCGTCCTCATCTGCCCCGACTGCCCCGGATGTCCAGGGACATGGTCGGGTTCGGAAGGTCCATCTCCAGGGCCGAAGTATTGCCGGGTGACCTTCTCTTTTTTGCTACGGGGCCCGACCCCAATGTCATTACTCATGTTTCCATTTATATCGGACAGAACTCGATTATTCATGCAATCTCCGACGGGCCGGACCGCGGTATCAATATTACTGAACTTACCTCCCGGTACTGGCGGACCCGGTACCACAGCGCTCTCAGGGTCCTGCCTCAGGAGAGCTGGAGCGGTGTGTCCGGT
>CAZKZZ010000035.1:0-15865 GCA_964557375.1 uncultured Spirochaetales bacterium | reverse complement strand
CTTCTCAATGGAGAGCCGCACGGCAGCGGCACCATGAAGCTCAACAACGGTGATACCTATAAGGGACTGTTTGCAGAGGGGCTTTTCAACGGTGAGGGGACGTACACCTGGACGAACGGTGCCGTCTATCGGGGGGAGTTCCGAGACAGTGTCATCGAGGGGGAAGGGACGTTTACCCTTGCAAACGGCGATGAATATACCGGAGAGTTTCAGGAAGGCTATTTCCACGGCGAGGGACCGGAGCAGGCCACTACCTATTTTCAGGTCGATGACTCTCCCTGGGATACCTGGGAGGGATACATCCGGGGTGATTACGAACGGTGGCAGGAGTGGTTACAGCAGGAAGAACGGGACTTCGAGGAGTGGAAGAAAAACAATTAGCGGAACGGGTCCTCCACTGTAACGGTACCGTAACGCTGCCCATGAGACAAATCTTCCGAATAGAGAACGGTACACCCGGCCCGCTCGGCAGCAGCCACGATCAGCCCATCCCAGAAGTTTATTGAAACCTCTTCTTTTAGATGAGTAGCTCTTATTACCAATTCAAAATCCACATCTATGACATCCAGATAGGAAAGAAGCATTAGTTCATGTCTGGCATGAGCTGTTGTAAGCGGCTTTTTAACTTTTTGTGTAATAGTAACAAAGAACTCACTGATTACCTGTGCGGAGATAGTGCCGTTTTGGGACCGTATACCTTTAAAAATAAGGTCTTGTGCGATTTCTTTTTTACATTTTTCAGTTTCGTCATGTGCATATACGATAATGTTGGAATCGATAAAGAATTTATCGTTTATGTTATCGTTCATGCAGATCATCCCGGGTCCATGTTTTTCGGCCGATGATAACTCCCGAAGAATCCATGGAAGCTTTGAGTTCTTCGATAATTTCTTCGGCCCGCTGGTCTTCTCTGGCGGCCAATCTCGTAAGATATTCTCTTACAAGTCCCGTCAGTGTGGTGTTTTTATTGATCGCTACTTTTCTTACTTTTTTGAGGACGGTTTCGTCCAGCGACATGGTGATATTCTGCATTTATTTAACCTCCACATAATATGTATAACACATATTATGTGAAAGATCAAGAGATTTGGAGATCGATAAAGCGGTCGATAAACTGGGAGGCATCATATATCGCTTTCAGATGATCTGCTGGTTCTACTTCCAGTTCTGCAACGAGCCAGCCGTTATAGCCCGTTTTCTCGAGCTCACTGAATACATTATGCCAGGGAACGTCTCCCCGGGACACCTCGACAGGTCCCCGTTCAACCGAATAATCTTTTATATGGACGGATACGACGTAGTGTCCGAGGTGGGAAAGCCATACATCCGGGCGGGCCGCCTCAGGCAGGGCCTGAGCTCCTGTATGGCCCGCAGTTTTACTCCCGGAGCCTTCCGAGCCGTCAGCTGTTTCGTGGGAAGGGGCGAAGTTCTCGATGATATTTGCAGGGTCGAAATAGCAGCCGAGGTTTTCGGAGCCCACCTGTTCGAGAATCCGGAGCACCTCATCAGGGGTGGAGTAGATCGCAGGCCAGACCAGTTCGTAGGCGAGGGTAATACCCTCTTTCTCCGCTGTGGGGACCACGCGACGAAGCAGTTCAACGGCCCACTGCCGCGCGGTTTCATCCGGAGTGTCGGGTGGGGTTTTTTCAAAACTAATGAGTACGTGCGTCCCTCCCAGCCACTTTGTCCGGATTACAGCCCCCTCGAGGTAGTGCTTCGTCTTTTCGAACTCCCGGCTGTCCGGTGCTCCGAGTAGTGAATAGCCCGTTGCCAGGCTGCTTATCCGGACTCCGCAAGCTTCGGCACTCAACCGGATTTCGCTGCACTTTTTTGCATCCGTGTCGAACGTAACCGAGGCTGCAAGCGACTGCCAGGGGTGGTACCCGGGCGGAAGCCCTTCCGTAGAAGAGCGGATACTCGAATCAACTTTTCCTGTATCAGCTCGGAAAATGAGCTCCATCCCTTCGAACCCGGCGTCTGCTGCTGCAGAAAAGCACTGTTCGAGGCCCCACTCTCGGGGAAAGAACTCCACCCGCCGTATTCCTTTCTTCATAATTCCTCCTGGAATCATTCCTCCTGGAATCATTCCTCCTGGAATCATTTTTCCAGGCCCTACTAACGCGGGCGCGTCCGTCCCTCACGTTTGTATTTCTCGAGAAGTTCCTTATATTCGGTGACGATGTCCTGGCGCTCCTTCCAGAGGTTGAGGTTCTCCCGGAAATCGTTCCGGATGTTGTACAGCTGTCCTTTAGGGTCGTTCGGGCCCGGCGTCCAGCGGGCCGGTTCGCTGAATCCTCCTGAACCGTTGCCGTCGATGAACTTCCAGTCTCCCCTGCGGAGTGAGAACATTCCGTCATAAGAGTGGTGTACCAGGTCTTCGCGGACAGGGGTTACCTTTCCGGTCGGTTGCTCGCCGATAAGTGCATGGGAGAAACTGAAACTGTCTTCAGCGCTGTCCGGAGGCAGTTCAGCTCCGGCAATCTCTGCACAGGTAGCCATAAAATCCCCTAAACAGACCAGGTCGTCGCGGACCACCCCGGGCTTGACCCGTTCGGGCCACTTCATGACCAGCGGCTCCCGGTGTCCGCCGTCCCAGATGTCGGCTTTCCCGCCCCGCCAGTCTCCGTTCGATTTATGTCCGTAATCCTTGCCGTCAAAGTTGGTAAGCCGTGCTCCGTTATCACTGGTTACGACAAAAAGCGTGTTCTCTTCCAGCTTATTGCGGGTAAGTGCATCTTGCACCTGCCCGACAAGCCAGTCGACTAAGACGACCGCGTCACCCCGCAGTCCGGCCCCGCTTTTCCCTTTGATGAAATCGGGGGGAACGCAGGGGCGGTGGGGGGCTGCCGGGTTGATGTAGAGAAAAAACGGACTGTCCGGATTCTCTGCGGCGTGATTATCGATAAAAGCGGCCGCTTTTTCCGCGAACCGAACATCGACCTGATCATCACGCCACCCTTCGGTCATAAGCCCTTTCCGCTGCTGCGCTTCATATGGATGTTTTTCCACATCAGGTACCGCAGCAGGGCGGTCATTTTCGATAAAGCAGTAAGGGGGCATGTCCAGGGAGCCGGCAATACCGAACCAGTAATCGAACCCATGATCAACCGGCCCACCTTCGAGCCGCTTGGTGTAGTCGACGTTCAACCCGTCGACGTACCATGCATCACCCTTGTTCCACCCGTCCTGACCGTAATCCGCGACCGGGTTTCCCTCTTTGTCCAGCCAGCGAAGCCCCAAGTGCCACTTGCCGACGGCCCCCGTGTGATAGCCGTTTTCTTTAAGCATGGAGGCGATCGTATGACGGCCGTCTTCGATAAGCGGTTTACCGAACCCCCCGAGCACACCGCGGTCGAGATCACTGCGCCAGCAGTATCTGCCGGTGACAATACTGTACCGGCTCGGCGTACAGACAGCGGAGGAGGAGTGGGCGTCCGTGAACTTGACCCCCTTTTCCGCGATTGCGTCCATGTTCGGGGTGTGTATCTTCTCAGCCCCGTAGCAGCTCAAATCACCCCAGCCCATATCGTCGGCTAAGATTATGATGATATTTGGTTTTTTATTTTCGGCCATACGTTCTCCTTGTTATTGTTTTTTACATTTTTCCGTATTCCAGTGATGCATCGATAAGTGCGATATAATTGTCGTAGAGCTCCCGGCTTATCGCCGTTATCGGATAACCGGTACAGCTTACCATTACATGGTCTTTCTTTCCGTCGGAAAAAAGTGCTTCCACTTGTCTCCGTATCTCTTCCGGTGTTCTCCTGTTAAGATCGTCGTACTGGATGTTTCCTGCCAGCGTTATCTGATGGCCGGCTGCTTGTTTCGCTTCGCTGAAAGTAATATCACCCGAAGGCGGCGCTTCCACAGGGTCGAGCATATCCACACCGGCATCAAGCATAAGAGGCAGGACCTCCCGAATATTGCCGTGACAGTGGACCGCCGCGTAACACCCGGCATCATGGATCATCTGTATGAGCTGTTTTTCGTAGTTATAAACAAGCTCTCTGTATTTGTCCAGGCTGTTCATCGGCGGAGTACTCTGTTCACTGCCCATCAGCCTGAAAATGGGGCCTAATCCGGCGTCGATACACTGCTCGAGGACGGCCTTGACGCGAAGGAAAGCGGATTCGGTCATCTCTGCGATGAGCTCCGGTTCGGTCTTTGAGTAGATGAGAAAATCTTCGAACCGGAATGCACTCGAGACCGTCACCATCGGAGTGTTGATGAGGACCATCATCACTCCTTTATCTCCTATCCGCTCCTGAATACGGAAAAAATCGCTATAGTCGATCTCATCCTGCTTTCCGTCGATCGAGAGGAGCTTCTCGGCATCTTCGATACTCTCGAGAGGGTATTCGATCCTCCAGGGAGTAGCAACATTTTGCTGCCACCGCTCTTTGAAACGGAGAGGCCCCTTGGGTGTGTCAATCCGGTAGGTGATGGTTTTATTGGTCTTGCCTGCTTCTCGGGTAATGACTTCATCCTCAGCTGTAATAAAGCGGGGAGGAGTGGCCATCACCCTGTTGCACACTCCGTAAGGAGAGACGGTTTTGTATTCGAAAATAAGCTCGCACGTCTCCCAGTAGTACTGCTGCAGGTCTCTGAACAGCGGATCGTCGCGCATCCACTGTTCCGTCCACTCGTCTATGACCATATCGTTTGCAAACGGGTCGAGCAGCCATACCGGTGCTCTGTCCGTGGGTTCTCCCCGTACTGTTTTTACGATCCGTTCTGCTCCAGTCATGCTTTATCCCCGTACCCTACATTTTGATCGCACCTGCGGTAATCCCCTTCATAAATGACTTCTGCATGAACGCGTAGATTAAAATGAGCGGCAAAGAGGCGAGTACGGTGACCGCCATGAGTTCCGCCCAGTTGATATCGTATTCTCCAATCTTGCTGGCAATAAAAACCACCAGCATTCGAGTCTCCCGCGAGATCGTCAGTACTGCTGCGAACAGGTATTCGTTCCATGCAGTGATAAAGGCGAAAATTCCTGTTGCCACTAAGCTCGGTTTAGCGATGGGCAGGATTATCCTTATTACCGCTCCCAGTCTTGTACAGCCGTCGATACGGGCGGATTCATCGAGGGAACGGGGGATACTATTGAAAAACCCGGTCAGAGCAAGCGTGCAGAAAGGAAGTGTGAATGCTACATAGGAGATGATAAGCCCCAGCCTGGTGTCGAACAGGCCCGTCCTCAGAAACACCAGATAGTAGGGGAGGGCGAGGAGGATTAATGGAATCATCTGTGTGGCCAGGACGTAGAACATCAGCAGTTGCTTTCCCCGGAAGTTGTATCGGGACATCCCGTACGCACCCAGCGAAGCGACTGAAAGACTCAAGAGTGTGACCGTAAGTGATACGAGGGCACTGTTGAAGATAGATGTAAGCAGTATCTCATCCTGAAGTACGGAGCCGTATGCGCTCAGTGTAAACACCTCCGGGAAGACGGTCGGCGGAAAGGTGAACACTTCCTGATTGGACCGGACCGAACTGGTGAACATCCAGAATATGGGAAAGAACGCGTAAAAGAAGATGAGTGCGGTTACCACCATCCAGATAATCTTATTTATGAATTTTCTCCTTCGATATTGCGAAGCGAAAAGTTTATACGTCTGTTCAGCCATGATTACGTTGCCTCCGTTCTTGTATAGAGCCGTATATACGCAACGGCAATGATCGAAGAGATGAGCAGAACCACTACCCCCTGAGCGGAAGCCTGTCCGAACTTGAGCCCCTCGAAAGCGGTTTGATAGATCTTCACAGAGAGGGTCTTGGTGGAATTGAGGGGGCCTCCGCCGGTTGTGAGGGCGATAACAACGTACTGGCGGATACACCAGATGAGGTCCAAAGCGGTGAGGGTCATCAGGGTCTGCATGATCATGGGGATTGTAATTCGGAAGAACTTCTGTATGGTCCCGGCCCCGTCGATTTGCGCGGATTCGTACAGCTCATGAGGAACGGTTATAATAGCGGCATAGGTAAGCATAAAGAAGAACGGAAACGACTTCCACACCGTGATCATGATAAGCCAGAACATGGCCCACTTGAGCGTGCCGAGCCAGGTTATGACCTCACTGATCGCACCCATCCCCATCAGCGCTCCATTCAACACCCCCGAAGGATTGAGAATCAAAAGCCAGATCGATGCGGCAACGGTCCAGGAGAGAAGCCAGGGGATGATGATGATGGCACGCATGGTGTAAGCCACTTTTCCGATGAATCCGATATGCTTATCGAAGAAAATAGCCAATACCACCGCCATAATCAGGTGAATTCCGGACACACTTACAACATACACCGCTGTATGCCAAAGTGAACCGATAAAATCCTCATCCTTAAAAATCTCTTTGAAATTCTGTAGGAACACAAAGCTTATCTCTTTCTCAGGGAGGTAGTTCCTGAAAAACCCTGTTATCGTTACATAAACAATGGGGAAAAATGTGGTCAAAAAGAGGAAGATCACCAAGGGGAGGATAAAAGGTACTCCGCTCTTATTGAGTCTCTTACCGATCATACTGCACTCCTGCTTTTATTAGCAAAATTGTCCGGCCCGGAGACGGACGGCTTTCGGCTTCCATCCATCCGGACCGGACTTGCTGTTTTACGTGTTTTTTGCCTGCACGTTAATTGCCGTAAAACTCGTCTAAAATATCGTTATACGTGTTTGCTGCATCATCGAGCGCGGTCTGTACATCCTTTTCTCCTAAGAACGCTTCATGATACGCCTGTACGATGATCCTGTACATCTGACTTTCCTGAGGAACGGAACCGGTCTGAAAGTAGTTGTCAGATGCCGCAAGGGTTTCGAGGAACCCGGCATACTTTTCCTGATACTCGGGCAGCTCGCCGTATTCTTTTACATACGGCATGTTTCCGTCGGCCCAGAGTAGCTCCAGATTTTCATCTTCGTAGATGTACTGGAGGAGGTCCCAGGCGGTATCTTTATTATCACTCGATTTGGCGATCCCCCAGCAGGCGATGTTTACGACAGTACCGATGTTTCTGCCTTTGGGCATAAGGATGTAATCGATGTTGAGATCAGGATAGTTTGCATAGAAGGGAATGCCCCATGCCCCGTCAAAGGTCATGAGGGCGTCTTCCGCGGCCATCACCTCTCTCATTTTCCGTGCGTCCACAGTGATGGATCCCGGTCCTGCAATCTTTTCCTTTTTCTCGAGATCGATCATCCACTGGATCGTCTCCACACCCCGGGCATTGTTGAACGCGGCTTCCTGCCCTTCTACATAGCGCCCGCCCATTGATGTGAGTACCGGCCCGATGTTACATACGTTGGCGCCGGTGACGTTCTTCTCCGCGATGCAGAATTGCGTGGCATAGAAGTTTTTTGCAGGGTCGCTCACCTTTTTGCCGAGCCGGACGAACTCGTCCATTGTTTTCGGCTCGCTCAAGCCCATGTCGTTGAACATATCCCGGTTAATGACCAAAGCAGAGTTTCCGCCCATGTAGGGAATGATCCAGGTCTTTCCCTGATAGTTGCCCCGTACGGGCTCGTAGAACATCTCGTTCATGTTTACCGCTTCCACCCGGGAGGTGAGGTCCTCGAGCAGGTCGAGACTTACGAACTCGACCAGCCAGTTCCGGTTTACCTGGGGAAGATCGGGCATATTGTTGCTCTGACTCATGAGCAGAATCTGATCGTGAGCATCATTCCAATTGGTTTCCAGAAGTGTGATCTCTACATTGGGGTTCATCTCCATGTACGCATCGGTAATGGGATGGATAGAAGCGCCGTCCGAGCGGTTGAAGGACCAACCCCACAGCGTAAGCTCTTTCTTTTCACCTTTAGCAGCACCTTCTTCGCCTTCCTGCTGGCCGCCGGCAAACAGGGGGAGGGAGAGGAGTGCGGCAATAGCGAGAATCAGTATGATTTTCTTCATACATTCCTCCTTGATTTGAATAAAAATATATTAAAAACAACAACGTTGTTTTTTCTCATTAACAGGACCCCCGGATGACGAGTTCCGGTTTCATACATACCGTCTCATCGGAGGCGTGGTCTTCGACTGCTTTTATCCGCCTGAGGAGGTTTTCGCAGGCAATCGTACCCATTGCATAGGTGGGCTGACGCACGGTAGAAAGCGGAGGATTGGTTATCGGGGCCCAGTCCGGGTCTCCGAATCCGATAATACTCATCTCTTCAGGTATTGGTATCTTGTTTTCTGTGAGGGCGAGCATCGCACCCATCGCCATTGTTTCGTTACTGACAAAAAGGGCAGTGGGCGGGTTGGACAGAGACAGCAGTTTCTCCGTACTTTCGAAGGCACGGTCTTTGCGGAAATCCCCGACCCGGATAAGCTCTTCATCCATGGGGATGTCATATTCTTGTAAAGCACGTTTATACCCTGCGAACCGGTGATCGCTCGTCATAATTCCGGTAAGACCGGTGATAACACCGATCCTCTTATGCCCTTTTTCGATAAGATACCGTACAGCCTCGTACGCACCGGCTTCATTGTCCACGGTAATACTGGGGACGTGGAGGCCGTGTACGGTACGGTCGACTAAAACGAGCGGTATCCCCCCCTGAGAAATCTTTTTGAGAAAGCTGTGCACCCGGGGAGAGGGTGAGACAATGAGTCCGTCGACATTGCGCTCGTAGAGGGTGGAAAGGTACTCCTGTTCTTTGGTGGGGTCTTCGTCCGTGTTGCAGAGGATGACATGATACCCCGCTTTGCTCGCCACATCTTCGATGGCGCGGACGATCGTCGGCCAGAACACACTGACGATGTTGGAGATGAGAAGACCGATCGCTTTGGTGTGTTGGCTCTTCAGAGACCGGGCGATGGCGTTGGGGCGGTATTCCAGTTTTTCAGCAGCTTCGAGTACCCGCTGTTTTGTCTCCTCACTGAAATAGCCGTAACCTCCCAGGACCCGGCCTGCCATTCCGACCGAAATCTCGGCCTCTCGGGCAACATCTTTTAAAGTTGGTTTTTTCGTCATGAATGATCTCCGACGTTTTCTCAGTACACGTCGTATATTACCGTATAACGTTATACCATTTTATACCGAGCAAGTTGCGTTGTCAAGGATTTTTTGATACTTGTGTTAGTTGCAAAAATTGATTATTTTTGCAACTAAACTAGGAGATTATATATGGCGGTAGCGGACAAAATTGTCGGAATGATGGAACGTTCCTCCTGGATCAGGAAGATGTTTGAAAACGGAGCAAAACTCAAACAGCAGCACGGGGCGGACAAGGTTTTTGATTTCAGTATCGGGAACCCCAATGTTCCCCCTCCGAAAGCGTTTTTTGATGCCCTCGAGGAGACGGTCAATCTCGAAGAACCGAATAAACACGGGTATATGCCCAACGCGGGGTATCCGGCCGTACGCAAAGAGGTTGCGGATTATGTGAGCAGAGAACAGGGGGTAGATCTCGGTGTCGAACATGTCATCATGACCGCCGGGGCCGGGGGTGCTGTCAACGTTGCCCTCAAAACCATCATGAACCCGGGAGATACGGTCATTACCTCCACACCGTTTTTCGTAGAATATCAGTTTTACGCGGACAATCACGGCGGATCGCTCAAACTCGTTCCCACTAAGGAAGATTTTGATCTCGATGTTGCGGAAATAGAAGCGGCCATAGATACAACGACTTGTGCGCTCATTATCAATTCGCCTAACAATCCGACGGGAAGAGTGTATCCGGAGAGCACGATCCGCGATCTGGCCGCTATGCTCGAAGAGAAGAGCAGGGAAATCGGGCGGACCATCTATATCGTAAGTGATGAACCGTATCGGAAAATCGTCTACGACGGAGTGAAAGTCCCGAGCCTTTTGAAGAATTACAAACACACCATGGCCTCCGCATCATACTCTAAAGAACTTTCCATTCCCGGAGAACGGATCGGGTGGCTGATTATCGGACCGGAGGCGGATGATGCTGAAAACCTTGCAGCAGGGGCCGTACTCTGTAATCGCATCATAGGATTCGTCAATGCACCCGCACTCATGCAGCGTGTGGTTGGCAGACTGCAGGGTAAACAGGTCGATGTGGAAATCTACAAGCGAAAGCGGGACGCCTTGTACGAGGGGCTTACAGAAATCGGGTATGAGCTGTACAAACCTGAAGGCACCTTTTATCTCTTTCCGAAAGCCCCCGGCGGTGACGATATCCGGGCAGTGGAAGCGCTTACCGACGAACTTGTTCTCACCGTTCCCGGAAAGGGGTTCGGCAGCCCCGGGTATTTTCGAATATCCTACTGTGTCGAAGACCGGGTCATAGAGGGGGCGATGGGAGGATTTGAACGGGCATTTAAAAAATTGCAGGAGTAAAAGAGATGGAGATAACCTACTGGAACAGACCTCAGGAAAAGCTCGACAGAAAAACCTTAGAAATTCAGCAGCTCAAAGATTTGAGACACACCATAAACAACGCGCTGAATACCGAGTTTTACGGAAAACGGCTTCGCGGTATCGGTATTTCTTCGGGAAACGATATTACCGGCTTAGAAGAGCTGCGGGAACTGCCGTTTACCTCGAAAGACGACCTTCGAAGCAGTTTTCCCTACGGCATGCTTTCCTTACCCATTGAAGAGGTGGTGAGACTGCATGCTTCGAGCGGGACCACCGGTATTCCCACCGTCATTTATCATACTGCCGATGATATTGCCGCCTGGACTGAACTGGCGGCCCGCTCCATGGCGGCCACAGGTGTAGGCCGGGGGGATGTGTTTCAAAACATGATGACCTACGGGCTTTTCACCGGAGGCTTAGGTCTCCATTACGGTGCCGAAAAACTGGGAGTACTGGTGATACCGGCTAGTTCGGGCAATACGAAACGGCAGTTCCGGCTTATGAAGGATTTCAGCACCACGGTCGTACACGCGACACCGAGCTATATGCTCCATCTTCATTCCAAACTCGAAGAAGAGGGAGTACTGCTGAAAGACCTCTCTCTCAAAAAAGCATTGGTGGGGGCTGAACCCCATTCTGAAAACATTCGAAAGAAAATCGAAGGGCTGTTTGCACTGGATGTGTACAATTCATACGGATTGAGTGAGATGAACGGCCCGGGGGTCGCTTTTGAGTGTGTCTTCAAGCAGGGAATGCACGTCTGGGAAGATCATTTTATTCTCGAGGTGATCGACCCGGAAACCCACGAAGTGCTCGACGACGGAGAGGAAGGTGAACTGGTATTCACGACCCTCAAGAGGACTGCAACCCCGCTTATCCGCTACAGGACCAGAGACCTCTCGCGGATTTATCCTGAAGTGTGCGAATGCGGCAGGGTGCATCGGAGGATCGAAAGGATAAAAGGAAGAACCGACGATATGCTTATCATCAACGGAGTCAATGTGTTTCCGTCTCAGATCGAAGAGGTGATCATGAAACTCCCCGAAATAGGTACGAATTATCAAATCGTAGTCGAAAAACAGGGCGCGCTCGATCGGCTGACCGTAAAAACGGAAGTCGGGCCGGAAATATTCAGCGACGACGCCCGGGACATGAACGCACTCCGAGAGAAAATAAAAGACCACCTGAAAGCCTCCATTTCTATATCCCCGGTAGTGGAACTGCATGAACCCGGAATTCTTCCCCATTTCGAAGGGAAGGGAAAACGGGTCTACGACGAGCGAAACGGAAACGGAAAATAATTCATTGATATTTTATTACTGAGCCACTATAATTTTTAGAAACTCATCTTTCTCACGGGGAGACATATGGCTTCAAAAAGCATGTCGATAAAGTTCAAGATTCTCTCTATTACGATTATCGGAATTCTCATTCTCGCCGGCATCACTTCCGTTTTTTTCATCCGCAATATAAAGGACCAGGCTGTGCGGGCAATTCTGGAAAAAAGCAGGGCAGTGGTGTTTACAGCAGAAGCTACCCGTGAGGAAATGGCGCAGAAGATAAGAAACAACGTCATCCGTCCGTTCGATGAGCTCGCGGAAACAGGCGACAGAGAAATGCTCCTCGATGCGGTCCCCATCATTACAGCCATTGATGTGGCTGCCATGCACGCTGATGAGGCCAATTACCGCTTTCGGGTCCCGAAAATAGAGCCGAGAAATCCTGAAAACGAACCGACCCCCTTGGAAAGGGAAGTCCTGCTCGAACTCCAAAAGGGTGAGTCGAACGAAAAAATCATCTACGAACAGGACCAGGTCCGTTATTTCAAAGCGATCGAGCTTTCTGAGGAGTGCATGCTCTGTCACGGTGATCCGGCGGGCGAGCTTGATCCGATCGGGGGTGTAAAAGAGGGATGGGAAGTGGGGGAGATCCACGGAGCGTTCGAAATAATCAGTTCACTCGACGAGGCCAAAGCAATCCAGCGGGCTGAGATCAGAAATATCGGTTTGATAACCCTTGCTGTACTGATCGTTGTCGGGTTCTTCCTCCGGCTGCTGATTACGATTATTACCCGGCCGCTCTCGGAATATATCGGCAATTTTCAGAAGGCGGCCGATGGGGACCTTACCGTCCGTTCCCATGCCAAAAGCCAGGATGAAATTGGGGTCCTCTCCGGATATTTCAACGAGTTTATCGAGTCACTCAACGTGATGATCCGTCAAATTCAGGAGGTGACCCTCCGCACCCGCGGTATATCCGAAGACCTTGCCGCGACTTCCGAACAGACAGCTTCTTCTCTGGTTCAGATGCGGTCGAACACCGAAAATATGAAAGACAAGATCATAAACCTCGATAAAGAGGTCAACAGTTCCACGGAAGCATCCAACGCGGTAAAAGAGTTCATCTCAAGTGTGGGAGAACTCATCTCCAATCAGGCTGCAGCCATCGATGAATCATCGGCTTCTATAGAAGAGATCTCTTCATCGATAAACAATATCGCCCGTTCGGCTGAAGAAAAATTAAAGATTGCCAACTCCCTCGAGAGGACCGCCATGGAAGGGGAATCGGAAATGGAAGAGACGGTCAAGATCATCAAAAAGGTGGCGGAATCGACCAACGTTATCATGGACAGTATTACGGTTATTCAGAACATCGCCTCTCAGACCAATCTGCTGGCTATGAATGCCGCTATCGAAGCTGCCCACGCCGGAGAAGCAGGCCGGGGCTTTGCAGTCGTTGCGGACGAGATCCGCAAACTCGCCGAATCGAGCAGTGAGAGTGCGAAGGGCATTACTCAATCCCTCAAAGAAGTGGCGGAGTATATCCAGGTTTCAGAAGAGTCTACCGAGAAATCGGGCAGTGCGTTCAGCGGCATCGTCAATCAGGTAAAGGATGTTGCCCAGGCTATGCAGGAGATGAAAAATGCCACTGACGAGCTTTCGGTCGGCAGCAGCCAGATCGTAGAAGCGCTCTCTTCGCTGGTGAACATCACCGAAGATGTGAAAAACTCCTACAGCGAAATGGATGAAAAGGTGGAAGGGATAACCAACTCCATGAATCAGCTCAATGTAATCTCGTCCGATACCAAGACCGGTATGGAGGAAGTCACAATCGGGATCAACGAGATATATAACGCGGCCCAAATCATATCGGAATCGGGGACAAAAAATCAGGAAAGTGTGGCCGATCTGGAAGACCTGGTAAAGCGGTTCAATGTCGGAGAGACGGACGCGGTACAGGAACGGACCGAAAAACAACCGTCGGAAGATACGGAAACCGGAGAAGATTACTGATCCGAAATAACTGCATCAAACATCAGCATCAAAGGAGGATACTTTGATTTTTAACCGGGATATAGAGACCCTTAGCGACCAGAAGCTGCAGAAAGAACAGAGTGAGAATCTAAAACGGCTGGTGGGCCGTGTGTACGACCGGGTGCCGTTTTACAGGAAAAAATTCGATGAAGCAGGGGTCAGCCCCGCCGATATCACGACTCTGAAGGATATCAGTAAACTGCCTTTCACTACCAAGGATGAACTGAGAGAGACCTATCCGTTCGGCCTTCTCGCCGTACCCGAAACAGAGATTGTAGAAGTCCACACATCCTCCGGCACAACGGGAAAACCGGTTGTGGATGCATACACAATCGGGGATATCGAAATATGGTCGGAGGCAATGGCCAGGACCCTGGCAATGGCGGGCGGGGCCGCGACCAGTGTTGTCCAAAATGCCTATGGATACGGGTTGTTTACCGGGGGATTAGGGGTCCATTACGGGGCGAGAAAACTGGGCGCTCATGTCATTCCTATCTCCGCGGGTAATACCAAACGGCAGCTTATGATTATGCAGGACTTCGGTACCACTCTGCTTACCTGCACGCCCTCCTACTCCCTGTTTTTAGCGGAACAGGCAAAAGAGGAGGGGATCGATTTCAAGAACCTCAAGGTGGAAGCGGGATGTTTCGGCGCGGAACCGTGGAGTGACAACATGCGGGTGGAGATCGAGCAGAAGCTCAACTTGGACGCCTACGATATTTACGGACTGACCGAGATCATCGGACCCGGAGTTTCTTCCGAATGCGAAGCCAAGGACGGACTCCACATCAACGAGGACCTGTTCTATCCGGAAATTATCAACCCTGCGACCGGAGAGGTGCTTCCGGACGGAGAGCAGGGCGAGCTCGTCTTCACTACTCTCACCAAGGAAGGCACCCCGATAATCCGATACCGTACCAGGGACATTACCTACCTCATGCGGGAGAAATGCTCCTGCGGAAGGACCTTAGTGCGAATGCACCGGCTCTTAGGCCGTACCGACGACATGCTTATTATCCGCGGGGTGAATGTATTCCCCTCGCAGATCGAGCATGTGCTCATGGACATCGAGGAGACCGAACCTCACTATCAGATTGTTGTAGACCGGGGAGCGACCCATCTCGACGAGGTGGAAATTCAGGTAGAAGTAGAAGAGAGTTTCTTCTCCGATGAGACCAAGACGATGGAGCGGATCAGGGCAAAAATAGATAACAGAATCAGGTCCGAGTTGGGAATAGGGGCGCGGATAAAACTGGTGGAGCCGAAATCTATTGAACGCAGTATGGGGAAGGCCAAGCGGGTCATTGATAAAAGACAACTATAATCAGGGAGGAGAGAGAGAACGATGAGCGTAAAGCAAATTTCTGTTTTTTTGGAGAATAAATCGGGCAGGCTGGCCGACGTAACCAAAGTCTTAGCCGATGCCGGTATTAATCTACGGGCAATGACCATTGCGGATACCGCCGACTTCGGCATCCTCCGCCTTATAGTGAATAAAAACGAAGAAGCACTGAAAGTACTCGAGGAGCACGGGTTCACTGCAAAGGTGACCGAAGTTCTCGGTGTAGAAGTGGAAGATAAACCGGGCGGACTGGCAAAAATCATGACGATTTTCGATGAAAACAACGTCAACATCGAATACCTCTACGTAACCCAGGAACGGAACAAAGAAATGGCCGTAGTCATCTTTAAAGTGGATGATCTCCGGCACGGCTTAAAAATCCTCGAGGAGCACGGGCTCTCTACCGTGGACGGGTTTTAGAGAATGACTTTTGAAACACCGGTCAAATTGAGCTATACTGTGTAAAAGATGAAACACTTTTTTCATTCAACGGCTATACTATGTGCCGTTATCCTTCTCGCTGTCTTCGGTCTCTCGAGCTGCAACAACTCGAATGGATTGGCCGGGTGGGCCGGATTCGGTGCGGCTGATGATTCAAAAATGGCAGCCCGGTCGGAGGCGTACGAATCGGTCCCTTCTGAAGAGGAAATGAGCGGGGACATGGAGGCGGAGGCACCGGCCCCGGAGGCAGCCGCTGATGCGCTCAATACTGAAGGGGACGGCACCACGACCGCCTACACTGGTGAAGACGGCAGCCAGACCGAACCTGAAAAAAAACCTGAAAAAAAACGGGTATACTCCGGATACGCCGAGCTCGAGGTGCCGGATATAGAAAAATCGAAGCGGGACATCTCGGACCTGGCCACCGGATCGGGAGGGT
>CAZKZZ010000034.1:0-27020 GCA_964557375.1 uncultured Spirochaetales bacterium | reverse complement strand
CGGTACCACACAGCAGAAATGAGATCGGTAATGGGAACTGCATCGATTTGCGATCGTATTGCGAAATACAGCTCTCTTCCCAGTGTGTACTTTTCCTGATCTTCTTCCGGGACGGGGGCCCGGCCGGATTCCCAGCAAAAGGGGGCTTGTTCTTCGAGAAGAATTCGAACTACCGCGCTGTCCGATATCCCCACGAAAGGGGAACGAAGCAGACCCGCGTAAGCGATACGGTCTTCCGGATACACTGCTAGCTGGAGGAGATGGTAGATATCATTTACAGGCGCTTCGAGAAAAAGCGTTCGTACACTGCCGGTAACATAGGGAACATCAAAACGGCGCAGCATCCGCTCGTACTTTACCTGATTGCTGGTTGAACGGAGGAGAATCGCTATATCATCATAGCCCGCATATCGTGTTTTCCCGTTATCGGAAATCTCCAACTCCCGGTTCTCGACAATCCGTCTGATAAAAGAGGCCAAATAGTACGCCTCTGCGTCATCACTGCTGATTATACCTTCCTCAGTATTCTGATCGAATGGCTTATAGAAGAGCGAAATCCGCGGTGAGATCTTATGAGATTCACTTCCCGACTCGAGCGGTTCGAAACGCGCCTCATACTCCTCTTCCGCGTCACGAAAAACACCGGGAAAGAGAACATTAAAAAAATCGACCAATTCCGGCTCGCTTCTGTAATTTGCCGCGAGATCGATCGACTCTCCGCCGTTGTTCTCCAGTTCTTCACCGAGCCGGCGGAAAACCGAAACATCTGCTCCACGAAACCTGTAGATGGATTGTTTTTCATCCCCTACAAAAAACAGTTTCCCCTGTTCCAAATCGGCCGCCGACGGCCGCTCTTGATGGCCCTGCCGGTTCTCTGCCAAAAGATAGAGAAGGTCTTTCTGCAGGGCGTTGTTGTCCTGAAATTCATCGATCATGATGTATCGATATTTTTGTTTGTAGTAATCTCTTATGTCCCTGTTTTCGCGGAGGACCGCAACTGCCATCTGCTGGACATCCTGATAAGAAAGCACCCCTCGAGAGCGCTTCTCCCGATGTACACGATTTTTAAAAAGGTCCAAGAGCTCGAAGAGGCGGACCCGTTCCTGCTTCCCAGACAGAGCTACCGCAATGAGAGAGATTTCATCAAACAGGTCACGGCATTTCCCGGCCAGTTCTTTAAACCGGAGCAATTCCGGATTGCTTGTTTTTCCAGGCAATCGAAACGTGCAGGATTCTACCACCTCTTTGAGCTTCCGATATTGTTCCGATGTTCCGTCGAGCCGGTCTTTCAACGTACGTAGATCAGGCAGTGCCCGGAGTGCATCCTGCGCGTTTCGAACGGTTTTACCCGCCCCGCCATCGATAGAGACTATCTCTGAAATCACGTGCCCTGCTTCAGAGAACACGGCATCCAGTCTTTCCCGGAGGTGGAGTTCCTGCCGTGCGTTCATGGCCGCAAAATCTCTATCAATTCCGAGCGGCAGATAGGCGAGTGCTGCTTCCGCAAAGAGCTCCTTCCACACCGCTTCGAACCCTGCATCTCGAATCAGACGCTTGATGACCTCATCATCCTGATGTTCGAGAATAAAAGAGAGTGCCGTCTGTTCGGTCATCCGCGACACCTCGTATTGGTCCTGTACGAAGGTAGGAGTAATTCCATACAGCCCCGCATACTCCCGGACAATGGAGGTACAGAAGCTGTCGAGGGTCGATATTCTCGCCTTGTCGAATGCGGCGAGCTGTTCCGCAACGTGCGGGTCCCGGGCCTGCTCGGAGAGCATCGTATAGATCCTCTCGTACATCTCCGCCGCCGCCTTTCGGGTAAACGTGACGGTGAGGATGTTCTCTACATTTGCAAGTCCTTCGGTGATAAGCCGGACATACCGCAGGGCCAATACTGTGGTCTTACCGGAACCGGCCCCGGCTTTCACCACCGTATTTTTCTGAGAGCCGATTGCCGCTTTCTGCCGGTCATTGAGGTCTTCAGTCAAGTGTATACTTCTCCCTGCAGACCGAACGATACGGACATCCGCCGCACTCGTTCCCGGTCACCCTGTAATCACCTTCTTTCATTCCTGCAAGCAGTCGTTCGAGCTGCAGCTCCATCAATTCCGTCAGACGATCCAGACCGTTACGGTCGAGCCAAGCGCCCTTTAGTTTCTCCCCGAAAAGATGCTTGTACGTTCCATTTCTCATCCCGTAGTACGAGCAGCTGCTCACCGGTATTCCGTTATTCTCGAGGAGATACGCGTAAAAGGGCAGCTGATAGGTGACCGGGAGCGTATCATTGCCGATACAATCCCTTCTTGTAAGGCGCAGGGTGCGCTTGTAGTCGATCACTGCTGTTCCGTTGTCGGTTTGGGAGAGTCTGTCTATTCTGCCTTTCAAGAGCACCGTATTATCGTTAACTGCCAGCGACTCCGATCTCTCGAGCTCGCTTATTTCAAACTCCGGAAATGTTTCTGCTTCTTCTCCGAGGAGCCGGTCTATCATGCGGCGGACTGTATCAATAAACCCGGCCCACACCGGGGGGAAAAATATTGTCTCTTCTTTTTCCCACCGGCGAACAACCCCGTTTAATACCTCTTCTATGAAGGACCTGTATTCATCGATTTTATCGGTACGGAACCTGCCGTGTGCTTTCTTGATCTTTTGAAACAGTCTGTATGCAACTGTGTGAGTAAACGTCCCTGCTAGAAGAGGGTCAAAATAAGACAGTTCATAATCCATCTCCTCTAACTCGAGGAGATGAGCCAGCAGATAGTGGAACCCGCAATTCTGATAATCGGCGATATCGCTGTGCCCGAGTGAAAGCATGCCGTTATCGTTACGGCGATTCGAGGCGAGACGATCGGCAAGTTCCGGTGACGGTATTCGAACGGCGGTAAAATCATCACTCTTTTCTCCGAATCCGGTCGTACTAATAGAGGTGAACCCTTCATACTGCAGGGGGTAGACCGTGTTTAGATAAATCGTTTGGAGGGACTCTTCCGGTTCGTTCCCGTTCTGCTTTAGAGCCTTCCCGCCCCACAGCAGTCTCTCGTGAATAAACCGATCGTTTTCCCGTGCTCTCTCTTCGATGTTATTATTCAAGACAAAATACCCGGGAACCAGCTCTCTCCCTTTGAGACTCTCCTTACTGCAGGTTAGAGAAACCTCCCTTCCCGAGAACTCATACAATGAGAGAAATTGGTCCGTCAAATCGATGTCGGTCAAGCCGTTCCTGCTTTTCTGGTCCTCCCGTAAGAAGGGATATCCGGAAATCGTTATCTCCGTGCCCGCCTGCGTGGTTCCTGCAACAAAATGGTGCTCCGGATAAATACCTGCAGCAACGCGGTACGGATAAACCGGAACTCCTTCATTTCGAATAACGGGAACGTACAGTTCATCTTTCAAAGCATTGATAAACATAGTAAACGGAGGAGGTAAAGTAATTCCGGTGATGCGAGCCGAAGCATCATCGAGATCATCGAGCACTTTAAAGCACCGCTGCAGTACCTGCAGCCCGTCTCCCTGCCACCTATCATTATCAATGAATCGGGAGATAAACCCGTTTATTCGTTTTCTCAATTCTTTATAATCAGGAGCATTGATAATAGCGGAAATCGAAGCGGACAAAGTCTTAAAAAACCCGAGAAGTGACCTCATCCCGAGCCGTTCCAGATTCTGTATCCAGATATTATGACGGTGCCGGTCTACCGAAAAATTACTGATGCAGTGATTTTCGATTCCAAACCGGATGAGCCGCCTTCCTAACTGCGGGGTTTGCCAGGGATACCCCTGATGTAAGAGCAGTCTCTTGAGAGAATCCAAGCTGTAATCTGTCTCATAACATTCCTGCAGGAGCGTAAACAACCGTCCCGGTGCGTAATCGAGAAGATTTCTGCCCCGTCTTCGCAGAAGCGGTATCCCGCGTAAAGCACCTTCCCGGAACAAGAAATCCGCAGTATCTTCCGTTGCTGCTGTAATTGCAATCCGGTCCGGCTCTGTTCCTTCTTCGAGAAGCTGCTCCACCTGATTGAGGACCCACCGTATCTCGTACAGCTGATTATCGAATAGAAGGAGATTCGTTTTTTCTCGAGCTCGATAAGTGGAGTGTCTAACTAATTGTATGGACTCGGACTGCTCGATTATCGAGCTGTACTCATGAAAATCATCGAGTACTTCGGGGAAAAAAAGAACTGCATCATCGGTTACAGCGCTGACCGGCAAACGCTCATATCCGGGTTCGAACAGTCCGTTTTCATTGAGAAAACTGTTATACCGTCCGAGGAGGTGATGCAGGTCATGATACAGGTCTTTTTCCACTGTTTGAGGATCGAGGGTCTCTACCACAGAAAGACCGGGTAATATCGATACAATGTAGCTGAGAAATGATGCGGAGTTTTCGAGAAAATTGGGATTGATAAGAGCGCGGAAAACAGGGCCCGTTGTCGGGGAACCGTTCTCGGAGAGGATGTCTGCTGCAAAAAGAGAGCGTATCAGTTTATTTGCAGGTTTTTCCTTACGCTCCACTGAGAACTGAATCTCTTTGAATTTATCCCAGGAGAGATAGCGGTCGGTCCGCAGCGCACTCACCCCCGAACCGGGCAGTTCTCTTCGAAGGGTTTCTTTCCGCCAAAAAGAGGCAACGATTTCAGAGGGGAAGATATAGTGTTCAGCGGGATGTTCGAGCAGTTCCTCCCAATACAGATCCATAATTACCTATTTTAAACACTGGTCAACTTCACCGATATATACTCGATGGTACTGTTTTGCGGGATACAATCTGTCCAACGTTTCATCGATGAAATTACTCGGTTTTATATCATCAACGTATAATTTTCGACAAACCAACACCAGACGCGCCTGTTCGAAGCCCACTGTTTGATGTGCAAAAGATGCGGGGGTTAGACCGGTCTCTTTAGCTTTATCAACGTCTCTGCCGGAGTGGGTACCGCAATAATTCAATGCATCCTTGTATTCGGCATCGAAAAAAGAGAGCGTGTAGTAGTCTGCCTTTTCCATGAACTCATAGGTGTACCTGTTTGGGCGGACAAAACAATAACTTACATCCCGGTTCCAGAGATACCCTAATCCACCCCATGCGGCGGTCATCGTATTCCAGCTGTCGATAGTTCCCGCGGTAATGAGCATCCACTCCTCACCAATTAATGTGAACGGGTTTTCCTGAACATGTTCTGTAGATATAGCGTGAAACCCATTGCTCATGATTGACACTCCTTTGGTTCTTAGGTTGTAGAAAAAGAGTACCATCAGGTGATGATTTATACAATAATGCTGCTATTTATGCTTTCAATGAGTAGATGTATTCCAAACGGTTTTTCGAGACACAGTGCCGCACCCGACTCGAGCAGCCGTCTGCACTCCCAACGGGCCCCGATACCCAAAATTGCAGGGGGGTGCGCTGCGGGAGGCAGCTTTGCCTGTGGACCCCCATGTTTTACATGTCTTATTAGCTCATCACCGGGTATCCCCTGCAGATCAACACCGGTAATCAGAACATCATAGTGGTTTTTCTGTAAAAGGAGCAGCGCATAGACCCCGTTTTCAGAGCTTGCCACGCTATAGCCGAAATCCCGCAGCAATTGTTTCATGTGCCTTATAAAGGTGGAGTCCGAATCCAATAACAATATATTCACTACGATAATGCGAATACTACTTTTAGTTGTACTTTGTCAAGGTTTTTACACTACTACAGATTGGTAGATTCACCTTTTAATAGGAGTTAAAAAGATGAAAGCAGATGAATATCAAAAAGATTGGTGAACAAATTAGAAGAATCCGCGCCCTGAGAGGTTATTCACAAGAAACACTCGCAGAAAAGATCGGAGTATCGTATCAACAAATCCAAAAATATGAAAAGGGGGATTCGGAGTTGAAAATCAATCGGCTCGAATCCATAGCGGAAGCACTCGAGGTGCCCCTTTTAGAATTAATCAATATCAATTCTAATGAACTTTCGGACCCAAAACAGAATTACAGAGAGAAAAATCAAAAACTTTTCCAACTTACCAAGGAAGAACAGGACTTTCTCCGGCTTTATAGAAAGATAAAAAGCCCGGATGTTAGAAAATCGATTATTGCTTTGATAAAGAGTTTACTCAAAGAGGAAGAGTAGACGGGGCCGAGTAGGCCCTCTATCGGAAAGTCTCTGTTTTGCCCGCAATCTCTCCAGGCTGGTGTAACAAGGTTTGAGGCAGTAGCACGGTTTACAAAGTCGGGAAACAGGTATAAAACTAAATTTATCCAGCCCCTTTAACCCCATACGTTCTATTCTACAGACGGCTGGCGGAGATAAAAACATACCCGATCTTACAGCAAAGGAGTTTTATCTATGGAATTAAATCATAAAGACATACCGGTACAGTTTCTTTCTACTCTTCCGGAAGGCATAAAGCTCGTAAACCGGAAAGGCCATTCTTTCTTAGTGGTCGAAGAAGCCTATGACGACACGGGCAACAGCCTCGTCTCGGATACCGTCCGAATCCACGGCGAACCCTCGATAAAATTGAAAGTCGTTATTGGAAATGCGGATGGTATCATTTATCTGGATGCGTTCTGGGGAAGCCATGCAAAATTGTACAATTTTGTACCGGACCTTTCATCGAGCGGTGGATATGTCGAAGCATACTCCCCAATAAGCGGCAACTCTCTCATGACAGACTGGAAATGTGATCAGGAAGAGTGCGACAGCGGCCGGGCGATCCTGCTCCACCTGCCGGGGTCCCAGAACAAGATCTACGTCTGTTCCCGTCTCGGCTGCCCCGGCCATCATCTCGATATCAGAGAGCTGCCGGAGAGCGTAACGGATACAGTCAGCAACATCAATTTTTTTGGTGAAGGAGAAGACGAGTTCTTTCAAGGAATTTAAAAAAGGAGATTTCAATGGATGAAAACAGAGTAATCATTGAAGCAGATCAGTGCAAAGGGTGCCGACTTTGTGTAGAAACCTGTCCAAATCACTGTCTTGTAATCGGCTCCGAAATAAATGTGCTCGGCTACCAGTACGCCAAGTTCGACAATCCCAACTGTACCGCGTGCGGCCTGTGCTTCTACATGTGTCCGGAGCCCGGTGCTATAACCGTAATAAAAGCTGATAAACCGGGAAAAACTGCAAAAGGGACAAAAAAATGAGTACGAAATTAGTAAAAGGAAACGAAGCAATCATTTATGGTGCTTTGCTGGGGGGAGTAACTCATTTTTTTGGATATCCGATTACCCCCGCCAGTGAAATTGCTCACGCTGCCGCTGCATATCTCCCGCAGGCAGGACGGGTATTTCTCCAGGCGGAATCTGAGGTCAGTTCGATAAACATGGTATATGGCGCTGCTTCAGCCGGAGCAAGAGTAATGACGGCCTCTTCCGGTCCGGGGATCTCTTTGATGGCGGAGGGGATTTCCTATATTGCCGGCGCGGAACTGCCCTGCGTTATTGTAGACATTCAGCGTGCCGGTCCCGGCTTGGGAAACATATGGCCCGAACAGAGCGATTATAATATGGTAACGAAAGGGGGCGGGCATGGTAATTATAAAAACATCGTCCTTGCTCCCAACTCCGTCCAGGAAATGTGCGATTTTACCTACAGAGCATTCGAGATAGCTGATACCTATAGAATGTGCGTATTCATTCTCTCCGATGCGTACATCGGTCAAATGATGGAATCCATTACCTTCCGCGCAAAACCGAAGGAGGGATCAAGAAAAGAATGGGCGGTATACGCCGACCGAGAAAGTAAACACAATCTCATCACCTCGATATTTATGAATCAGCAGATCCAGGGTGACCACAACATCAAGCTTCAGAACAAGTATAAAAAAGTAGCAGCAGAGTTAGTCGAGTATGAAGAGTATGAAACCGGCGATGCAGAAGTAGTGCTCACCGCATTCGGGATTACATCGCGCATCTGTCTGAGCGCGGTGCAGAAAATGCGGAAAGAAGGGTACAAAGTGGGTTTGTTCCGCCCTATCACTCTTTTTCCCTTCCCCGCAGACCGCCTTCGAGAACTTGCAGAACGGGCCGAGACGATGGTTGTAGCTGAGTTGAACAACGGACAAATGGCTGATGATGTCGAACACTACGTATTCGGAAATGCTCCTGTATTGAGATATAACTGGTACGGCGGGATAATCCCCCGGACCAACGAAATAATCGATAGAATAAAGAGAGATTGCTATGGTAAAGCTTAAGAAACCGGAATCATTTTATAAGACTTTTGAACGCAAAGGAAAAGGTGAAGTAACTACTCACTACTGTCCGGGATGCGGACATGGAAATGTACATAAGATTATAGCAGAAGCAATCGAGGACCTCGGTATTCAGGAGAGGACCGTTTTTCTCTCCCCTGTCGGCTGTTCAGCATTCGCATATTACTATTTTGACACTGGAAATGTCGCATGTGCCCATGGACGGGCCCCTGCAGTGGGTACCGGCATCAGCCGAAGCCTTGACGACAGTGTTGTGATCTCTTATCAGGGAGACGGTGATTTAGCCGGGATCGGGACTGCGGAAATTATACACGCGGCAAATAGGGGAGAAAACATGGCCGTCATTTTTGTAAATAACGCAATTTACGGAATGACGGGCGGGCAAATGGCCCCCACTACTCTCGTCGGACAAAAAACATCGACGACACCCCGAGGGAGAAACCTCCTCTCGGAAGGCGGCCCAATCCATATGTCCGAGATGATAAACGATATCGAACTGCCTGTATTCATAGAACGGGTCTCCTTAGCAGATGCGTCGCGGGTCCTAAAAGCAAGAAAGGCAATAAGAAAAGCAATAAGAAACTGCGCGGAAGGCCGGGGATTTTCTTTTGTAGAAATTCTCTCGCCCTGTCCAATCGGCTGGAAAATGTCTCCTATGGATGCAAGAAAATGGATCAAGAACTCCATGGAACAGATTTTTCCCGTGCGTAATTTCCGGGACAGAACATCAGCAAGCAGTGCCCAACCCCGGTCTAATCATACCCGGGAAACAGAGAGCGAAAGCAGCGGAGAAACCGTTGGAACGGTAGAAAACCTGTTATTCAATCTTCTCGATCTAAAAAAAGACTTTGAAGTACCGCAGCGGGGAACCGCGTTGGAAGATCAGCTTGTTAAGATCGCCGGGTTTGGAGGGCAGGGGGTAATGTCCGCCGGGATCCTCCTTGCAAACTGCGCTATTGCAGAGGGAAATGAGGCTACATGGCTCCCGTCATACGGCCCTGAAATGAGAGGAGGGACCGCAAATGCCGGTGTTGTTATTTCGCACAGTACGATTGGTTCGCCGGTTGTGGATGAACCAACGGTTTTACTGGTAATGAACAGCCCGTCTCTAGATAATTTCGAAGAATCGGTCCAGCCGGACGGATTGATCATTGTCGATTCTTCTATGGTTACAAAAAAGATCACCAGGAAAGATGTCCAAACCATCTCTGTGCCTGCCACCGAAATGGCAAAGGAGACAGGATTTCAACGCGGGGCCAATATCATCCTGCTTGCGATATACATCCTCAAAAGCGGAGTAGTAGAGCTCGATACATTGAGGAGGATAATACCCATCTCAATCAAACGCAAAGAGTTTATTGATGTGAATATTAAACTGATAGAGGTAGCAAAGAGTTTTTATGAGCGAGAACTATAGGGTCCTTGTTATTAACCCCGGATCCACATCGATTAAACTTTCTCTATTCAACAACGAGCAGGAAATTATTTCTGAAAACATCACTCATGCTCATGAAGAAATAAAGCATTTCGACCACATTGTTGACCAGATTGATTTCCGAAAGGAGATTATCTATCAATTCTTTGAAGAAAACAGTATCGACGATCAGGAGTTTGATGCTGTAATCGGAAGAGGAGGTCTGATTCATCCTATTTCCGGCGGAGTATTCGTGGTTAACGATGAGATGCTCGATGATCTGAGAATTGCAAAGTACGGAGAACACGCCAGCAACCTCGGAGCATTTCTTGCCAAAGAAATAGCCGATAATGCAGGCTGCCCGGCATATATTGCGGACCCTGTCGTCGTCGATGAGATGGACGATATTTCAAAATTGTCGGGTGTGCCGGAAATACAGAGACTGAGCAAGTTCCACGCGTTGAACCAAAAATCCTCCGCTAGAAGAGTGGCCCATAAATTGGGTAAACCGTATGAGGAATGCAATTTTATTGTCGCCCATATGGGGGGCGGAATCACTGTTGGAGCTCATAGAAAAGGCCGCGTAGTGGATGTTAACAACGGACTCGACGGCGAAGGGCCCTTCACGCCTGAACGGGCAGGAACCGTTCCCGCGGGACAGCTGGTTACCATGGTCCTTTCGGGAAAATACACCGAACAGGAAATCCGAAAAAAATTGACTGGAAACGGCGGCCTGGTTGCCTACTTCGGGACGAATGATCTCCGCGAAATGCTCACACTCTGCCGAGACCACGACCCAAAAGCATGTCTCATATTCGACGCTATGGCGTTCCAGATCAGCAAAGAAATAGCTCAGCACGGTGCGACTTTGAAAGGGAATGTTGATGCGATCATTCTCACCGGCGGTATGGCCTTTTCCGAGGAACTGATTACCGCGATAACAGAGCGGGTGGAGTTTCTCGCACCGGTGGAGGTCATCCCCGGCGAAAGGGAGATGGAAGCGCTGGCTATGAATGCTCTACAAGTCCTTCGGGGAACCCAAAAAACTAAAAAGTATGAACAGGGGAAAGTGGAACACAGAACTCCGGTATAACCTTCATATCGGCATCGAAAACCACAATATCAGCAAGCTTTCCAGGCTCTAGAGAACCGCGCACATGATCGAGACCCAATACCCTGCACGGATTAAGGGCCGCGAACCTGACCGCATCATACAGCGGGGCCCCGGTCACCTCCAAAAAGTGGTTTACGACATCCGGTATGAGCCGGTTCGACCCGATAAGTGTTCCGGATTCCCTGTAACGGACCCCCTCCTTATCGGAAACAACCGGTTTTCCGAAATAGGTGAGCGCTCCTTCGCCGTTCTGCAGCTCCTCATCTCCTGCAGATATCACCGCATCACTGATGAGGATAATGTTGTCATGATCTAGATTGTGATAGCAGAACCGCAGCATATCGTCGTTTAGATGTACTCCGTCTCCGTTTATCTCTACAAAGAGCTCCCTGTCCGAATTCACAAACGGTACCATGGCCAGCCCGGACCGTTTGTGGGAGATCGGAGCCATTGCATTGAACAGATGGGTAATCGAAACGGGAGCCGTCCTGTTTTCCCGGCCGCCGTCCTTTTTCTGCCTTGGCTGCATTTCCTGGCTTTCCCGTTGTAACGCCGTCATAAACCCCTCGGTCTCAGCTACCGATGCATCCGAATGCCCAAGGCACGGGACAATCCCCTTCTCCAGCATCACAGGGATGAGGCTTTCGGCATGTTCGACCTCAGGGGCTACCGTCATCAGCAGGATGGTGTCTCTAGAAGAGGTGCAGAGTTCGTTGAGGAGTGCCGGATCGGGGTGACGCACGAGACCGGGAAGAATACCTCCCCTTTTTTCCGGATTGATAAAAGGGCCTTCAACATACAAGCCGGGTGCGGACGCGGATACCGGCGCTTCCTTCTTCTCATAAGATCCGCTCCGACCGTTTTGTAGATCCCGCAGCGCCGCACCTAATGCCGAGACCGCCTGCACATCGGGCTGAAGCGTCGGCACAAAAAGAGAAACACCGCGCGAGGCCAAAAAACGGGCAGCATTCTTCAACGCTTCCGGTCCGGCAACCTCGAACCCGTACGGGCCGCAGCCGTGAATGTGCAGTTCCACGAGTCCGGGAGAGATGTAATTGCCTTCCACATCGATGAAGGGCAAATCAGGGGGAAGAGACTCCTTTCCGGATTTCGGGAGGACAGCCCGGATAACTCCCTCCCGAACAACAACGGTACCGGCAGGCAAAACGGTATGCGGCAGGATGATTTTTCCGTTTCCCACACAGAAGGAGGGCAGATTTTTTTCTCGAACCATATCCGGAATACTATACCAAATAATAGAAATTACAAAAGAGAAATTTCGACAACATCACCTATGGAGAGTGTATACTCCTCTTCCGCACTCCCCTCACGGACGGCCAGTTCCAGAAACCCGGCGCTCCCCCAGTAAACGAGCGGCTCTCCGGGAGCAACATCAGAGTAGCTCTCCGTTACAGATAGCTCGGGAAACCTTCCCGAACCGGCAGAAACAGATATGCCTCCTGTTGACCCCGAGGCTGCCTTTCCGACATTCGTGATATGAATCGAAGAAACACAATTTCCGAAATGGTCGATGTGTATGATCGTTCCCCGTTTTTTCTCGGGGTCGTAACCGGCTTCATGACGAAGAATTGGGGTGATTTTTTCACCGGTCAGGTTCCCAATTACATTCTGTACAGATTCTGCTGCTGCAGCCCGGGCGGCAAGGGGAGCAAACAGGTCCCGCCCATCGAACGTGCTGCTGTAACGGGGTTTTTTTTGTCCAAGGTGCTCGAGAAGCACGGGATCTGCACGATAACAAGTAAGGTTCGGTTTCATCCCGGCAAGGAGACTTACCGTACCGTTGTCCGGAGTTACAACGAGCTTATTGCCCTGCACACCGATAAGCTCACGGCGGGCGGACCCCACCCCCGGATCAACAACTGAGAGGAAAACCGTCTCTTCCGGCAGCCAATCCCAGGCGGAATAGAGGATATATGCGGCGGAAAGAATGGAATGTCTTCGAACAGCGTGAGTGAGATCGATACAACGGATATCCGGATCGCTCGTACTGATTACGCCTTTCATAATACCGACATAAGGATCGGAATATCCGAAATCAGTTAAAAGAGCAATTGTTTTCACAGGCTATTTATCGCCTTCTGCGGGAACAATACAGATAAAGGAGAACTCCTCATCGGACGTGCTTCGAAACTGATGGAGGGTGTTTGCGGGAAGGTATGCGATTGATCCGGGTTCGAGGGGGGTTTCCTCCCCCTCATGAAAAAGAATCCCTGTGCCTTTGACCACATAGTTGATATGGGGCCAGGGATGACTGTGCTGCGGTGTGAAACCCCGGTTTAAAAGGGTGAACACCCGCATCACATGGCTGTCCCATCCCTGTTCCGGTCCAACAGCAGTCTGTTTGATTACTCCCTTTGCCTCTTCCAATGATATCTGCTTCCGGGGAACTCTATCCATATGTGAAATAAACATGTTTACCTCCTAATTGGCTACAACCGGTTTCAAGTTGATGTCGAGGTCCCGTTCATGCTCCAGACTCATCAACTGGTCCCGCAAAGAAGAAATAGACACGGATTGGGGAATAATAATATGCGCTTTCATGTGGAACATGGCCGCCCCGGTCCAAGGAGCGGCAGAGGTATCGGTTTCGAGGTCTTCTATGTTGATATTGAACCGGTGCAGTACCGCACTTACCGCATGGACGATTCCCGGTGCATCGAGAGAAAAGGTTTCTATAACATAAGGACGCCCCTTACCCGCTTCCCCCGGAGCTTCCGTGTACTTTATTTCAACACGCAATGAAACGGTATTCCCGATTTCTTCGCCTTTACTTTTCAGAACAGCGAGGTCATCACTGTTCCCGGAAATCAGCATGATGATCGCAAACTCTCCCCCCAGCACCGCCATTCTGCTCTCTTCGATATTTACCCGATATTGCTCGAGTTCCGCCGTAATTTCATCGACAATCCCGACCCGATCTTTACCGATAGCGCTGAGCACAATATACGTATCGCTCATGATCTGTACCTCCCCTTTTATTTCTTTCCGTTGAACTCTGCTACTGCATCAAACATTGTTACGATATTTTCGGGCGGTACGTTGGCCATAATATTGTGCACCTGCTGGAAGACGAACCCCCCGCCCGGCTGCAGGATCTCACACTGTTTGAGCACGTGAGACCGTACTTCTTCGGGAGTCCCGTTGGGCAGCACGTGTTGTGTATCGCACCCCCCGCCCCACAGGCAGAGCCTGTCACCGAACTCCTGTTTCAGCTCAGCTGCATCCATGCCCGCAGAACTTATCTGCACCGGATTTACCGCATCCAGTCCGGCATCGATCAGATCGTCTAACAGGGGCCGCAAGCCTCCGCACGAATGGAGCTGGATGGTTTTCCCGCTTACCTTTTTGGCGTATTTCCACAACTCCTCATGCCTCGGTTTAAAATACTCTCTGTACATGTCGGGTGAAATCTGCGGGCCTGACTGCATCCCCAAATCATCCCCAAAAAGTATATTATCGATATAGGGGGCCACGGCAGGAACAAAGGTATCAATATTTTTTTTATGTATCTCCACCAACGCGTCGAGAAGTTTATGGGTTTTATCGGGGTCTGCCGCCATGAGCATCATGAACTCAGGGATACTGCACAAAAAGCTCGATATTTCCAGCAGATTGCCGCCGAAGAGAAAGACAATATACCTGTCCGTGGATTCCCGTAATTTTTTTGCTCCGGCAGCCGCCTCCTCCGCACTGGTCTTCCCAAGATTTGGAGGGGAGGGGACCGACCACATCACATCGGCGAGGGCTTCGTTTATTCCTGAGAACTCTTCAGGGACCCCGTCTTTGTAGGGCCAGTAGATCTGGTCGAAGTAAATCATCCCTTCCCGCTGTACCCCGCTGTCTATTCCTGAGGGCGCTTTGAGGACCCAACTGCCGTCCTTTTTTTCTACGTCGACATAGGAGGGGATGAGAACTTCGGTGCCGTCCGGCATGGTCCACTCTTTCCAGTCCTTATCATCCAGAGCAAAACCGCGGCCCATTTCGATCGTATCGACACCGAAACGGTCGAGTACATCATCATCCACGACCGCGAGCTGCTGGATCATGTCGTATATTTTTATGGGCGTTTTAGGAAGCCCGAGATACTCACGCAATTTTTTATATCCTAAGGCCATAATACCGCTGCTTCGGTGTCCACCAAAATCTATCGGCACCTGGTCCGGTTCTCGATGATCAACTGCTGCTGTTACACGTTCTCGGCTCGTCATTATCATATCCTCCTTGTAATTTCTGTTACTTCTCCGTGGTGATGGTAAATCCCCGGACAAACTGCTTCTGTAGGGTGAGCAGGATTATTACCGTAGGAATCGCCGCAAACACTGCACCGGCAATATATACCGTGGCCGGAACTCCTCCCCTGCTCCCTATCAGTTTGGAAAGGGCCGTCATGACCGGCCGGAACCGTTCCGAGAGTACGAGTCCGAATAGCAAATCGTTCCAGGTCCAGATAAACTGGAAAATAAATACAACGGTAAATGCCGGTACGGACATGGGGAGAAATATCCTGAAAAATGCTCCCCAGGTAGAAGCACCATCTACTTTAGATGCATCGAATATTTCCTGCGGGATGGTGTAGGCGTAATTACGATATACAAACAGCGCAAACGGAACACAAATCCCCACATATACGATGGTAAGCCCCAGCCTGGTATCAAAAAGCCCCAAGGAGCTCAAGAAAAGATAGAGGGGGATTAAAAACATCTGGAATGGAAAAAGATTACCGATAAAAATCCCGATAAACCAGGATTGGGGCCGTTTGAGGTCCAAAAACACCAACGCGTATGCGGCCATTCCCGCGATAAAGGCTGAGCCTGAGCCTGCAACGACCGCGTACAAGAGACTGTTGAACAGGTCCCGGGCGATTTTCGCCTTCTCGAGCGCGTATCCGAAATTGAAACTCAGATTCTTCGGTATCTCTTTTAACTCCGGAAACTGCCAGAAGGACAGTTCCGCAAAGTTGTCCGGGCTCTTTATTATTGTTAAAAACGTTGTTGCAAGCGGGAATACCCACACCAGAGCAAAAATAGTAAGTATGATATAGATTATCGATTTTGATGCCGCACGACTCATCGCTATTTTTTCCTCTTTTGTGATTGCCCGGTAGAGACCAGATACCGATAGGTGAGACCAAGAGTTATAATAGAGATGATCACGGCAATCGCCGAACCCAACCCCATATTAAAGAGGAGAAAGGATTCCCGGTACAGCGAAATAGCCAGCGTCTCAGAGGCCCTTCCCGGACCTCCCTGCACCATGACCCACGGTATATCGAACATACGGACCGTATTGATAACCGAGTTCGCAACGACCAGCAGGGTAATCGGGGCCAGGAGGGGAAACGTGACATTGGTAAACACCTGCCAGTGCGAGGCGCCGTCGATCATAGCAGCTTCGAGCGGCTCACTCGGGATCGTCTCGAGCCCTACTAAAAACAGAATCAAATTGAGACCGAGGAACTGCCACGTCCACACACCGATCATCAAGAATGTATTGATTTCGGGATTGGTTATCAATGCCTGCGATTCCATACCGGCTGCCACAAAGAGAGCATTGATCGCACCCTTTTGGCTGGCCAGGACCCGCTGCCAAAAAATACCCGCAATGGTCGGAGACAGTGTGGATGGGACAAAGAAAATTACTTTATAAATAGCCTGCATCCGGATCCGGCTTATCATCACAGCAATGAACAGAGCCAAGCCAACCGGGAAGATCAGCGTCCCTACCACCCAGAGGACAGTGTTCTTTAATGCATTCAACAATTCAGGTGTTGAAAAAACCTCGACATAATTTTTCAGCCCGGCCCACTCGGGGGGATTAATCAAGTCCCACTTCATGAATCCGAGGTAGGTGGTATACACCACCGGAACCAGTTCAGCCATAGCAACGAGAACGAGGGCGGGGATGAGAAACAGGTATGGATTGTCCTTTTTGATTCTTCTTTTAATCATATAATCATACTACTTATAGAGAAAACAGCCGGGGCGGAAGGAAACTATCCTGCCTTACCCCGGCATGTATTATTTTTTGATTAGTAATCTACACCGTAGTCAGGCCACACTTCTTTGGCCTTTTCTTCGATACTCTCGAGAATTTCCATATACTTATCCGGTTCTACGAGCATGGTGTTGAACTCATCAACAGCATGTTCGACGATTTCGACCGGAGTCGCTTCCCAGTACCGGACCAGTTTCGTAGGATAGTTATCGAGCATTTCATACTCTTTTGCCAGAATAGGATCGTCCTGCTTGATCATATCCATGGTTACGTTGAGTGTAGAAGCAAACCGCAGATCGCCCCAGAGAATGTCGGCAGCGCTGTCGGAGCTTGCATACCACTTGAGCCACTCTTTGGCGAGCTCGAGATTCGGAGTATTTTTTCCTACACAAAGCGGTGCAACCTCGAGAATGATCGCCCCTTCACCTTTCTCAGTTGCCGCGGGGGGTATCATTACCCCGTAATCTTCTTCCGGGACGAGGCCCTGCTGCTGCAGGATCCCGCCGTACCAGTCGCCGAACGGTGCCATAGCGAGGCTTCCTTCTTTGAGCATCCGGGGAAAATCCTCTACATAGGTCGCGTCCATCGGAGCGTGATATCCGCTTTCCAGCCAGGATTTCCATATCTCCATCGCCTCTACCATGGTGTCATCGGTGTAATGGGCCTTTCCGTTTACCAGGTCGCTGTAGAACTGAGCATCGAGCCTGTAGAGAATCTCCTGGATAACGATAAAGGAGGTCCATCGGGAATTACCGATGCTGTTACCGATTCCGCTGATTCCTGCATCCTTAAATGCAGCGAGCTGATCTTGGAACTCTTCCCAGGTCTCTGGCGGCTCGAACCCCATCTCTTCGTATGCGGCTTTCGAGTAGTACCACACCCAGTAGCCGGTATTGAACGGAAAACCGTAGGTCACGCCGTTAAAGGTCAGCGCCTCTTTCATTCCGGGGGCGAAATTATCTTCTACTTCCGCCCATACATCACCCAGATCGGCAATCAAATCAGCTTCCAGGAGCTCCTGTGCCCGGTAGCCGAACCACCATTTGAATACTGCAGGCGCACGGTTTGATCCGAGGTCGACTTTGACCCTCGATTTATACACCTGGGTCTCATATTCCACCGGTACAGCTTCTATACCGATATCTTCTTTGGATGCTTCACCGAACTTTTCCCAGATGGATTGCCATTCCGGATTATCGTGAGCAATTTTGATCTCGCCCTTCATTTCTTGTTCGGCACCGCCCGATTCTTCAGCTGCTTCTTCCTGGGCCCCGCCTGCAAACAGCAGTCCGCCGACGAGCATAAATGAAACAGCAAGCACTAATGTGCGGAGAATGATTTTCTTCATGATTCCTCCTTGTCCATGATTATAAAATTTATAATTATTTTATCATGGATCAGTCAAATGTCAACGATAATTTAGTGAAATAAATAAAATTTTTAATTGTAAAATGTGATATTTTTTAATAAAATAAGGCTGATGACGAAGTATTGTCTGATTGACACAAAGATACAACCTGAAGTAAAATTTTATTAAATTTTTCCGATCGGTATGCTTCGTTACCAGTAGGACACAGCATGATGAAACCGACATTAAAAGATGTTGCCCAGGAGGCCGGGGTATCGATAACCACCGCCTCTATGGTTCTCTCCGGTAAAGGAAAGATCTCAGCAGAAGTCAGCAACCGTGTACTCGAGGCCGCCCGTAAAACGGGGTATCGGAAAAAACAGTATACCGCATCGTCGACTAAAAAGCGGTCAAAATACATCACGATCCTCAACTACCTTTCCTGGGATTATGAGTGGCTGTTTATCAAGCCGTTTGTTACCGAATTGGAATCTGTGTTCTTCAAGAAATCATATTTTACCCTGTTGATGGACATCACGCTCGAGATGGATACGGAGGAGCTGTTTCGAAAGATTCTCGCCTCCGGCGCCGCTGCCGTGTGCACGATCCACTACATTAACGAACATCTTTTCGAGATGCTCGAGGAGATCGGTATTCCCGTGGTCATTATCAACAACAGTAATGTACAGAATAAGTTTCACTCGGTCTGCGTGGATGATTTTCAGGGCGCTTACGAGGGGGCGATGCATCTTGTCCAGCTCGGACACAAGAGGATTATCTATGTCGAGTATGAAAGAAAAGATGTTCCCACCGTTGTCGCCGACCGCTATATCGGATTCAAGAAGGCGGTGGATGAGCAAGGTATACCTTTTTCGCCTGATTCCCGGATCGTGGTGACCGACGTGCTCGACCTCGTTCAGCTTGAAAACAAACTATCCCCGTTCTTCCAGTCGGAAAACAAACCGACCGCCGTTTTCGCCCACGATGACTACATTGCATCAAAAATTATTTATGTACTCTCGAGGCTGGGTCTCTCCGTCCCCAACGATGTTTCTATCATCGCTCCGGGAGACACACTTTCATACAGCGAGACCTTTACCCCCCAAATTACCACGATGAGTATAAACACCGCTTTAATGGGCAACTTGGCCGGAGACCTTACGATGAATCTGGTCCATCATGACATCGAAGACCTGCGGGTGCTGAAAGTAAAACAGCAGCTTATCGAGCGGGGTTCGTGCCGGCGGGTGGATTACTCTCGGGAGAAAACCCTCGAAGAAAATCCCAGCATATAACGTTCTTATACCCTGTCTGCTCCTCGTTTTCCTTAAATCTCCATAGTTTCTTCACATTTTGTTCACAATTCTTCGATAGGTTTATATGAGAAAAGATCGCAACAACCGGGGAATAGGAGCGTTAATTATGAATAACAAAATACTTTTAATAGATCATGAGATACTTATAGCCAAGACCGAAGAAGAACTATTAGAGAAACACGGGTATATTGTTGTAAGGGTATCCAACGGCAAGCAAGCCGTAGAAATGATCGGAAAAGATCCCGGCATCCGTCTTGTCCTCATGGCTATCAACACGGACGAGAGGACTGCTGAAAACAAAGCAGCCCAATATATACTGGAAGAGCAAGAGATACCGTTAGCCTTCTTCGTTTCGCATCCGGAGCATGATGCAATAAAAAAGCCCGAAAAGATCACATCTTCCGAATTTATTGAGGAGAGCTCCTGTGAGACGGCACTCATTGCTACGATAAAAACAGCGTTTCGACTTCACCGCGCCTATATGAAAATAAAGAAACAGAAAGAATATTATAAAACGGCACTGAGACTGGCATTGACCCAACAAGAGCAAACCGAAGAAGAACTATTAGAGAAAAAAGCGGAATTAGCCCATTATCACTGGTTCGAATAATGAGGGCACATCGATAAAGGCGGCGTTGTTGAAGGAGAATTGGTTTAATAATACAATGGAGAGAAATGGAACAAGAAGAAAATGTAACAATCCTTGTTGTAGATGATGAGCGGAAAATGCGGGAAATGATCCGCGACTATTTAGAAGCGGTCGGTTTTTCGGTCATCATGGCCGAAAATGGGAAAAAGACGCTGGAACTGGTAGAGAGTGGGGCCCCCGATCTTATCATTTTGGACATTATGATGCCCGGTCTCGACGGGTTCGATACCATACGCCGATTGAGAAAAGATTTTACACTCCCGATTATTATGCTCACAGCTCTGGCGGAGGAGCGTGATAAACTGATCGGTTTCGAGTTAGGGGCCGACGACTATATGGTCAAACCATTCAGCTTGAAAGAACTGGCAGCACGCATTCGTACCATACTCAAACGTACTCATTCAATACCGGCAGACTTCAACGGTTTTGAAGAACCGTCTATCTCTTTTTCGGATGTGACAATCTATCCGGAAAGACGGGAAGTCAAGAAAGGCGAGAAATCTATAAAATTGACTGGTGTCCAATTTAATATTCTCTTATATATGGCAAAACAACGAGGGCGGGTATTTACCCGAATGCAATTACTGGAATCAATGCAGCATCACGCCTTTGAAGGCTACGAGCGTACCATAGATGTGCACATTAAAAATATACGTAAAGCAATCGAACCCGACCCCTCACAACCAATCTATTTACAAACCGTCTGGGGAGTAGGGTATAAAATAGAAGACCCCGCGGAAGGACAATTCTCAACATGAAACGACCACTGCTCGTAAAACTTCTTTTTGCTATGGGAGTCCTCGTTCTCTTTGGAGGTCTTACCTCGGCTATAATAATCGGATTGACGACTAAAAATGCATTTCGCAGTCTCGTACGAGAAAAAGATGTGATCCTCTCTCGGGCATTTTCGATAGTTTTAAGGGAATATTACCGCGCGAACAGTAGCTGGGAAGGTATCAACAGCCTCATCGAGGGACCGGGGGTGCTATGGTTCGGCATGAAAAGTTTGAACAATGACAATTCGTACTCCATGCAGGGTCAAGGTATTATCGGTCAATCACTAAAAATTGTAATCACCGACAGCAACGGCAACGTTCTCACCCATACTTTAGAAGAAGATTCTTCAATGAAGATGCCCGAAAGCACAGTAATCACTGAGAGCGGCAATATCGGCAATGTTACAAGAAAGACTGAAAAGAGGAAACAAGTACCCTCGAAAGTAGGAAAAGAAGTGCTCGAAGACGGGACCCCCATTACAATTGATCAAGAACCTATCGGGTATCTTTTTGTGGGCTCAATGGCCGAAACTTTTTTCGGACCATTCAAGAGCGAGTTTCTCTCCGGTGTCTTCCGTTCGATCATTATTTCGACTCTCCTCGTTGCTCTTATCGCCACAGGGACCGCTTCTCTCGTTTTTCGCAACATAATGCAACCGTTAGAGGGGCTCAAAGAAGCTACACAAAAAATGAGGAGGGGTGATTACCACGTGAATTTACAGATCAACCGCAATGATGAGCTGGGTGAGTTAGCTAAAAGTTTTGACACAATGGCATCCGCATTAAAGAAAAGCGATGAGTGGAAAAGAAGGCTTATCGTGGATTCCGCCCATGAATTGCGTACACCGGTTGCTCTTCTACAGGGGAATTTGGAGATGATGCGTGATGGGGTATATCCGGCTGATGAAGAACATCTCGACCGGCTCTATGAAGAGACGCTCCTGCTTTCCAAGCTTATTTCCGAACTGCGCGACCTTGCCGACGCGGAGGCCGGAAACCCGGCAACTGTTTTTAATCCTCTTGATTTACAGGCACTTCTCACGCAGCTACGAGATTCCTACCAAGCGGAAGCCCTGTCTCGGGGGGTCCGTTTACAATATGTTCTCAAAAACAAACCGCAAGACAGTGCAGAGAAACACGGGGAGAATTTTGTAATCCAAGGGCATCAACACAAATTAAAACAAGCTTTTTCGAACATTCTCTCCAACGCTCTTCGGTACACTCCGGAAGGAGGGACGATCCTCATAGAGCTGAATCGGAAACCGAAGCGGTTCTCAGTAGTTGTAGAAGATTCCGGGAAAGGGATACCTCTTAGAGAGAGAGAAAAAATATTTGAACGGTTCTACCGGACCGATTTAGCCCGCAACCGCTCTACCGGAGGGTCGGGACTCGGGTTGGCTGTAGCACAAGAGATCGTTAAAGCTCACAATGGAGAGATCAGGGCCGAAGACCCGAAAACCCTCATGGGAGCACGATTCGTAATCCACTTACCAGCTGCATAATAATACTTAAAATCCCTATATCCTGTTCACATTTCGTTCATATCTCTTCTCTAATTTAGCGGTAGAAACTTAAAAATTCATGTAGGGAGAAAAATAATGAGACATTCACTGGAAAAATTGGGGAAAAGAGATGTGCTGCCTGTTACTAATGAGTTCACTATAAAATCCATACACAAAAGTACAAGGTATTTTGAAACAGGTAATGAAGATAATTCAGCAAATCAGAAACACATAATAGACACAGTAATGCTACGCAATGAAAAAAAATACAGTATCCTAGAAGGACCATGCGTACTGATCGAAGAGTATATTGAAGTTCTTCACATCACCTCTTTTAGTTTTTTTGACAATACCACGGAGTGGACTGAAATCAATATCGAGTATTCTTCTCAGCAAATAGTTAACGCGATTCCGATATGGTTGTCGTGAACTCTATCTATTCCAACTATTGTTTAGCCATGAGCACATAGGGCAAGTAAATAAGTATATGGAAAGGGGACGTTTCCCCAAGGATTCATGGCCGAGCAATGAGCGAAGCGAATGACCAGGCACTGGCTTTCAGCCCGGCTTCTCCGGTTCACTATACCGGCTCCATCACCTCCGCCGGGCGCACCGGGCCGGTCTTTTCAAACTAGGGAAGATGTTCCAAATCTTCCAAATCTTTGTGACGTCCTGACATCTTTTTATTTTCTTTTAAGTGGTATAAGGATATTAATTGAACAGGGATTCCGTCAATTATTGTACTTTCCCTATTTTTATAACAGATATCAAATTCAACTCCGTCAATATCATTTAAGATTTCTATTCTCATTGGCGGGACGCCCATTCTAATAATATTACCGCGGGTTAAGAGTAAATCAGCATTAAGTTCATCTGATCTCATACCGAACTGTGAGAACACTTTTATCAGCTGTCCTGCATTTTCAGGGTTTATTGAAATCCAAATATCCATATCAGCAGTAGTTCGAGGATAACCATAATAGCCGACAGCATAGCCGCCGATCAAGAGATATTCAACTTTGTTATCGTCTAATAACTTCAAGAATTCTTTGAAGTCGTCCGGAAGCGTTTGATTCACCGAATGCAACCTGTCTGTTTATCTGAAGGGCTTGCAATCTTTCAAGTGGAGACTTTGCATGCCAATATTCATCATCGGAATTGTCTTTTAAAGTTGAGATGGTAATAACATTCCTGTTCAATCGTATTTCAGACATACCTTTATAGTAACAAAACCTATTTCTTCTGTCCATCCAATTCTACACAAGTAATCGCTGTTCTTCTGTTTCCGGTGAATTCATTGATGCATCATCGATTTTCGCACGGAGTTCACGGATATGGCTTAAAACCTTCTCATTCGTGTAGATACCCAGCGGTTAAGCCGGCAGTCGACAATGCTCCCTGTACGGCCTAGGTTAACAGCCTTCAGCACACAGGCCTTGTATGAACCGGTAGATATAGCATTAGCGTTCGGCAGGTTATTTGCAAAGCGCCGGGTATACCCGCTCTTTTGATCTCAGAATTTGATAAGTTCCTCGAGAGCTTTATATAGAGCGGGGAGAAAATCCCGGTTGTCCGCCTGTATATACTCCATTCGTCCTCCCATACGGGCGAAACTTTTACAGAAGCGGAGGTAGTAGGCAGGATTGTCTCCGCCAGGCTCACCCCCGCCGCTCCAGTCCAGGGGCACCTCCATCAGATCCACGACGTACATGGAGTGGTTCCGTATGTTTGTACCGCGCTGCAGGGCTCTATTTTGGGCCATTGAAAACGATTTTTCAAAAATCATCGGAGACATGACAGCGGACCCTACCGACAGATACACGCCGTTTTCAATATCTGCAACACTCGAAACAAAACTGAGAAAATCCAGTTCCGCAGTCCGACCTATTGCCGCCCCGCAGTTGAGAGGATGGGTATAGATGATGTCATGACCGAACATGGGATGTCCGGTAAGAGGTATACCGAGCCTGTATGCCGCTGCTTGAACAGAAAATCGTTTAAAAGGATGGGGGATTTTCCTGACTCCGGATTGCAGTTTATTTTCACGAAGGATATGGAAAAGATCGAGCGCTGCGGCAGCTTCCATGGGCCGGGTAGTCATACGAGAACGGACCTGATCAAAAAGATATTCCGGTTCCGGTACTGTTAGCTCCTCTTCCTCGATAAACGCGCCTACCGCCTCTCCGTATCCGAGTCCCCGGTAGGCGCCGATAAGGAGGGCGAGGTTTATAAAAGTACCCGTCTCTTCCCACATGCCGAACATACCCCCGGCAACATTTTCACGGACGTTTTCACTTGTTTTACCCTGAAAGGCCAGTTCCCAATCGTGAATAATCCCGGCACCATTGGTAGCCAGGTGCGTGACCCAGCCATTCTCCATCAAAGCGATGAGGACCGGCCCCAATCCGTTTTTTATGGTATGGGCGCCGAAAGTAAGAATAACAGGTCTATCCTCAGTCCGGGCCCGGCCGATGTCCGCTGCCGCCCTTCGGACTGCCTCCACAGCGGAGATCCCCAGAGATTCAGCAAGAGCTGTATCGGTAACGCCGGCGGAAAGAGAGTCTACCGACACCCGGTTTTTTCTCTCCTCAAGGGGGTAGAAGATGAGTTCATTTCTGTCGAATAGCTTCCTTTTCACCGTTTGTTTCCTCTATTGTAATCTTCCCCTTCCCGGCTGAAAAGCAGAGAGATAAGGAGTTCCATCTGAGAAAAATCAGGTACAATGATGTCCGCACCGGCTAATACGAGACGTTCTCGTTTGGCACGGTTTAATCCGAACCGCTGCAATTCATTCGACGCGACCCCCACCGTAATACCGCTCTGTTTTTTCGTTTCCCGAAGTTCAACCGGTCCGTCGCCGAAAGTGATAATTTCCGCATCCGCGCCTGTTTCCGCAAGAATCTTTTTTATCACCTCTTTTTTAGGCTCCACCGAGACATCTCCGACCGCACCGTAGATACCGCCGGTAAAAAGATCGGCATAGCCTAACAGCTCCGCCTCCCGTTTTACATCTTCTTCGTCCGTACCGCTTGCAAGGAAGAGTACGGTCCCCCGGTCACTCAGCGCTCGGAGAAAAGCGACACTGTTCTTTATGGTCACATCAGGGAGATCGAGCTCCCCTCTTCGAAACTTATCCGCCCGTGCTTCTACCATTTCCAGCAGCTTTCGGTTATATACCCCTTTATAGCCGTTCTCATCGAGGATGTGTTCTCGAGGTACATAACCAAACTGTTCCACTAGATGGACCAGCCCCTGCATCTGGACCAGGGTCTGGACCCCGGTCGTCTGGTCAATAAACTCTTTCACGCTTTTTCGTACTTCTTCGAACTCTGCTTTACCCGCGGATTCTGTTTCTTCTCCCAGGATAGCCTCGATCATCACCGGTTCCATCACCTCCTCCCAGCCTTGCCTGAGAGTGGATATTGTCCCGTCATGGTCGAAGATCGCATACCTAAATCTGCCCGGAACGGGGATTTCGTTTACCAATTCGATTTCACCCTCCCTGTAATATTTCGGTTTATAGAGAGGGGAAATTTTCTCCGGATTATAGCGGAAATCAGGATTGGAGGCGAGCGTCCGTATTTCTTCCGGCGAAGCCGTCCCGGTTTGAAACAGTTTAGTCACCGTTACCCCGGCCGTCAGATTTCCTAACTGTGCCGCCTCCACCGGCGGAAACCCAGCTCCCAATCCTGCCGCAATCCCTGCAAGCATACTGTCCCCGGCGCCTACCGGATCAGTTTTTTCTAGTAGATGAAGCCCGGGAACACGAACAGGCCCATATTCGTCACAGACAATACAGCCCTCTTTTCCGAGAGTGAGAAAAACGGGAGTTCTCCAGCGGTTATAAAGCTCCTCAGCAGCCGCACGCAATCTTAACAGCCCGTACTCGCTCAATTTCCCATCAGCATCTCCATCTTCGATGCCCAAAACCGCCCCGGCTTCACGAAGATTGAGTTTCCGGAGTGTTCCCGGAAACTCGTCCTGGAAATCCCTGGAATCGAGAAGCAAGACCGGTCCGGTGCCTCCGTTACTTTTGAAAAGCCGTTTCACTCCCGCCTTGAAAAAATCGGTGTGCAGCCCGTTCTTAATCTGCTGATTGATGATAACCACATCAAACCCGGCTATGGATGATCCGATCCGTTCGAGTAGAGATTCCGCCGTCTTTTCGGTCGCCATATTGAAGTTACCGAAATCGATCCGTTCCCGTTCCTTCCCTTCATCGATGAGCTTGGTGTATACTTGGGTGTCCCACTCCTCTTTCTGGATTAAAAGCGCTCCCGTATCCGCTCCGGCTTCTTCGAGAAGACTCTTGAGCTTACACCCATAAACATCATCGCCGAGAACTCCGAACAGCGTTACGTTTCCCGTGCCCAGCGAGAGCAGATTTACCGCCACATTCCCCGCCCCGCCCGGTGCATACCGCTGTTCTTTTACCGGCAGCGTGGAGAGACCAGTTTCAACAGAAACCTCCGAACGGCTTCGGTCAATTACCAAATAAGCATCGAGGCAGAAATCCCCGATAATACCGACGCTGAGAGAAGGGGCGGAATTCAGAATTTTTTCGGTAATGGTTTTAATCATGTAACCTAAAATCCCTGTAAAGTTATAACGAGGAATACGAAAACCCCTTTAATCCTTTAAAATATATGTAATTATCGTGAATTTTGCGCTTGACAAAC
>CAZKZZ010000033.1:22438-27086 GCA_964557375.1 uncultured Spirochaetales bacterium | reverse complement strand
TGGGCCGGCAAAAAAAATATTCACATAAACCCGAAGGACATCAGGATGCAGCTGCCTCAGCACGAAAGCGATGAACTGTTCTCACTTTTTATGGAAAACTTTTCCGGAGCAGTCTTTATAAAAGACCGGGAAGGCCGCATTACCTACTGCAACAGTCTCTTTGCAGGAATGGTAAGCGCTGCCCCGGAAGAACTAATCGGGAAAAACCTCGAAGACAAAATGCCGGCTAATCTTGCTGAAAAATTTCGGGAAGAAAACCGCCGAATTATCGAGAAGGGTGAAACAATCCAGACCGAACATGAGTTTCCCGGCCCCCATGGGAAAACCTACTGGGTAAACTACAAATTTCCAATAAAAAGCCGAAACGGAGAAACGTATATCGGTTCGATCAGCCTCGATATGACCGACCAGCATCAGATGATTCGCGCGCTTACCGAAACCAAAAAACGTCAAACCCTCATTCTCGATGCTACCACTGAAATGTTTGCTTATTACAATACCGACTTCGAGATTCAGTGGGCAAATAAAGCTTCTGCGGATTCGGTGGGACTGGCCCCGGCAGAACTTGTCGGAAAACATTGTTATGAAGTGTGGCAGATGCGAGATGCTCCCTGCGACGATTGTCCTCTTTTAACAGTCCTTAAAACCGGTGAGCCGGCTGAGGCTGAAATGGAAACACCGAACGGCAGAATTTACCAAATTCGCGGGTATCCGATCACTGACAATCAAGGGGAGCTCACCGCGCTTGTCGAGTTCGGAAGAGATGTTACCAAAGACCGGCGGGCTGAAGAGGACTTGAAAAAATCATATCAGAAGGTAAAGGAGAGTCAGCTTGCATCGATCAATCTCATGGAGGACCTTCAAAAGGAAATCCATGACCGGAAACAAGCAGAAGAACAGATTTCCGCATCTCTGAAAGAGAAGGAAATCCTGCTGCGAGAGATCCATCACCGGGTCAAGAACAACATGCAGATCATCATCAGCTTACTCAATCTACAGCAGCATCAGCTAAGCGACGACAATCTGCTCACATTCTTCGAAGAGAGTAAGAACCGTATCTTTTCGATGGCACTCGTACATGAACAGCTCTACGAATCAAAAAACCTCTCCCGCATCGATCTTTGCGAATATATTAAAAACTTAGTCCAAAATATTAAACAGGCCGGCGGGGCGCGCAGCGGCCGAATCAGCTTAAAAGTCGATATTCCTCAAATCTTTCTTACCATAGAGAAAGCAATTCCCTGCGGGCTCATTGTAAACGAACTGATAACCAACGCTATCAAACATGCCTTTCCGAATAGAAGAAAAGGGGTTGTTGAAATTTCAATAGATAAAAACGATGGTCCGCGATGTTCACTGCAGATTCGGGACAATGGTGTGGGGCTTCCAAAAAATATCGATATAAACAAATCGAGCTCATTAGGGCTGGTACTGGTCTCTCTGCTGACGGAGCAGCTTGGTGGTGATGTGCAAGTAGAACGGAACCGTGGAACTGCTTTTACGATCGGGTTTGATACAGAAGAAGACAGTAAAGCTTTCAGGAGCCAAGAACCGCTTTAGCGTCTAGTGCGATCCAGCGGGGGCCTCTGTTGTTTTGGCCTGTATTGTTTTGGGCCCAGACAATAGGATTGATATCGAGCTCGTTTCCTCCCGGAACAAAGATCTCTGCTAAAAGACTGATCTTCTCGATTATCTCAGCAAACGGTCCGACCTCCATATAGATATTCCGATACCCTTCCAGAACCGGATGAATCCGAAGCTCACCTACCATCCTCAGCGCCTCCCGCTTGGAACAGGGTGCGAGTCTGAAGGTAACGTCCCGATACAGTTCCGTGAGGACCCCCCCTGCCCCTACCATAATTGCCGGTCCGAACGTAAGGTCTTCGAGAGCACCGAGAATAAACTCAAATCCGCCGTAGGAGACCATCTCCTCGATAAGAATATCATCATGCGGGAAGCGTGCCCGCAGTTCGTCGAGTGCTTCTGCAGCCTCACATTCGGCAATACCCACGACCACTCCTCCCTTCTCAGTCTTATGGATCAACTCTCCCGAGCACACCTTTGCAACACACGGGAAAGCGGGGACGCGGCGGGCCGCAGCGCCTGTCGGTTCATCCGGAGGGCTTATGATACCGGGTGGAGTTGCGATCCCCACGCTGTTTAAAAGCTGCTTCACCTCCCACTCATTGGGTTTTCCGGGGAGTTTGAGTGTTTTTTTCCATGATGCCGCGAGGCTTCGCAAATCGCTATTTTTCTCTTCCATGGCTATTTACCCTCCCCGAAATACCGAAGGATCTCACCGCGTTCGACGAGAAACCGGGCGGCGCGGACCACCCTGCTCATGGAGGGGAACCCGATTACTCCCAGCCGGAAGAACCGGCGGAGGTAGTTTTCGGTGAACGGTCCGTACTGCGTAAATACAAGGACCGGTTTAGGTGATTTTGTGATGACTGCCGCAAGCCGGTCTATGAGGGTATCATCGATCGTCGGCGGCGCGAAGAAGGTAATGCAGATAACGATGTCCACCCCTTCATCATCGATGAGCGCCTGTACCGTTTCGAGAAACATCTCGTTGTCCGCACTTGCGGTGAGATCTACCGGGTTGTTGAGTGATGCGATATCGAGTGCATGATCTTTGATCCGGGAGACGGTATCCGGGTGAAGCTCCGCCATGGCAAGAGGGGCCCGAAAACTCTCACTTTCAATATAATCGGTACACATCACCCCGAACCCTCCGGCAGGGGTTATAACAGCGACCCTGTTCCCGTAGGCCGGCGGAAGAGCTGAAAGCGTTTTGGCAGCATCACAGAGCTCCTCATCATCAAAAGCACGCTGGATCCCGAATTGACGAAACGCCCCGCTAACGACTTTATCCGACCCGGCAAGCCGCCCCGTATGGGAGCTTACCGCAGACGCACCCGCCTCGGTCCTTCCCGCTTTGAGAATCACGATCGGTTTTTCGAGTGTAATCCGGAGTGCTGTCTCGAGAAAGGCCCGCCCCTTTTCAAACGTTTCGATATAAAACGCAAGGCAATCGGTTTTCTCATCATCCCCGAAAAACTGCAGGAAATCCATCTCGTCGAGGTCTACTTTATTACCTAAGCCCACAAACGCACGCATCCCGAATCCGGTATTGGAGGCAAGCCCTAAAGATTCCACCCCGATCGACCCGCTCTGGGTGATAAAAGCCACCCCGCCTCCCGCTGCCAGGGCCCGATCACCATGCTCTACAAAGATTGTGTCGATTTTATGCTCCGGTACGAAAACACCGAGTGTATTGGGGCCTAAGATACGGCTTTGGGAACGGCTGCGGATCCGGCCCAGCCGCTTTTCATAGCGTGCTCCTTCTTTACCCGCCTCGGAGAACCCGCCTGCAATAACGATAAGAAAGGGGATGCCGCACGCTGCACACTCCTCCGCGGCGGTAACCGATTTTTCCGCACCTAAGGTGATGACTGCAAGGTCGACGTCCGAGGGAAGGGCATCGATCGACCCTACAGTAGCCACCCCGGAAACCGAATCTTCGAACGGGTTGACCGGGATTATTTCCGCGCGGGATTCGAGGAGCCGCTTAAAAATAATACCGCCCACTTTATCCGGTTTGCCGGATGCCCCTACTACCGCGATCCGGCGGGGATTGAGTAAGGTGCGTATCGAATTAGTACAACTCTCGTTCTTTTTGTTGTTGGTTGCCATTTTCCTCAGTTTCGTACTCCCCGCTGTACCTCTTCAGCCGGGCCGGCACCGATCCCCCTTCGTACGAAGCGTACGAACTCATCAATAATCGATTCGAGCTCTTCCTGTTCGACCGGGATAACAGGCTCCTCCTCTCGAAGCACTTCCTCAAAGGAAAATCCGAAGGAACGCTCGAGATAATCCTCGAGCCCGATCGTAATCTGGTGCAGTACAAAGGCGGTAAAATCGGGACCAATAGTTTCTCTCACCGTGCCGTTTGAAACAGCCGATTCGAGTATCTCTTTGAAAAAATCGATCGATCTCCCTGCAAGTTGGAGGGCAATATCCCTCAGTTCGCCTCTCTCGGTCTCCCGCAGAGCATTATAGAGCATACTACTTTTGTGCGGATTTTCCAAATTAAATTGCGCCCCTTTGAGGACCACATCTTTGAGGAGGGAAAAAAAGTCACTGCCGATATCGACGCGCTCCCGCAGGTAATCCAGTTTTTCGGTCCCTGCCCGTTCGAGCAGATATACATAGAGGGCCATTTTATTGTCAAAATATTGATACATGCTCCCTTTCGCGATATTCGCCTGCTCCACAATTCGGGAAACAGAAGCCGTCCTGTAGTGGTGCAGAGAGAACTCTTTATAACAGACTGCTAAGATTCGGTTTCGTTTTTCCTCAGGTAGTTGTTCAAATGTCGTCTCACCCATCGTTCTCACCCATTATTCCCATCCATACGTTCGTGCGCTCCTTCGCAGACATGACCGATTGGTCATATGTTATTCGAAATCTGACGCCACTGCAAGCCAAAGATGCAAAAATAACCGGATTTGCAGGAAGCCCACTTGACAATAGGTAAAACAGTTCATATATTGTGACTTAACAGTCATATGACTAATTAGTCACATTATTATAGGAGCCAAGATAATGAACAAACATCAATTAGCAGACAACCTGGCCGCTTCAG
>CAZKZZ010000033.1:18343-22338 GCA_964557375.1 uncultured Spirochaetales bacterium | reverse complement strand
ATAGGAGCCAAGATAATGAACAAACATCAATTAGCAGACAACCTGGCCGCTTCAGGCAAACCTAATCAACCTCCGCGCCCCGTTTCACAACGGTACCCTCTCCGAATATACGACCGCTATGCAGGATGTTAAAAACTTTGTTTCCATGATTTCGATAGACAGAAGCAAAGTTATGGGGCCGTCGAGCCGACCGTACTCGAGACGGGCCACATTACCGGAATGCTTAAAACCGATGCATTGCAAAACCATATTACAGAACAGCTGCAGAATTGTTTACAAAAAGGAAGTGATCATCTATCGTTGAACCCGGTATGAACTCCGAAGATCGCACCGGCACCCCGTCCCGGGCTCCCTGCTTGATGGGGATCGACCTCGGGACCTCGAGTGTAAAAACAGTACTGATGGGCCGTAACGGAACGGTCCTCTCCTCCCATGCGGTAGCGTATCCGATCGACTCCCCTCAGGACGGATTTGCCGAACAGCAGCCGGAACTGTGGTGGGAGGCAGCAGCGGAGACCATTCGCGCGGCTATGCTCAAGGCAACGGTCCATCCCACGGATATCGCCGGTGTCGGCTTTTCCGGCCAGATGCACGGTCTGGTAATGGTCGATGAACATCATCAGGCGGTCCGGCCGGCTATCATCTGGCCCGACCGACGTTCGACGGGACAAATTAAACAAGCGTATGAGAAGCTGGGCAGGGAAGCGATAACAAAGACCACTCTCAACTGCCTGTTCCCCGGATTTCAGCTTTCATCCCTTCTCTGGATAAAGGAGAACGAACCGGAGAACCTAAAGAAAACAAAATGGGCCGTCGCTCCGAAAGATTATCTCCGTCTCCAACTCTGCAGCGGGCCGGGCCCCGAAGAGGCGGCAACAGAGATAACCGACGCGTCCGCGACACTCGCCTTCGATACCGGGAACCGGAGCTGGGCTGAAGAGCTGATTACAAAGCTCGGGCTTCCCCGCTCGCTCTACCCGTCCTGCAGTGAGCCGCACCGCATTGCCGGCAACGTTTCCAAAGAAGCAGCAAAAGCCACAGGGCTTTTAGCCGGTACACCGGTCGTTTTCGGCGGGGCGGACCAGGCAATGCAGGCTGTCGGTAACGGTATCATTGGCACGGGAATAGTCTCGACCACGATTGGGACCGGAGGACAGGTATTCGCCTTCAGCTCACGTCCGGTCATGAATCCCGATCTCAATACTCACACCTTCTGTCACGCGGTACCCGGCTCCTGGTATGTACTCGGTGCAACCTTGAGTGCAGGCCTCTCCCTCAGATGGTTTCGAGAGAGGATTTCCGGCGGCCGGACATTCGAAGAGATGAGCAGAGAAGCGGAGAATGTACCGGCAGGGTCCAATGGGCTTGTTTTTCTTCCGTATTTAAATGGTGACAGGACACCCCATCTCGACCCGGATGCAAAAGGGATCTTTTTCGGGCTCACCTACGAACACACCCGGGCACATATGACCAGAGCAATAATGGAGGGTGTCGCTTTTTCGATAAAAGAATCACTCGAGATCATCAAGATACTCAATATTCCGCTCGACAAGGTGATTGCTTCCGGAGGCGGAGCGAAAAGCCCGCTTTGGAGACAGATCCAGGCCGACGTGTATGGGAAAGTGCTCTTTACCGTCACCAATGACGAGCAGGCCTGCGCGGGTGCTGCGATGACGGCAGGGATCGGTACGGGAATATACCGAGATTTTTCCGATGCCTGCAGCCAGGTTGTCCGATTCGAAGACTCGACAACAGTACCGGACCCCGCGGCCGCGGAAACCTATCGAACCCGGTTCGAGGTGTATCGGGAATTATACCGAAGAAACAGGGACCTTTTTACCCTCTAACGATCAGCACCCCTCCGCCCGCATCACCACTTCCCTGATAATCCTGGCAGTGATGCCCCAAATGACATGGGGTGTTTCCTTATACACGTACACTTTTGAATGCCGGCTGCCCCAGGGGCGGTGGTATCGAGGGGGGAGGCCGAGTTCCTGCGCCGGAAGAAGGACCACCTCCTCACCTTCTTGATTGTAATAGGAAGGCTTAATTTCTAAATGGACGTGGTAGGTCTCCGGTTCTGTTTCGCGGAAATAAGAAAACGGGACGGTAAACACCTCATCGACTTCGGTCGGCTGCGGAGTGATCTCAGGTATTCCGCTTATCTCGAGCCTCCCCACACAGATGTCGATGAGTGCTCCCATGGAAGCGACAAGAGAATCGAGCCGGCCGTCGAGCAGGACCCGGTCCGGCGTCAGGCCGAGTTCCTCACAGGTCTCTCGAACTGCCGTATCTTCTGCAGCGGTGTCGATCTCTTCCTCGAAGGCCCCACCGGGGAAACAGATCTCTCCGCCCTGGGCGATATTGGGGGCCCGCTTTTCGAAAAGCAGATGATACTCCCCATCGAGATACACAAATGGAACCAGTACGACGGAATGAAACATCTCATTCCGCCCCATGATCCCTGGATGAGCGGACAGTGCTGAGGTGAACCTATTGTACTGTTTGTGGTCCATGTTGGTGCAGGAAAATAGTAGCATCGAGGTATATACCGGTCAATAACTTCCATTGGTTTATTGACAAAAGAAACGATATGCGTACTATAGAAACTGCATGACGATAGGGGAGGGTATTCGTCGTGGGAAAATCACCGATCTATACCGTTCGGGAATTCCGAAAAGCTGATGTCTTTGCGGTCTCATCTTTAATAGCTACTGTTTTTCATACCTGTATCCGGCAATACTACCTCCCCGATGGTGTCGACAATTTCTTGTCCCTCATTGATCCGCTGAAATTGGAAGAGCGGCTCGATACCGGACAATTCGGCTATGTAGCGGAGACCGAAACTGAAATCGTGGGGATGATTCTCATCCGGAACACCAATCATATCACCCTGCTCTTTGTCGACCGGCAGCATCATCATATGGGGATCGGAAAAACCCTTTTTTCTCACGCCTACGATGCTGTGTTCAGTGGAAAATCCGACGTAGAAAAAATGACTGTCAACTCTTCACCGTTCGCGGTGGGATTCTATACAGCCATGGGCTTTACGGAGACTGCGCCGGCTCATTACAAAGACGGCATGAAAATTATTCCTATGGAGCTTGTACCATAGGAATCACATAGAAACAATATAAAAAAAGATCGGGAGGGGAACATGATCGATGGAATAGGAGATGTTTTTACCCGGATAAACGAGATTACCAACCGTATCCGCTCTCTTTATCCTCAGAATCAGCCAGTTACCAATCCGGCCGATTCCGGCAGCCGGACAGGGCCGACCGCGGAGCAGATCGGCGCTTCAGGGTCCCAAAACAGTTTTGCCCAAACGCTCGACCGGGCAATGAAAAGCGGGACAGAAACAAACGACAACGCTGCGCTGCAGACGATAATCTCTAAAGCGGGAGAAACGTTCGGCATCAATTCGAACCTGATCCGGGCGGTCATCAAACAGGAGTCGGATTTCAATCCGGAAGCGGTAAGCAGAAAGGGAGCGATGGGGTTGATGCAGCTCATGCCGGAGACGGCCGAAGAACTCGGAGTGGAGAACATTCTCGACCCGGTTGAGAATATTTTCGGCGGCACGAAATATCTGCAGCTTATGCTCGAAAGGTATCAGGGAGACCCCACCCTCGCCCTGGCCGCCTATAATGCAGGGCCCGGCCGAGTGGACGCCGAGGGGGGAATCCCCGATATACCGGAGACGAGAAACTACGTACAGCGGGTGCTCTCTTACTTTCAGCATTATAACAACGGGGCATGAACCGGCGGTACACAACTAACAGACGCAGAGCGAAAACACCGTACACGATTCAGTATCTTCTCTCAAAACAGCCGAAATCGCTCCGGAAGCATTCTCAGTATCCGGCCCTGCTCCACTATTATCATCTCTCCCCCCGGCTTAAAACGGTCCGATTCAGCAGGCGGTGTTATTCACTCCTTCAACACGCCAAGATCGCCCCGGAAAACCTCAAGTACTTTTACCGCACCTACCG
>CAZKZZ010000033.1:0-18243 GCA_964557375.1 uncultured Spirochaetales bacterium | reverse complement strand
TTCAACACGCCAAGATCGCCCCGGAAAACCTCAAGTACTTTTACCGCACCTACCGCCTCCCGAAGGACCCGTTCTTCCCCCTCTACTTCACGATCAAGAGGAATTATCTGCAGCAGAAAGCACAGCGCAAACAGGAGAAGATACAATACATAGCCGCACAGATGCGCGCGCTCTCACCCTCCGTTCTCGAATTCATAAAGTTTCTTGCAGCATACGAGCAGGCTCTCAACTACAGCGGCCGGCATCCGATATGGAGCGAGCAGCTCTTCCCGAAAACCAAGAAAAGGGTCCGCGAGTACGGGCACTATCGCTATGATGATTGGATACAGTTTTTCCGAGCGTATCTGCAGACTCTCGAGAAGCGGTACCGAACCGTGAGCGACACGACCGCGGAAAAACTGCTTGCTGCTTTCGTTTTGGAGTGCCTGCCGGGACTGTTGCCGAGGTCGCCGGACCTTTCCCGGCCCTCCCCGGCTGATGTCATGAAGCAATTCCGCAAGCTGAGCAAACTCCACCACCCGGACCGGGGAGGTGATGCCGAACGGTTCGTGCATTTGAAGTGGGCGAGGGATGTACTCTTAAAAAGGGACGGGTACCGGGGTTGATCACCCCATGAATTTGAAAAGCACGGTGATGGTAGCCAAGACAGTGAACCCGACTGTAATGAAGGCGAACATTTGATTAAATCGCTTGTCCACCTGTTCGAACCTTCGGTCCATTTGTTTCTGCATGTCCTCGAACCGTTCGTCCACGCGTTTAAACCGCTCTTCCATCAGTTTGAATCCATTGTTCATCGATTCGGTCAACGCTTTGATGTCCGAGCGGAGACCCGCGGTCTCCGACTGGTACTCTTTTCTTTCGACCATCGTATTCACCATCAATTTAACATACCGATGCAGTGATTCGTGGTTTTTCACCTCAACTGCATCACTGAGCTCATGTTCGAGTATTTCTGCATAGTCTTCCATAGTCAACCCCAGCATTAATTATAGTATAGAGAAAACCCGGCCGGTTTTCAATAATTAATACCGGGATGAGGCGGCTGGTGCTTTTATAGTTAGGTCGTTTTCTTATTGCGGTCTTGCCAAAATTAAGAACCCAGGAAAAACATAAATTGCCCTACCCCTGGTCCGGGCTCTCCATAATCCTCCCTACCGGTTCCGTAAATATCGTCAATTGAGATTAGTTTTTCAGCTCCATCATCAATGAAAATTATTTGATCGGAAAGCGTCCGGATGAATCGTTTCGGCATATTTAGATTTGCGCTATAAATTACAGGGTCAACCGGATTACTGAACGGTGTTGCTGTGCTCATATCAAAACGGATAATTTCAGCAGATGATTCACAAGATAAATACGCATACCCATTTTTATAAATAAAATCGAACGGAACGTTATTACCGTAACTACCGTTATCAGTATCGATAATCTGACCGCTCCCACTCGGGTCGTAAAGATCGATACGACTATCAGAAGCAATCAATAGTTTCCCATTATCTAAAACTTCTAGGCCTTTTATTGATTCTATGCCTTCAACACCAATATCCCCGGTCAACTCGATTTCGTTTGTCCCATCCAAATTAGACTTGAAAAGATGAGTACCTCCCGCTGCTAAAGTATATGTGAAATACATAATATCATTATTTCTATCCACTGAGATTGCAGAATAATTCGGGTCACCTATTGCAGAAAAAATCCCTTGAGGAGAATCTGAATAAAACCCAATTCGAGAAACTATAAAGGCACCATCAATAATAATAGTAAAATAGGCTCGTCCCTGAGAATCAAAATCAATATCCCATGGCTCAAATACAGTATAGCCTAAATCGGTATCCAACCACCCCGCTCCATTCATGTCATCGATTTTAACAATTCTGTTATTCATTGCATCCGGGATGAGCATTTTAATCTCGGACAAATCCAGCGGGATCGTAATTTCTTCATCTTCTCCGGCAGTCAAGTCTTCAACCGCAGAGCCGGAGAAGGTAACCATCGCGGTCGTTATATCAATGTTGAACTCCCGCTCCTCTCCGGAAGGGACTTCAATAGTAACACTATTCTCACCGAATTCGATCGATTCTTCGATCTGCTCCATTCCGGGACCTGTTACATTGAGCTCGATTGAATCTATACCTTCAGGGAGTGCTTTGCCGTTTAGTGTTGGTGTGATGGTTACCGGAACCCCCGGTTCAGAAGAGAATTGGTTGGAACAGCTTAAAAGGACCACGCTTACTGCCACCAACACACCGCACATCCGGAACATATTTACAACACTTTTCATTACCATCTCCTCTCTTTCATAAAAATAAAACTACTGCATCTATTTATAATACTGCATAATAACGACTTTATCCATATTCTGTCTTCACTATTTTTTCTACAATCACGAGAAGAAAAAGAAATGAAATTGACACAGCCGTATAATATACATAAACTATGATGATAAGGAGGGTGTTGAAATGAAAAAACCCGATAACCTTCCGGTTTTGTTAGATGAGCTTAAAAGCTTTTCCGCTTATCTTAACAGTATAATCGAAGACGGATCATTCTACCGTCTTTCTTTCTCCGAAAGACACCGTCATATCAAACACATCAAGCAGCTCTACAATCAGCTTCGGGGGCCGGTAACCGATATCAAGCTGAAGCATATTCTCGCAGGGGCCGCCCTGTTGGCTTTCGTCGTACCCATAAAAATCGGCCCCGCTCACAATGTCGCCCCGGCTTCACTTCTTATGGGATGCAGCTTCAACAACCCGGACACATCGCAGCCTTCAGTACTCGCCCAACTTACCGTTCCGAGGGGTCTTGCCGCGATGCAACGCCTCGAGTTGACCATTACCGGACCGGAGATGACCACGATCGAAGAAAGTTTTTCCGGAGGAGAAACGAGTATTACCGTCGAAGTCCCGGCCGGAAAGAACAGAACGTTTACCCTGCTGGCCGTGGTCGACCCTGCCGTACGAAGCGGTATTATGCAGTATATAGGAGAATCAACAGTAGACCTGGAAGCAGGTGATGAGGTAGAAATCACACTGAACATGGCACCCGATCCAATCGAACCCTCATTCGCCGCACCGGTCCAGAATCCGTTTGGGCTTGGCGGTACTTTTTACAGATTCGTTAATCCATCACTTGTCGATCTTGATGCTGACGGAGATCTGGATCTTTTAGTTAGTGGTTATGAAGAGTATGGTCCAGATTATCATTCCCTCTTCTGGTATGAGAATACCGGTTCTTCCCAATCACCCTCATTTGAAACACCGGTTAAAGGCCCTTTTGGTATACCCGGATCAGCTGACGGAGGGATAAACCGAGGAAGTTTTCTTGATATCACCGATCTCGATGATGACGGCGATTTTGATATAATTGAGGGAAATGATTCTTCTTATGGAGAGCATTTTTTTTATTGGCAAAATACCGGTACAAATACTACTCCATCGTTTGCAAGCCATCCGGATAATCCGAACCCGTTCGGTCTTTCTCCATTAAATTATTCGGTTGTTCCAAATTTTGGCGACTTGGATGGTGACGGCGATACAGATCTGTTAGTTGGTGATTATGAGGATGGCCTTTCACGAATATACTACTTCGAAAACAGTGGTACAAAAAGTTCGCCGGCTTTTACATCTCCCGTCCAATCTCCTTTCGGTATAAGCAGCATTCCATCAAGACCGATCCCCAAACTTGTCGATCTCGATGGGGATGATGATCTTGATATCGTCGTCGGTGATAGAGACGGTAATCTACACTACTTCGAAAACAGTGGGTCAGCCACCTCCCCTTCGTTTGCTGATCCTGTACAAAACTCTTTCGGTCTCATTAATACCATTACTTACGGAAATTCCGTACCCGCATTCGGAGATATCGACGGTGACGGTGATCTTGATCTGCTCGTTGGAGAATATGCCACCAACATCTGGTATTTCGAGAACAAGGCGCGGTAAGGCTGCCGTGGCCCAAGGTCCTGCCTCTCCGTTTAGCTGCAGCTACTCGCCCAATGTCCCGGAACTGCTGAATCAATTGGGATGCACGATCGCTTTAAGTACCTACCAGGCGGGCAAAGTTGTTTTTCTTAGTGCAAAAGATGATGAGAAACTGGTGCAGCTCCCGCGAACATTCGTACGCGCCATGGCCGTCGGCATCGACAAGAACAAAATGGCGATCGCCACGAGAGACGGTGTCATCGTCCTTGTAAACGAACCGTCTCTCGCCCCCCGCTATCCTAAACAACCCGATACGTATGACAGTTTCTACGCACCACGGGCCACGTATTACACCGGAAGGGTCGACATACACGGGCTCGACTGGGGGAAAGAGGGACTGTGGGGGGTGATAACATCATTTTCTTGTCTGGCGTTGATCGACGATTCCTATAGCTTTACTCCCCGGTGGCGGCCCCCGTTCATTACCGAATTGTCAGCCGAAGACCGTTGTCATCTAAACGGGGTGGTGATGTCTGAAGGCTCTCCCTTGTATGTTACCGCTTTAGGTACCGGGAACAAACCACAAAGCTGGCGGGAAACGCTTCCAAGCGGCGGGGTCCTTATCCATGTCCCTTCGAACACCATCCTCCTTGAAAATCTGCCTATGCCCCACTCTCCCCGCTTGTACGACGGAAACCTGTACGTGCTCTTCTCTTCAACAGGAGAGATTGTACGCATAGATCAATATGAATGGACTTACGAGACAGTAAATACGATTGACGGATTTGTCAGAGGGATGGCACGGTGCGGCGATTATCTTTTTATCGGGCGATCGAGGCTCCGAAAGAACGCTTCGACTTTTAAAGACCTGCCCATTGCAAAGAAAGCTTTGACCTCGGGGGTGACGGTACTGCATCTTCCCACGGGAGCAATCGTCGGATCGATCAGGTTCGAAAGCTCCGTTGATGAAATCTACGATGTCCAGATACTGCCCGAGGTTAAACGGCCCGGTATCATCAATACGGAAAGTGAAACCTACATGCTCGCTCTCACCACGCCGGAGTCCACCTACTGGGGCACAACAGAGAAAGAGCATTAATGCCTTTGCTTTTTACTCATAATATTTATAAACATTAATCAAAATCTGCCTCAGTTCATTCTAAAAAAAATAGAAACTGTGATATAATTAAAAGAAGAGGTGAATGTTATGAATAGTACAATAGTAAAAACAGGTTTTGTTCTTGTACTGTGTTTTGCAGCGGTGGCGATCGTGCCCCTGCTCTTTTTCTCCTGTAGTCAACCGGATACACAGATATTATCGGATAACGGTACTTCCATTGTGTCACTTGCAGCTTCAAAGAGTGTCCCGTCACGTATCACTGCCATAAACCTCTCCGTTTCAGGGGACGATATGGAAACAATATCTCAATCGATTGATGCCGATCAATCAAGCCTTACCCTCGAAGTACCCGCAGGGGAAGCCCGGACGTTCACATTGGATATGTCGAACAAAACAGCCACCTTTTCCGGCTCGGTTACCGAAGACCTTACCGCCGGTGAAGAAACAGAACTGACCATTCCCCTCGAATTGACGGGGATGAAACTAATCGTCCCGGATGCAGCTTATCATTTAGCCGAAGGCGGACGGATCGTACAAATAAACGATATGACCGGTGCGGGGTGGATTGAAAAGGACTATGCAGATTTTAGCAGTCTCGGGCATTCTTCTCCTGATAATTTTGTCCCGTACGATGTCGATTTTGACGATAAAGGACGGATATACATAGCGAATAATACAACTTCAGGCGGTATGGGCGGTATCATCAGGCTCGACGATATAAACGATACCTCTCCGGAAGCGATTGTCACAGGAACAGAAGTTTCATCAATAGCAATCGATCGACTAAACGACTTAATATATTACTTTATTTATGATGGTGACTTATTTACTTATTTTTTAAAACAATACAACTACAGTACAGGAGATAAAAAAGAGTATAATCTTAGCACATATGAACTTATCCCGGAGAGATTAGCGGTTGACGATGACGGAATGGTTTATATTGTGCATGATTATGGTGCTGGAGTACAAAAGTTCAATCCGTCCGGAGAAGGGAGTCTTACAGGTAATAGTTATTCAGCAGAAGATACAAAAGAAGTTGTCCATAAAAACGGCCATATATACGTTGCTGATCTAGGAGGTGAACTCTCTCCCAGAGTGATCAAACTGACAACCGATTTAGATTACGTAGACGAACTCCCCGGCAAACCGGATGAAACGGACCCTTTCCACGGTCCGCAACGTTTTCTAGCCGTGTTGAGTGATAAAATCTACGTCATCGACGAAGGTGTAGAAGAACTTGCTCCTGACGAAAATAACCGGATAGTAGCTTTCGATGACATTACCGGTTCCGGATGGGTGACCTACCAGAACAGTTCAGACCCGTTCTCATTTTTCTCTTTCTGTTAATCAGGGAGTATGAACATTGTCTATTACACTGCCGGACTCTCCGGTTCAGGTAATCTCGTAAGAGGATTGTCCATTGCAAATGCACTCCTCCGTAACAAAATAGAATGCACCTATACCATCGTAAACAGCTCTCCAGCTTCATACCTTCTCGAAAGCATGAACGTCCGTCATATCGAAATACCGGTGGAACAAAGCAGTCAATTAACCAAAAGATCTTATAAAACATCTGCTCTCTTCAATACACTCCAAGAACTGCACCCGGACATTCTCATCGTGGCCATCCAGTGGTTTCCTCTTCACCACTTCATCCAAGAGCTGACCTGTAAAAAAATCTATCTCTGCAGGCAGATCGACGACAGCGCCTTTACCATCCCCGGAAAAGAAGAAACCCTTACCTTCGATCCGGGCCGCTTCGATCTGTGCCTTAAAATCGAACCGTTTGAAAGTACATTTTTAAAAGATGAAATAAATCCTTTTATAATACGGAATATAGATGAAGTCCGCTCTCGAGAAGAGTCACGAACAGCATTAGGAATTACCGGAGTAAAACCCGTCTGTTTTCTCACCGCTACCGGATATCCGGGAGAGTTTGAAAACATAAAAAAAACGTACTCCTCTCTCGAAGAGACATACGAAATGGTATACACCACGAACGACGGCAATGGAATATTTCCTATTGTTGACTATTTCAGCGCGGCGGACCTCATTGTAAGCGAAGCAGGCTACAATGCGTTCTGGGAGGCGGTATATTTTGAAAAAGAAGCGATATTTATTCCTGTCAAACGCCGGTTCGAAGACCCCCACCTTCGAGTCGAAAACTATCAAGATTATTCTTTCACCAAAAACGGAGCGGACCAGCTTGTAGAGCTGATGCTCGGCTAAATATCGGACGCCACGGTAATTTCTTTGGTTAATTCGACGATACTCTCCCAATAACGGTACAGTTCTCCATATTTTTGCAGCAGCTCCTTGTAAAAACCAATATGCTTTCCGGCAGAGAGAGGGCCGTTTTTTATCTCTTCGGGGACAATAAAAGCCGGTTTCCCTAGTGCAGCTCTAATATTTTTTTTATATTCCGCTATATCTTCCGTCCACCATTGCGGGCCGGCACCTTCTTGGCAACTGAGGTTTAATAAAAAACCGGTATACTGCGTATAATAATGAGTAAGCACATTACTAATACGTTCTGCGAAATCACCGTCGGCGAGCGAACCTACATGATGCAACCCCTCTCCAAGAGCTGATAACGAATCAACACCTTCTCCATTATCCTTATTTCCGAACAACGTATTCAGTAACAAGTATAGCTGAAAACCGAACCGATTATTAATTTTAGTCAAATCTGTCCTCTTCAGAGCAGAAGCCTCTTTTCTATTATGGAATATACCGAAAGCGGGATAACTGAACAAATAAGCAGGGGAACACCACTTTGTTACCACGCCGAAGATGGTATCTTCCCCGCCGAAAAGAGGGAAAAAGGGGGGCAGACCGTTTCGAGCGTCCAATCCGAAATGTGTTGAAGAGAAATATCCCTTATCAGTCACAGTAGTTATCGGCGGTACATAGAAACATTCTGAGCTGCACATCTTTTTGTAGTAATCTTCCTGTGAACAAAAAGTGAATTCGGGAGCATTTATTTTCCATCCGAGAAAAGAATTCGGGTTATGGTTTCCATTATTCCCAAATATCCCAGGGTGGGTAATGACGATTCGTCCCGGGTCTTTCCGGAGTGCGGCCCGAAAAGCAGGAGACATCTCCGTGGTATCGACCGGGAGCCCTGTCTGTCCGGCCTCCTCCAACACCCGGTCCACCGGTTTGCCTAAAAACCGCTTGTGTTCCCCGATCAGATCAATCTCCACGGGATCGATATCATCGAGCAGCGCCTTTCTGCTCTCGTAAAACTGCATGCGTCTCGGATTAGCCCGTGAAGAAAGTTTTAGACCGGGCCTGTAATCGGGGGGCCGTGCAAAGCGGGCGAGAACATCATCATCATTGAAGAGCACGAGCCGGCCGAAATTGTCGAGCAGGGCGATGTTCCGGTTCACCCCGTAGGCTTTTCCCGCATGGTAGACATCGGTCAAGGCGAAATCGATTATCGCAGGCGGAATGTTTTTCTTTTTGCCCTCACGCTTGAGCCGCCCGGCAAACTCCAAACGGTCCTTTTTTGTAACCAGCCGTACAGAAACGTCATACTTTTCCCGGACCTCGAGGAGCCCTTCCCTGATGTGGGCCGCGTCCGACGCATCATCCGAATCATCATAGACGCAGAAGCAGACAGAATGGTTGTTGTTAATGACAATAGGGATAAAGCTCTCTACGCTTTCGAGTACCTGATGGGGCCTGTTCTTCGTGACCCAAGCCAAGCGTGAGACAGGAGGCGGGGTATCTAATTCGCTTTTTCGTCGGTCTCTGTGTTTTTTCCCAAGAAATCTGTTCATCTCCTACAGTCCCAACCTTATTTCGTAGTATACTAAGGATGTACCATGAAACTCTACTGGAAAGATACTGAAATCGGTCCCGGGTCCCTTTTGCGGGTAGTGGAACACGATTACGAGGTGGTCAACAACTTCGGCAAGCGGGCAGAGGTAACCTGGCGGATAACAGAAATCCGTACCCGGGGACCGGGGGATGACTACTACGAGCCTAACACAGGGAAGACCTTTCCCGTGAAAAAGGTAATGAAAAACAGGCGGCTGCACCGCAAACAGCAGACCGGAGAGCTAGTCCAGATTCCTCCTTGTACTAACTATCTAGTGATAAAAGAGTTCCACGATGGAGAACCCGCCCTGTGGCGCTGCTATAACGTGGACATGCTCGGCCTCATCCGGAAAGTGGAAGTGCTCGAATAAAATTTGACAAATATTGTATATATGTATATAATATTGTATATACGTATTGAGTTAATTTATGGCTATAAGCATTAGAAACAAGAAAGCTGAACAGTTAGCGCGAGAGGTTGCCGAGGCGTGTGATACGTCCATGACTCAGGTAATTATTGAGGCACTCGAAGATAAAAAACAAAAACTGCAGCACGGCAGCGGGACGGAGAGGGCCAGGTTTTTAGAAATACAAGCGGTCGGAAAGCGGTGCGCGGCTCTTCAGGACAGGGACATCCGTCCCGCTGATGAGATTCTCGGATACGACGAACGAGGCATTTTTAATGATCGTTGACACCTCTGCTATTCTGGCGGTTCTGTTTCAGGAAGAAGATGCGGAGTATTATGCAGAAAAACTCGCATCCGGTGAGAGGAAACTAATTACTCCCTTCAACGCTCTCGAAGCGGAAATTGTGCTGGAAGCCCGTAAGGGGAGTGAGGGACGGAGAGAACTAGATTTACTGTTTTATCACAGTATGATCGACATCGTCCCTTTCGATCGTGCTATGACCAGCTTAGCTGCCGAGGCGTGGCGGCGGTTTGGGAAAGGAAACCATCCTGCCGGGCTGAACCTTGGAGACTGCTGCGCGTACGCGCTGTCCGTTTATACCCAGGAGCCGCTTCTTTTCAAAGGTGACGATTTCGCTAAAATCGAATGGTAAAGGTCGTAATCGGATTTCGTTCGAGCTGGATCGAACCGCCGAGCTGATCGACAAGTGCGTTTATCAGCTGCAGCCCGAGAGTCGTCGGATTTTCCAGATCAACCCCATCCGGGAATGGCCTCCCCGTATTGGAAAGGGTGAGCAGGTATTTACCGCCGGTCTTCTCTTTATGTAAAGAAACCTCAAATCGTGCAGGCTTTTCCGGTACAAATCCGTGCTTTGCTGCATTGGTTGCAATTTCGTTTATGATTAGACCGAGTGGAGAAGCAATACTTGCAGGAAGGGTGAGGTCTTGTATGTCAATACGGCGTTCCACCGGCTTAACGGCCATAGACCCTAAAACGGAGGAAAGCAGGTCTTCAATATACTCTTTGACCTGAATTTCTAAAGTACCCTCGGTCCGAGATAGTTTGTCATGCATATACTGAATGGCACGAAGTTGGTTCTTTACATCGGAAAGGTCGGTCGACCCGCTGCCGGCTGCATCTTTGAGATTGATAAGAGAGGAGATCATAGCCAGGTTGTTCTTTACCCGGTGATTGAGCTCCCTCATCAGTTCATTTTTTTCCTGTAAGGCCTTCTTTAGCTGCTCTTCCGTATTCTTTTGTTCGGTAATATCCATCGATACACCGATTATTCCGACTAGATTGCAGTCATCATCGAAAACCGGCGTGTCCGTTATCACAATCTGAAATGAACTGCCGTCATGTTTTTTTACAGTAAACTCTCCACTCCAACTTTCTCCCCGCCGCAGACTGTCCATAATTTCAGCCGCCTGCTCCCGGGAACTCTCGGTAGGAGTTACGGACATGATATTACGCCCGATCACTTCTTCTTTTTTCCAGCCGTACAGCCTTTCCGCTGCCCGGTTCCAGTAAGTGACGGCCCCATCAATTGAAGTTGCTATCACCGCCTGACCGACTGCATCCAGGAGCCGGGCCTGGAAGCGCACCTGCTCTACAGCCTTCTTTTTACCAGAAAGCATCGATAATCCCCTCCATGTTAAACATATTGTAGAAAATTTTGGAATTAAAGTCAAATTAGAAATTTGTGAAAAAAATAATTTACAGAAGCCCGAAATCGTGATACAAATCTGTAAACTTATAATTATCCACGAAGAAGGATGGAGGGAAACATGGTCGGAAAGATAATCCTCATTATAGTAATCGTTATTCTCGCGCTAGGCGGGATAATGTTTCTGTTTGCAACGAGAGGGCTCAAGAAAGTAAAGAATCTACCGCTCGAGGACATCGACATCTCTTCTATTCCAGACGGTGAGTATACAGGATCGTTTACCGGGTACCGGTGGTCGAATACGGTCCGTGTGACCGTCAAAGACGGAAAAATCACCGATTTCGAGGTTGTCGAAGAAAAGATGCAGGGTGGAGATGAAGTGATCAATGGAGTAAAAGAAAAACTTATAGAGAAACAGGACCTTCACATCGATGCAGTCTCCGGCGCTTCGGTCAACACAAGGGCATATCTAAAAGCGATCGAAGACGCCCTTAAAAAGGCAAAGAACCAGTAAAGAAGAACACTTACAACACTTACGGTTTTCTCTGTGATGCGGACCGTGGGGATGCAAGCTGAATAAACGCCTTCTCCGCACAGCCTGTACATTCGACATCACCGCTCCTCGTAATGAATACTCCGCCTGTATGCGGCAGCCCGGAGAGAAAGGCTGTGCCCGCGTTCTTTCCGAGCACGAAGGCCGCGGTAGAGAGAGCATCCGCCTCCATCGCCGTCGGGGCTACTACCGAAACAGATGCCAGATCATTTTTTGCCGGACGACCTGTGCGCGGGTCGCGAATGTGCCGCTTCCGTTCATAGAACGCCGAGGTCGATACCGACCCCTCTTCGATTTCGATAAAACCGAAAGTATCACTCGGGCCGCCCCACGGGTCTCTGATACCGATTCGCCACGGAGGGCTGTTCTGCTTCCCTCCGGCACTGCTGTCTCCACACCTATCTCTACATCCCCGGACCAATACATTTCCCCCCATATTGATCAGGAGGCCGAAAATCCCTTCTCGGAGAAGCACGTCTGCAGCTTTGTCCGCCGCGGCCCCTTTGCCGATACCGCCACAATCAATCTTTGTTCCGCCTCTTGAAAGTGTTATTTGATTTGTGGTCATATCTACGTCGAGTGGAGAGGTGATGTTTCTGTGAAGGGAGCTGTGACTACCTGCCGTCGAAACGATGTCGAACGCCCCACCGCTCAATTCACTGTATTCAATGCAGGTTTGAACGAGCTCCGCCGTTTCCGGAGAGACCGCAACAGGGCCTCCCCCGGCCGCATTGTTGATCCTCGAAATTTCACTCTCCGGATTGAATCTACTCCACAGGCCTTCCAGTCTCATTATCTCATTTTGCGCTTTAATAACTTTTACAACAAGAGAATCTGCATCCGCTGTATCAGCCGAAACAGCTACAGTGATAAGTGTGTCCATTGCAAAAAAGGAGCGGGATATCATGATTCGGGGAACAGTTCTTCCAGCACCCTCAAGAGTTCTTCTTTTTTAATGGGTTTGGCAATGAATCCGTTCATTCCTTCATCGAGAAAGTGCTGCTTTTCATCACTCAAGGCGTGGGCTGTGAGTGCGACAATAGGAATCTTTTTTACCGCCTCTCCGGCCTTTCCGTTTCTGATCGAATGTGTTGCCTCTATTCCGTCCATCACAGGCATTTGGACATCCATGAGGACCAGATCATATAGGTCTTTACCCACTTCTGCTACCGCCTGCTCACCATTCTCTACCGAGTGAATTCGGTGCCCCAATTTCTCGACGAGCTTCTCGGTTACCATTCTGTTTATCTTGTTGTCTTCGGCCAACAGTATCGATAACCCCTGCCTTTTATTCTGGTCTCCGTTTCCAGCGGCAGTCTCATGTGTCTCGGGTTTAGGTGTGGAGCCGGTTACCGCGAGCTCTTCAGAAGCAGCACGAAGCGGTATAGTAAAATAAAACCTGGAACCATGGCCGGGGCTGCTTTGAACGCCCACCTTTCCGCCCATCAGCTGTACCAACCGCTTTACAATACCGAGTCCCAACCCGGTCCCCTGATATTCTCTCGCGTATGAGCTGTCAACCTGCGTAAAAGATTCGAAAATATCTTCGATATTTTCTTCCGGGATACCGATGCCTGTATCTGTAACGGATAAAAGAATAGGTGTCCCGGCTGAAGTATCGTTTTCAGCCGGTGTTACTGCTACTTCTATAAACCCGCGCTCAGTAAACTTGACCGCATTACCAATCAAATTGAATAAGACCTGCCTGACGCGGCTTTCATCACCCAAAACGAAAGCAGGCAAGTGATCATCGATCTGTGTTCGAAGTTCCAGACCTTTTTCTGATGCAGAAAGTTTAAAATTATCAGCCGCCGCCCTTACCGCTTCTTTGAGAGAGAACGGCTGCCTGGCTATTTCTATTTTACCCGCTTCGACTTTGGTGATGTCCAGGATATCGTTGATGATCTGAAGAAGGCTTCTCCCCGATTGCATCGCTGTTTTCACATACTCTTTCTGTTCCGGGTTCAAATCTTCAGATAGAAGAATATCCAGAAATCCCAATACACCGTTGAGGGGGGTGCGGATCTCATGGCTCATATTTGCAAGGAACACACTTTTCGCCCGATTGGCCGCCTCTGCTTCTTCTTTGCTTTTTCGAAGCTCCTCTTCGTTTTGTTTCCGGTCAGTTATATCGGTATGGGAGCCGGCAATTCGATATACCTCTCCCTGAGCATCTCGAAGCGCATCGGCACGTGCCAATATCCATCGGTAACTGCCGTCTTTATGCCGAAGCCTGCATTCGACCGAGTACTCTTTTTTCTCTCCCCGCAGGAAAGCTTCCAATGTATTTTGTACAAGCTGTATATCATCCGGATGTATCCGGTCGAAGAATTGGTCTGGGTGGTTCGGCAGTTCATCGTCCTCATATCCAAGCATTTTCTTCCATTGAGGAGAGAGGAATATAGTGTTTGTGGCGAGTTCCCAGTCCCAGATACCGTCTCTCGACCCTTCCACGGCAAGCCGATACCGCTCTTCACTAGTCTTGAGCGCCTCTTCCGCTTTGATGTGACGGACTCCAAAAGAGATGTCATCAGCAAGTTCCTTGAAAATTTTCCGCTCCTCTTCCGTGGCCTTAAACCCTCGAGGTATACTTACGGTGAGAATTCCATACTTCACATCGCCGACTATTAGGGAAGTTGTCATCACCCCCACAGTCTCTTTCTCAGATGCAAGCGCACATCCTGCACATCTTTCCCGGTCCATATCAATGATGAACACTTCATGTTCCGCCATGCTTTTGGAAACACATGAGGGCAACTTGTCCTCTTCGAGTCTCTTTCGAAAGAGAGTGGTCCGCTTTTCATCTATTCCTGAAGCAGCGGCCTTTACGACCCGCCCGTTTTCATCCAGCAAAACGATCCAGGCACAGAAAAACCCTCTTGTCTCCGTGAGCGTTTGGCACACATTTTCAATGAGCTCACCGGTATTGTCCGCGTGGGTGATGATGTGATTTACATTTCGCGCCGAGCGAAGCAGCCGGTTCAAGTACTCAGTTTGCTCGACCGCCTTTTCCCGTTCGGTAACGTCCCGCAGACTAATGACATACGAAGGGGCCCCGTTCCACTCGAGCTCGGCGACCCGCATATCAACGAACTTTATCTGTTCACCGGGGATGTTCAGCGTTACCCGGTCCTGACCGGTCAAAGGGAACCCGAAGTTCTCTCCGAGCAGCTCCTGTTCCGGCCTCGAGAGAATACCGGCCGCCGCCGGATTTACAAAAACGATGGTACCGTTCTCGTCCGTTACGAGAATCCCGTCGGCACTGTGCTCGATGATGCTTCGAAACTGGTCCAGGCTGCCCATTCTGTAATGAAGTGTAATATATGATGGAAGAATCTTCCAGATGTGTTGATTTTGAGGGTCAAAGTTGAAGTATGATATCAACCAACTGGTCCGCCCCGTTTTCCTCGAAGTGGTAATCCTGGCATTCAGCGACCCTTTGATACGTATTTTCAAATCTTCTTTGTATTGGAACGAAGTATGCGGTTTTTTCAAAATAAACCGCTTCCCAGAATGCATTGTATCCGGCCCCGCATATGAGGAGATCTGCTGCATTGAAATAATCGACAACTGGGAAAATACCCTTTCCCTCATTCGTGGTATATATCATCTGATATCCTTCATCTTCGAGATATGAGTAAGACTTCTTTATCTGATCAAATTCACCCGGATTTCCAGTTACCGTAAAGAAACAAGTAGGGTGTTCCGCCTTCAGGTTTAATAACCGTAGGGCTTCATCACGAGAATATATTTCTTCTCGATTTTTAATAATAAGAGGGTTTATTTGGTCCATTTCAACTGCTGATGTAAAGGGCTCTGTTTTAAAAACAAAATCGTATTTTTCAGGCCTAAACCGTATGCTTCCCCAAGGGAGTTTAATAGAAAATGCTTCATCTGCAATGCGCCGAAACAGAATGATTTTTTTCGCGGGAAGTTGATCAATAAAAGAATGAAGCATGAACCAGGAAAGATCTACAATCAGGATGTCCGGATCGGTCCTTGCCAGGGCGGTGTAGAGATGAGATCGCTCAAAGCGATCCTTCCGGAGATCATCGGATTGTTCCAGCGGTATCTCGATATGCTGAATCGAAAAAGCATCAGCAAGATATGAATACGAACTGCTCGTTAGCAAGAGATATTCCGATTCTATCCCTCTCCGTTGTAATGCGTTGCCGATGGACAGACCGGTAACAACATGGCCTGAGCCGGATACCGCCGAAGAATAATAGACGATTCGCACGATATCACATTAATACTTATTAAAAAAACTGAACGGATCGGTACTACTCTGATAGGTAGTCCATCCGGCCCCTGATATACCGCTGAACATTACCAGTCTGTCGTCTGCATCACTACTCTGCTCATATTCGTCAATTACAATAAACCCTCTGTTTAACACGGCAAGGAACCGATGAGGCCCTTCGAATTGATCGGAGGGATTTTCCGGGTCATAACCGAGCTCGTCGATATAAGTCAAATCTTTCATAAACCTGACAATCTTTTCGTCCGAACCATAGGCCCTATCGGCGACATAGATATAATTATCGGCGAACAGAACATCCCAACTATAATACAAATCGCCATAATTGCCGGTGTCGGACGGCACCCCCGTTCCTGAAGGATCAATTTTCTGAATAAGAAATCCATCGGGATTAGAGACCATGTACAACATGCCTTCATCATCGATACAGAGACCCTGAGCATTTTGAGCTGAAGCGTCAGCATAGGTCTTCCTGTTTGCACCGTTTACATCACACCGCTGCAAAGGGAAGTCGGCGCCTGCTTCGATAAAATAGATCCAGTCATTATTCCTGTCCACTGCTAAAGCCACTATTTGATTGCTGGATAATATCTGCGTAGGGTTTGTATCATTTATATGGCCCAACCGGATAATGCCTCCGTTGGTACTTGAATAATTGGCAACGTATATCCTCCCCCTGCTGTCAAAATCTACGTCATATGGGACAAAATCTTCTTGTAAACTGTATCCCAGATTCAGATTGCTGTAGTCTCTTTCAATCCACCCGCTTCCGTTCATATCATCGATCTGAACGAGCCTCCCGCCAGGATACGCACCACTGTAATAATCGGCATCTGGTACAATAATCGTGCTCTCATTGAGAGAAAGAGTAACAACGATATCCACTTCTTCCCCAGCAGTAAGATCCTCCGTCACCTCTCCGGTAAAAGTAACAGACGGATTTTCCATTGTTAGTGTAAAAGTCCGGTCACTGCCGGCCGGTACTTCGACGATGATCTCATCATCTCCGACACCGATTGACTCCTCGATCGTCTCCATGTCTGCTCCCGATACTTCCAGGCTGATCGACGTAACTCCAGCGGGCTGCCCCTTTATGTGAATACGAGGGGATACGAGTTCCGGCGACGGAGGAGTTTGATACATGCAGGAAAAAAATAGGACGGAAATTATCAAAGAGCCGATTACCGCAAAGAACAGGTAACCGGTTTTTTTAATAAGCACCTCATTCATGAGCCGCCTCCTTTAAGGGACCCACAAAATCATCAGCAAGTAACACAAAGAAAAATCACTATCTCGATTTTGTGTTCTATTTACTTTAATTATACCATACTTTCTGTCATTTCTGGCATTATTTATAATAAAAAAAGTTTTGACAAACCCATTCCAGCTGGGGTATATGTATAATACTGATTATATCCCGATTTAGCCTGCGGAGACCGAGCCGATGAAACCCGTAGCCAAACCGTTCACCGAAGGATGGATTTTTCTCCTTATAACCGTGGGGCTCAATCTGATTGTCTTCTGGGGGCCGCTGGCCCTCTTCCGGATTCCTGCGGCAAGCCTCGAAGAAGGATCGGGCGGGCCGGGCTGGGCGCTTGCTTTGTTTATGCTCGGCGGCTTCTCCCCCTCTATTACGGCTATTGTGATGACCGCAGTCCTCGAGGGTGGGGCCGGTTTGAAAGCCCTGTTCCGGAGACTAGACCCCCGTACGATGAACTTGAAATGGCACGGCATCGTACTTCTCGTAGTGACCATAGGAACAGGAGGCCAGCTTCTTATTCTCGGGGTGATTGGTGCCGGCTTTAACATCGCACTGTTCACAAAGCGGGCCAGCTTCCTGCTGCCGCTTCTCATTTTAGGACCGCTTTCCGAAGAGCTCGGATGGCGCGGGTTCGCGCTGGGAAGGCTGCAGAAACGGCTCAATGCGCTTACTTCCAGTCTTATTATCGGTGGGTTTTGGGCGGTGTGGCACCTGCCGCTTTTCTCTATTCCCGGCGCATCGCAGAATATTTACGACATGTCTTTCCTCGCCTTTACTGTTGGGGTAATGGCCATATCAATTCTCTATACCTGGGTCTACAACAATACGGGGGGAAGTATCTGGAGTGCAGTCTTTTTTCACTGGATGTACACCTGGGCCCTGGATGTCATAAGTTCCGGACTCCGTCCCCCTCCCCGGCTGTATCTTCTTTTGTCTGACACACCCTTCATTCTGATTGCTGTTGTGGTAATAGGTATCTGGGGCCCGAAAACGCTTATGAAAGAAGCAAACCCTTGATACTGCTCGATACCGATATCCCAACCTCATCGTAGAAAATTGGGCCTTATAATGTATCCTGTGCTATAATGATAAAAACCTACCGGATAACAGGGGGATGCCATGCTCGAGCAGATTGATTTGTCTCGGAAAGTTTCGAAGAAAGAATACAAGGCAGAAATTGAAGAGTTGGAAATCAGACTCGCTTTCCTCCAGCGGGAGGCGAA